>JAIEQA010000038.1 GCA_019748095.1 Caulobacteraceae bacterium | reverse complement strand
ACGATCTGGCCCATGATCTCGGGCCGCTGCGGATTGCCGAAATTGAGGTTGTCGGTGATGGCGATTGGCCGGCTGCCCACGGCGGTCAGGTTGCGCCAGGCCTCCGCCACACACTGTTTGCCGCCTTCATAGGGGTCGTTCTGGACATAGCGCGGCGTGCAGTCGCTGGTGACCGCCAGACCCTTGTCCGTGCCGTGGACGCGAACGACGCCCGCATCCGCGCCCGTGGCCGAATCCTGAAGCGTGTCGGCCATGACATGGCGGTCGTACTGCTCCCAGATCCAGCGCTTGGACGCCATATCCGGGCAGGTCAGCACCTTCAGCACCGCATCCGGCCAGCTTTCGGGGGCCGGAATGTCGCCGGGCGACAGGCGCGGATGCAGGTCCGGCTGGACCCAGGGGCGGTCATAGAGGGGGGCATCGTCGAACAGCGGGGCCAGAGGCACGTCGCAGACGACCTCGCCATGATGGTTCAGCACTAGCCGGCCGGTCTCGGTCGTCATGCCGATGACGGCGGCGTCCAGACCCCACTTCTCGAAGATGCGGTGGCCGTCGGCCTCGCGGCCCGGCTTCAGCACCGCCAGCATCCGCTCCTGGCTCTCCGACAGCATCATCTCATAGGCCGACATGCCCTCCTCGCGCTGCGGCACGGCGTCCATGTTCAGCTCGATCCCGACGCCACCCTTGCCGGCCATCTCGACCGACGAACTGGTCAGGCCCGCCGCCCCCATGTCCTGGATCGCCGCCACCGCGCCCGAGGCCATCAGCTCCAGCGTCGCCTCGATCAGCAGCTTCTCGGCGAAGGGGTCCCCGACCTGGACCGTCGGGCGTTTGGAATCCGATTCGTCGTCGAACTCGGCCGACGACATGGTCGCGCCATGGATGCCGTCGCGTCCGGTCTTGGATCCGAAATAGACCACCGACATGCCCGGTCCCGGCGCGGCGGAGTAGAAGATGGCATCGGCCTTCGCCAGGCCCACGCACATGGCATTGACCAGGATGTTGCCGTTGTAGCCGCGATGGAAATTGGTTTCGCCGGCCACGGTCGGCACGCCGACGCAGTTGCCATAACCGCCGATGCCACTGACAACGCCCTTGACCAGCCGCTTCGTCTTCTCATGCCCGATGTCGCCGAACCGCAGGGCATTCAGCAGGGCCACCGGCCGCGCCCCCATGGTGAAGACGTCGCGCATGATCCCGCCGACGCCCGTCGCCGCGCCCTGGTAGGGCTCGATGAAGGAGGGGTGGTTGTGGCTCTCCATCTTGAAGATGCAGGCATCGCCGTCGTCGATGTCGATGACCCCGGCATTCTCGCCCGGACCGCAGATGACGCGGGACCCGGTGGTCGGGAATTTGCCCAGATGGATCTTGGATGACTTGTAGGAGCAGTGCTCCGACCACATCACCGAGAAGACCCCCAGTTCCAGATGGTTCGGCTCGCGCCCCAGTCGGTCCAGGATAACCTGGTATTCATTGGGGGCGAGGCCGTATTCGACGGCAAGCTCGGCGGTGGTCTTGTTCGGGGCGCTCATGCCGGGCTTCTAGCCGCGATCGGCGAGACTGTCAGCCCGGTCGCGTGGCGGGAACGCATCGGCGGCATGGTCGCTGTTCAAGCATACACCTCACTGGAGCCTGCCATGACCGACCAGCCCATCGACCCCGCCGCCACCCCTAAGGACGACGACGCCCCCGAGATCGCCGCCGACGACGCCGGGGCCACCGCACTGGCCGAGCGCATGGGCAATGCCCATAGCCCGATCACGGCCGAGCCAGTTGAAGACGAAGACGAGGAAGGCCTGGACGGCGAAGGCGTCTAGCCGCCGGCGGATCCCCCGGGGTGGCGTTGCCTCAGCCCCAGCGTGATCCACAGTGCCGCCACCAGCACCACCAGCGATGCGCCGAGGGCACCGAGCGCGAGGGTCTCATTGCCTCTGGCACGCTCGGCCACGAATACGCCCAGCAGGCCCCACGACACCGGCAGGGGATAGGCCAGCAGTCGGGTCCGCCATGTCACGACCAGGGTGAAGGCCGCCACGCCTGCGATCGCCAGCAGGGCCCAGACCGTTGGGGGGAAGGTCGCCGGCAAATCCCCGTTTCCGGTGGCCACCGTCAACAGGTTCACCGGCGAGGCGATGGTCAGCCACCCGGCCAGGGCCCCCAGCGGCCAGGCTACCAGCCAGCGGTCCATGTCGCGGCCTCGCAGCGACCAGATCAGGGCGGCATTCTTCAGCAACGGGATCACCAGCACCGCCAGTGAGCCGAAGATCAGCACAATGGTCGCCACCTCGGCGTCCAGGGCTGCGGCGACGATCCAGCTGCCGATCCCCAGCAGGGCGAGGATCGACGGCCAGCCGAAGCGGCCGATCATCTCGCTCTCCCCGGTCCGCGGCAGGACCTGGCGCAGGGCATAGGCGATCAGCCCCAGATAGATCGGGCCCCAGATGGCGAAGGCCCAGCCGACGACGCGCAGGGTCGCGTCGCTGTCGGCCGAGAACTCTGCCGGCGTCTGACCCAGATCGCCGAACTGCTGAAGTTGTCCGGCGATGATGGCGAAGACCGTCGCCCCCACCACAACCAGCCGGCGTGTCATCTGGGCGGGGGTGGGCCGAACGATGGAGGACATGGGGTTTCCCGGGACGAGGCTGAAGCCAGCTTCAGCATTGACGGCCACTCTACGCATGAACCGGGCGAACGTTCACCCCGGCCGGTACGGAACTCCGGATGACGGGTCGGGTTGATCAAGCCTGACCCACGAGGAGACCGATCATGGCCGACCAGCCCGAAACCACAGACGACACCCCCCATTTTGAGACCAGCGACGTGGAAGCCAACCTGGCCATGGAGCAGGGCCTCGGCGTCGGAGCCCGCGAACTCGCCGCCCAGCGCGACGCCGGCGGCATCGTGACGCCGGATGAAGACGAGGAAGAGGGCGAAGAAGAGAAAGACGACGCGGACACCCTTGCCCGCGACACCGCCGTCCTCGGCGAAGACCCGGAGGCCTAGGCGGCCGCGTAGATCGACCGGAACAGGACCGCGCCGTCCGCCGAGCCCAGCTCGGCCTCGAAGGCGCGGTCCGGATGTGGCATCATGCCCAGCACATTGCCCCGCGCGTTCTGCAGGCCTGCGATGTTCGCGACCGAGCCGTTGGGATTGTCGACGTAGCGGAACACCACCTGACCCTCTCCCTCGATCCGGGCCAGGGTCTCGGCATCGGCGAAATAGTTTCCGTCGCCATTGCCCTGGGTCATGATCACCTCGCGCTGGCCCTGGTAGCCGGCCGTGAACCGGGTCTGCCCATTGGTGACCTCAAGGCTGATCGGCTTGCAGACGTATTTCAGCCCGGCGTTCCGCAGCAGCGCCCCCGGCAACATCCCGGCCTCGCACAGGATCTGGAAGCCGTTGCAGATGCCGACCACGGCCACGCCGTCATCCGCAGCCTTCTTTACCGCACCCATGATCGGCGACTGCGCCGCCATGGCCCCGCAGCGCAGATAGTCGCCATAGGAAAACCCGCCGGGCAGGACGATCAGGTCGAGGCCCGTCGGCAGCTCGGTCTCCTGATGCCAGACCATCTCGACCCGCTCGTTCGTGGACCGCTCGATCGCGACCTTGCAGTCACGGTCACAGTTGGATCCGGGGAAGACGATGACGGCTGCGCTCATGGCGCGGGCGTTTAGCAGGGTTTGCCCAGCCTGTCAGCGGGCATGCCGGGTCCCGCTTGCGTCGTCCGAAAACACCGGGCTGTATGGGCTCTGCCAGATGGAGAGCCTCGTGTCCGACAAGCCCGCGCCGTCCCTGCTCCGTCTTGTGATCATGCTGATGCTGGTCGGATCCATCGCCTGCATCACCTATGGGGCCTGGCTGATGGCGACCGCAAAGGGGGCTCCGCTCGCGATTTTCATCGTCGGTGCCTTGCTGGGTGCCTTCGCCTCGGTTCTCGCCGGTCGGCTCCGGAAGAAGTAACGCTCAGCCCCGGTTTTCCCAGGTCGCGGTGATCGAGGCCTTGTCCAGGGTGTGGAAGAACAGGTTGAAGCCGAACACGGCCCCTGAATCCTCGGAGGTCAACCCCAGCGTCTCGACGTCCACGGCGAAGACGGTGAAGATATAGCGGTGCGGTCCGTGCCCGGGCGGCGGGGCGGCCCCGCCGAAACCGGGGGCACCGAAATCGGTCCGACCCTCCACCGATCCGGCGGGCAGGGGGCCGCCGCTGGCGATCTCGCCAACATCCGCCGGGATGTTGGCCACCGTCCAGTGCCAGAATCCCGAGCCCGTCGGGGCGTCCGGATCATAGACGGTGATGGCGAACGACTTCGTTCCCTCCGGCGCACCCGACCAGGCCAGATGGGGCGAGGTGTTGCCCAGCGCCTGCACCTGCGCGTCGGGCAGGGTGTCGCCGTCCCTGAAATCGTTGGAGGTGAGGGTGAAGGTCATGCTGCGCTCCCGACTTTTGCGCCTCAGGCGATCTCGACGCGGTAGCTCTCGATCACCGTATTGGCCAGCAGGGTCTCGCACATCTTTTTCGCCTCGGCGGCCGGGTCCTCGACGCCGTCCAGATCGAACTCGATCAGCTTGCCGACGCGAGCTTCGGACACACCGGTCCAGCCCAGACCCTTCAGGGCTCCCTCGACAGCCTTGCCCTGAACGTCCAGCACGCCGGGTTTCAGGAACACATGCACCTTCACCTTGGCCATCAGTGCAGTCCCCCCTGAATCACCGTCGGCATGTCCTTCATGATGCCGAGACGGCGGGCCACCTCGGTGTAGCTCTCGATGACATTGCCCAGATCGCGACGGAAGCGGTCCTTGTCCATCTTCTCGCCGGTGTTTGAATCCCACAGGCGGCACGAATCGGGGCTGATCTCGTCGGCGAGGATGACGCGGCTGAAGTCGTTCTCCCACACCCGGCCGAACTCGATCTTGAAGTCCACCAGGGTGATGCCGACGGCCCCGAACATGCCCGACAGATAGTCGTTGACCCGCAGCGTCATGGCCAGGATGTCGTCGATCTCCTGGGTCGAGGCCCAGTTGAACGCCGTGATGTGCTCTTCCGTCACCATCGGATCGTTCAGCTCATCCTTCTTGTAATAGAATTCGATGATCGAGCGGGGAAGGGGCGTGCCCTCTTCCTGGCCCAGCCGAGTGGCCAGAGAGCCGGCGACGATGTTGCGGCACACCACCTCCAGCGGGATGATCTCGACCTCGCGGATCAGCTGCTCGCGCAGGTTCAGCCGGCGGATGAAGTGGTTGGTCACGCCGATCCCGTTCAGACGGGTCATCACGAACTCGCTGATGCGGTTGTTGATGACGCCCTTGCCCTCGAGCGTGGCGCGCTTCTGGGCGTTGAAGGCGGTCGCGTCGTCCTTGAAATACTGGATCAGCGTGCCGGGCTCAGGTCCTTCGTAAAGGATCTTGGCCTTGCCTTCGTAGATCTTCTTGCGCTTCGAATTCATCATCGTGGTCCCGGAAGGGATGGCGGCCTGGCCGGAAAACGAAAATCGCGCGGCCAGAGGGTTCGTCTGGGCGGCGCGATCCGGTCTCGAGCTGAGCGGGAAATGGGTCTGGCGCTCTTTAGCGGAATGCGCCCTGCGACACAAACGACGCTGCAGGCCAGACCAGCCGCAGCTTCGGGAACGGCCTCCGGGCGGGTCGCCGTTATTCGTTGCGTTCGCGGGGTCCGGAGCTATAGACCTGCCCGGCGGGTCCCCGAGATATCTGGCCCGAGACGGAGCGACTGACGACGCATGACGACCTTCAACGATCGGGAAAAGGGCTTTGAGTCCAAGTTCGCGCTCGATCAGGAGCAAGAATTCAAGGCGATGGCCCGGCGCAACAAGCTCTTGGGTCTGTGGGCTGCCGAGAAAATGGGGCTGAGCGCTGACTCGTCCGAGGAATATGCCAAGGCCGTCGTGCGCGCCGATTTCGAGCAGCCGGGCGAAGAGGACGTGTTCCGCAAGATTGCCGGCGACTTCAAGGGCTCGGGCCTGACGGTCTCCGAGGGCGAGATCCGCTCCAAGATGGACGAACTGGCCTCCATGGCCCGCGACCAGGTCCGGGCCGGGGAATAGGCCAGCCAGCAGCAGGGCCACACCGGCGGCCTTCGCCGGCGAGAGGCCGGCTGTGGTTTTTCCGGGACAGAGTGGGCCCAAAGTCCGCCCGGGGGGCCTTCATTGAAATCCCGCCTGGCCGGCACACCGCGCCGGGCAAGAAAAAAGGGCCGCAGCGTCGCCGCTGCGGCCCTTTCCTTGTCAGGGGCCCCGGGGGGGAGGGCCTCACCCGATGTTTTGCGACTGGCGCATCAGAAGAATGCAGCCAGCCGCAATTGGTTCACCGGGACGATCAGCCCGGCATAACCACCGTGTCGATCACGTGAACAACGCCGTTGGAGGCGGCCACGTCGGTGGCGATGACCTTGGAGGTCCCGCCCTTGGCGTCGGTCAGGGTGACGGAACCGTCAGCGCCGACCGAGGCGGTCAGGGTGCCGCCGGCGACGGTCGTCAGCGTGGCAGTCCCACCGCCAGCCTGGATCTGTTGCGTCAGGGCCGCTGCATCCACGCGGCCGGACACCACGTGATAGGTCAGAACGCCGGCAAGGGCTTCCTTCTGGGCCGGCTGCAGCAGGCCGTTCAGGGTGTCAGCCGGGATCTTGGCGAAGGCGGCATTGTTGGGCGCGAAGACGGTGAAGGGGCCGGGGCCGTTCAGCGTCTCAACCAGTTCGGCGGCGGTCACGGCCGACACCAGCGTCGAGAAGTCCGGGTTGCCCTGGGCGACGGCTACGATGGTTCCGTCAGCGGCCGGGGCTGCAGTCTCCGTGGCGGCGACTTCGGTGGCGGGCGCTTCAGTCTCGGCACCGCTGTTGCACGCGGCCAGGCCCAGCAGGGCGGCGGAGGCGACGGTGAGGGTGAGGATTCGTGCGTTCATGGCGTTTGCTCCTGATTCACCGCTTCATGCGGCGCAGGGACTAAAGACGGCTGAGCGCGACAAAGGATGCGTCCCGATCACGTTTTCCGGCGCGACAGGTTACCGCAGCCAAGCTGTTCAGGCCGGGCCGAACACCCGGGCGAAAACCGTGTCCACATGTTTGGTGTGGTAGCCGAGGTCGAACAGGGCCTCCAGCTGATCGTCCGGCACGATGACCTCCGGGTCGGCTTTCAGGAAGTCGAGGAAATTGCCCTCGCCGCGCCAGACCTTCATGGCGTTCCGCTGGACGGCCGCATAGCTCTCCTCGCGCGACTGGCCCAGCTGGGTCAGGGCCAGAAGCACCCGCTGCGAGTGAACCAGCCCGCCCAGCCTGTCCAGGTTCTTCGCCATGTTGTCCGGATAGACCAGCAGCCGCTCCACCACCCCGGCCAGACGGTTCAGGGCGAAGTCCAGATGGATGGTGGCGTCCGGCCCGATGCCGCGCTCGACCGAGGAATGGCTGATGTCGCGCTCATGCCACAGGGCGACGTTTTCCATCGCCGGGGTCACGGCCGAACGGACCAGACGGGCCAGGCCGGTCAGGTTCTCGGTCAGGATCGGATTGCGCTTGTGCGGCATGGCCGACGAGCCCTTCTGGCCCTTGTCGAAGAACTCCTCGACCTCCAGCACTTCGGTGCGCTGCAGATGCCGGATCTCGACCGCCAGCCGCTCGACGGAAGAGGCGACCACGCCCAGGGCCGCAAAGAAGGCCGCATGCCGGTCGCGCGGGATCACCTGGGTCGAGACCGGCTCGACCTGAAGGCCCATCTTCTCCGCGACGTATTCCTCGACCGCCGGATCGACATTGGCGAAGGTGCCGACCGCGCCCGAGATGGCACAGGTGGCGATCTCTTCCTTCGCCGTCAGCAGGCGCCGCCGCGCCCGCTGGAACTCGGCGTGATAGCCGGCCAGCTTCAGGCCGAAGGTGACCGGCTCGGCGTGGATGCCGTGGCTGCGTCCGACGCAGGGCGTCAGCTTGTGCTCTTTCGCCCGGGTCTCCAGCGCCGCCAGCACCCGGTCGACGCCCGCCACCAGCAGGTCGGCTGACCGCGCCAGCTGGACCGCGAAACAGGTGTCCAGCACGTCCGAAGACGTCATCCCCTGATGCAGGAAGCGCGCCTCCTCGCCCACCGTCTCGGACACATGGGTCAGGAAGGCGATGACGTCGTGTTTGGTCGTCCGCTCGATCTCGTCGATCCGGTCGGCGTCCCAGGCGGCATCCTTGCCCTTGGCCCAGATGGCCTCGGCGGCCCCGGTCGGGATCACGCCCAGCTCGGCCATCTTCGTCGCGGCGTGGGCCTCGATCTCGAACCAGATCCTGTATTTGGTCTCGGCGGACCAGATGGCGACGGCGTCGGGGCGGGAATAGCGACTGATCATGGGCGCGGGTAAAGGCTTTCCGGGCCGAATCTGTCAAGGAAAGACGGCGCAACAGACAGGAGAACGACCATGGAACTGATCGTCGGCAATATGGCCTTCTCGACCTGGTCGCTGCGTCCGTGGCTGGTGCTGAAGCGCTGCGGGGCGGAGTTCACCCTGCGCCATGTGCCGCTGTACGGCCCGGACTCGGCCCGGCTGCTGGCCGAGCATTCGCCGACCGGCAAGGTCCCCGCCCTGAAGGTCGAGGGGGTCACGATCTGGGATTCCCTGGCCATCTGCGTCTTTGCCGCCGAGCGCTATCCGGACGCCGCTCTGTGGCCCGCTGATCCCCATGCCCGCTGGCTGGCCCGGTCCGTGGTCTGTGAGTTCCATTCCGGTTTCATGGCCCTGCGTATCGAATGCGCCATGGGGCCGGATGCGGCCGGCGTGATCCACACCATGGTGGGGCCTGACCGCGCCCCGACCCCGACCAGCGCCGCCGTCGCCGCCGATGTGCGCCGGCTGGTGGCCGTCATCCGCGAGATGAAGTCCCGCTTCGGGGGCGATGGTCCGTATCTGTTCGGCCAGTGGTCGATCGCAGATGCCTTCCTGACGCCCGTGGCCTGTCGTTTCCGCCACTATCAGATCGACCTCGCCGCCCACGGCGACGTCGATGGCGTCGCCGCCGCCTATGTGGCCGAACTGCTGCAACAGCCCGATTTTCTCGCCTGGTCGGAACAGGCTGTCGCCGTCGCGTCTTGAACGGCTGATGCCGCGTTAACGAGACCCGCGAACGCGGCTTTAAGGGAACGGCGGTATCGGTCGATCTCAACCCGGAACCCGCCGCCATGTCCGCCGCCCCGCCGACTGCGACCCGCAGCCTGACGTCGCCCGCCGCCCCCCGCCGGCCGACCCTGATGACCTACGGCGGCTTCATCCTCGTGGGGTGCTGCCTGTGCGCCTCGCTGGTCGGAAGCATCCTGTAGGCGTCGGGCCGCGCCTCGCGGCATAAGTCAAAAAAGTGAATGTAATCAAGCAGTTGAGCCGGTCATCACTCATCCAGGTTTGAGAATGACGACCCGACCCTGGACTCTGAAAAAACAGAGTCCAAAAGTGCAAGTCCATGAAATCGCTCGATTCCCTTTGCACTTTTTTGGACTCCTGGAGTCCAATGCGGAAAGGGTCGGGTCAGCGCGTCCCGACGGGCGACACCGACGCCACCTGGACCGTCTCGGGCTGAAGCGGTGCCGGGGGCGGTGCGACATAGTCCAGATGGATCGGCACCCGGGGCTGGCCGGCCACAACCGCGTCCAGCGTGTTCACCGGCCCGCCGGTCATCCGCTGATAGATCCAGTAGGCCGCCACGACCTTTTCGACATATTCGCGCGCCTGGGGCACATCGATCGTCTCGATCAGCAGCAGGGGATCGGGATTGGGTCCCAGCCGACGCAGGGCGTCCAGCATCGGCCCGGGCCCGGCATTGTAGCTGGCCACGGCGCGCAGCAGATCGCCTTCGAACTCCGGCCGCGCCAGCATCCGGTTCACATAGGTCTGCCCCAGACGGATATTGGTCGCCGGTTCGAACAGCCGGGTCGGTTCGGTGACAAAGCCGCGATCGCCGGTCATCTCGGCGGCCGTCGTCGGCATCACCTGCATCATGCCATAGGCCCCGACCGGCGAGCGGGCCTCGGCGTTGAACCCGCTCTCCTTGCGCGCAATCGCGTAAACCAGGCCGCGTTCCACGGTCCATCCGCCCTCGGGGGCCAGTTCCGGCATGGGGTAGTCGGCGGCGTCGATCCGGGTCCCGTCCAAGCCTGAAACACCCAGTCTTGGCCCGAGGACACGGGCAAGGCCGGTCCAGAGACGGCGCGTGCGATCGCTCGCGGTCCGCAACCCGTTCCGCAACTCATCGCGAGCGTCCAGCCGCCGTCCGACCTCGAAGAAGGCTACGGTCCGACGTGCGCGGGGCTCGCTCTGCAGAAAGGCGTCCATTTCGCGCTGGTTGACCCCGATCGGTTCGTCCACCGAGGCGGAGACAATCTGGGCCACCGCCTCATAGGGCCTCGGTCCGCTGTTCAGGATCACCGGCTCCTGGCCCAGCTGCCGCAGGGCGATCTGGCCATAGAAGGTCGCCGGCCACCGGGTCGCGAGGCGCAGGAACTCCTGGATCCGCTCCTGACGGCCGGACTGGCCGGCGGCGCGTGCGGCCCAGACCCCGGCCCCGGCGCGGGTCCAGCCATCCTCGGTCGGGTCTACGGCCACGCGCTCGAACGCCGAAAAGGCGCGCGACGCATCTCCGGAGCGCCATGCGGCGAGGCCCACGACCCACCAGTCGCCGATCTGTTCGCCCAGTCTCAGCGCCTCGGAAAGGTCGTCGCGATTGAGGGCGACCCGCGCCGCCTTGGCCGGGTCGGCCTCGCTGTTGCCGCCGCTCGCGGCCACGGCGTCCCATGTACGGGTGAAGAAGGCCCCGCTGGGCCGGCGGGGCTCCTCGGCACCGTCCGGCCGCCTGCGCATGGCCAGGGCATAGACCCTCTGGGCCGTCGGCAGGTCGGCATAGTCCTGTAGCCAGGCCGACAATTCCTCGAACGAGGCCGTATAGTCCGGATGGAACAGGCGTTCGAATTCGACGGTACCCAGCAGGACGTGGTCGTTGGCCTGCCGCGCCGAATTGCGGGCGGACTCCAGATCGCCGCGTCGCAGGGCGTCGAAGGCGGTGGTGTAGCTCAGGCGGTCGGCGCGCGAGAGGGCGGAGGGCGGCAGCCGAAGCTCGGGGTCGTCATCCACGACCGTCCCGCCCGTGAAGGCTTCATACGGTTCCGGCGCGGCCCGGGCGGGCAGGGCCCCGCTCCAGACGGCGGCCACCAGAATGGCAAGGGTCGACGCCGGGAGGGCGCTACGGGGAAATTTGATCAAGGCGGCGGCCTCCTCGTGCAGCGCGTCACCGTCTCAAATCGGGATCAACGCGCGGTCTGCGATCGGTCGTCAGACACGATCTATGCCGGAATCCCCTGTTAACTTCAATCACATCGCCGTCAGAGGCCGCGTAACGCCGTCATCCGACGTCCTGGCCGAGGCGATCCGCCAGCGCCAGCATGTCGGCCCAGGCCTCGCGCTTGGCCTGGGGTTGCCGCAACAGGAAGGCGGGATGAAGGGTGGCGATCACCGGAGCCGACACATCGCCCTCCGCCAGCCGCCACTCCCGCCACTGGCCCCGCATGCGCAGGATGCCCTCGTCCGTCTTCAGCACCGATTTCGCCGCGGCGGCCCCCAGCAACAGCACCGCCCGCGGCCGGATCAGGGCAAAGGCCCGCCCCACGAAGGGCGCGCAGACGGCCTGTTCCTGCGGCGTCGGTGTCCGGTTGCCCGGCGGCCGCCAGAACACCGTGTTGGTGATGAAGACCTGACCGGTCAGCCCGGCCGCCTCCAGCATCCGGTCCAGCAGCTTCCCGGCCCGACCGACGAAGGGCTCGCCGGCGGCATCCTCCTCGGCCCCCGGGGCCTCGCCGATGATCAGGACCGGAGCCCGGGGATCGCCCCGGCCGAAGACGCAGCCTTTTGCCCCCATCCCGACCAGTTCGCAGCCCTTGAAGCTCGCCACCGCTGCAGCCAGGGCCTCAAGGGTGTCCGCCCCCTGGGCCAGCCGCCGCGCCTCGGCCGTGGCATCGCCCATATCGACCACCGGCATGACCGAGGCGGTGGCCCGGGTGACCGCCTTCAGCGCCGGGGCCACCACGATCGTGCGGTCGACCGGGGCGTCCTCATAGCAGGCATCGACCCCCGCATCGCTCCAGAAGGCGAGCAGGCTTTCGATGGCGGCAATGTCGCGGGCGTCGGTTTGCATGGTTTGGCGTTAGGGGTGACCGTGTCAGGGATAGGCCTTGACCGCCGTCGCGTCACCTTCCGATAAGGCGGGGGCGGAACAAAGAGCGAAGGAAACCCATGGCTGAGGATATTGTCGAAGGCGGTGCCGAAACCCGGACGCAGGAGGCCATCCTCGACAACCTGCCGCCGCTCGAGGCCCTGCAGGGGGTCGAGCGCGAGGTCATGGAGTATGACGTCGTCATCGTCGGCGGCGGCCCGGCCGGTCTGTCTGCCGCCATCCGCCTGAAACAGCGGGCGGAAAAGGACGGCAAGGACATCAGCGTCGCCGTGCTGGAGAAGTCGGCCGAGGTCGGCGGGCATATCCTGTCGGGCGCGGTCATCGACCCGCGCGCCCTGACCGAACTGTTCCCGGACTGGAAGGCACGCGGCGCGCCGCTGGAGACCCCAGTGACGAAGGACCGGTTCATGGTTCTGGGGCCCATGGGTCAGGTCAGCCTGCCCATGCCACTGCTGCCGCCCATGATGCACAATGACGGCTGCTACATTGCGTCGCTGGCCAATGTCGCGCGCTGGCTGGGCGAACAGGCGGAAGCTCTGGGCGTCGAGGTCTATCCCGGCATGGCCGCCAGCCATGTGGTCTGGGATGAACCGTCCGGCCGGGTGAAGGGCGTGGTCGCCGGCGTCTTCGGCATCGACAAACACGGCCAGCCCACCGGCGATTTCCAGCCCGGCCTCGAGCTGCACGGGAAATATGTCTTCATCGCCGAGGGCGTGCGCGGGTCGCTGGCCAAGACCATCATTGCCCGCCACAAACTGCAGGACGGCAAGGAGCCGCAGAAATACGGTATCGGCCTGAAGGAGCTGTGGCAGGTCAGCCCGGAGAAGCACCAGCCGGGCCTGGCCCAGCACACCACCGGCTGGCCGCTGGACGAGCACACCGGCGGCGGCAGCTTCATGTACCATTTCGGCGACAACTACGTCGCGATCGGCTACGTCGTGCACCTGAACTACAAGAACCCGTTCCTGTCGCCGTTCGACGAATTCCAGCGCTTCAAGCACCACCCCGCCATCGCCGAGCATCTGGAGGGCGGCACCCGCATCTCCTACGGCGCGCGGGCCATCACCGAGGGCGGCTGGCAGTCGGTGCCCAAGCTGTCATTCCCGGGCGGGGCCCTGATCGGCTGTTCGGCCGGGTTCGTGAACGTGCCCCGGATCAAGGGCAGCCACAACGCCATGAAGACCGGCATGCTGGCCGCCGACGCCGCCTATGAGGCCGTGATCGCGGGCCGGGCGGGCGACGAGCTGGTCGAATACCAGGCCGCCTATGAGGCCAGCTGGGTGTTCAAGGAACTGAAAGCGGTCCGTAACGCCAAGCCCCTGCTGTCGAAACTGGGCACGACGCTGGGCGGGGCCGCCGGCCTGTTCGACCTGTGGACCAACCACCTGACCGGCCTGTCGCTGTTCGGGACGCAAAAGCACGGCAAGACCGACGCGGCGTCGACCGAACTGGCGTCGAAGCACAAGGCGATCGCCTATCCGAAGCCGGACGGAAAGCTGTCGTTCGACAAGCTGTCGTCGGTGTTCGTGTCGAACACCAACCATGCCGAGGAACAGCCGGCGCACCTGAAGCTGCTGGATCCCTCGATCCCCATCCGCGTCAACCTGCCGAAATATGGCGAGCCCGCGCGCCTGTACTGCCCGGCCGGTGTGTACGAGGTGCTCTATGCCGACGAGGCGACGAAGTCGGAGCCGCGGTTCCAGATCAACGCCCAGAACTGCGTTCACTGCAAAACCTGCGACATCAAGGATCCGTCGCAGAACATCGTCTGGACCACGCCCGAGGGCGGCGGCGGCCCCAACTATCCGAATATGTAGCCGTTGGGGGGAGGGGCCTTGTCGTGGCCGCATAAGCCGGTGAATGTCCGGCCATGCGTCACCCCTCCCTTCGCTCGCTCCTGATCGCCGCCTCGGCGCTGATCGCCGTCCCCGCCGTGGCGCAGGACGCGGTTCCGCCGCTGTCGGCGCCGGCCCCCGACGCCGTCGAGCCCCTCCCGCCTGTGCCCCTGATCGTGGTGGGGGAGGGCGCAGAGACGCCCGCGCCGACGATCGAGGCCATTCCCCGGGTCTGGGCTCCCGTCCCGCGCGATGACGACGGACGCAGCGCCTACGGGCTGTATCTGTCGGCCCGCTCGGCGCTCAGCCAGGGCCAGACCGGGGTCGGGGCCGACTTTCTGGCCTCGGTCGAGGCCCTGACGCCGGAACAGCCGGCCATTCAGGACCAGACCTTTATCGCCGCGCTGATGGCCGGCGATCTCAACGTCGCCGCCCGCATCACCCCGGCGTCCACCACCGCCTCGCCGGTGGTCACCGAGGCCGGCGCGCTGGTCACGGCGGTCCAGAGCTTCGTCGGCGGCGACGCCCGTTCGGCTAACGAGTCCCTGAAGGCCCATCCGGTCGGTGCCCCCCATGCCCGGGCCGGCGTCCTGATCGCGCCCTGGATCGCCGCCGCCGCCGGCGACTGGGACACCGCCCTGGCCGAACCCAATCCGACCGGCGATCCCCTCAGCCTGCTGTTTGGCCGCTATCACCGTGCCCAGTTGCTGGAGCACCGTCGTCGCTACCCCGAGGCGGAAGCCGCCCTGAAGGCCCTTGCCGAGGATCGCCGGACCGCACCCCAGTTCCGGGTCAGCTATGGTGAGTTCCTTGAGCGTCGGGGCCGGGGCGACGAGGCCCGGGCCTTGTATGAGGGCGCACTGGCCGGTGCCCCCTCTGATGGCGGGCTCACCCGGGCGCTGTCCCGGGTGACATCGCGCGGCCGCCCGCCCGCCCTGCCGGAGTTTCGCAAGGGGGCCGCACGGGCGTTGACGATCGCCGCCGCCCAGGCCTCTGCGGAAGGCGCGCACGAGTTCGCCGTCGTTTATCTGCGGCTGTCCCTCAATCTCGATCGCGAGCCCGAGACCCTCTATGTCCTCGGCCAGACCCTGTCCCAGGCGGGGATGAACACGGCCGCACGGGCGGTGCTGGCGGAGGTGCCGGTGTCGGAGACGGCCATTCATGCCGCCGCCCAGGTCCAGCGGGGCCTCAGCCTGGCCCGCGACGAACAGCCGGAAGAGGCCCTCGCGGCCTTCCGGACGGCTGCCGCCGTCACCCCGCAAGATCCACGCATCCCCTATCTGGCCGCCGGTCAGCTGCTGCAGCTGGAACGGTATGAGGAGGCGCTCGACCTCCTCAACGGCCCCCTGCTCAACACCGCCGATCAGAGTGGGGACGTCCGCTTCATGCGCGGCGCGGCCTATGAATCGCTGGGCCGGATCCCCGAGGCCGAGGCCGAGTTGTGGGCCGCGCTCCAGGTCGACCCGGATGAGCCCGCCTATCTGAACTACCTCGGCTACCTCTGGGTCGACAGCGGCACGCGCGTGGCCGAAGGGGCCGAGATGATCGCCCGGGCCCACGCCGCCGATCCCGACGACGGCAACATCCAGGACAGCCTGGGCTGGGCCCAGTACCGTCAGGGCCAGTACGATGTCGCCGTCGACACCCTGGAACAGGCCGTGGCCAAGGAGCCGGCCAATGCCGAGATCAACGACCACCTCGGCGACGCCTACTGGAAGGTCGGCCGCCGCCGCGAGGCCGGCTTCCAGTGGAACCGGGTCCTGACCCTCGATCCCGACGCCGAACGCCGGGCCGAGGTGGAGCGCAAGCTCGTCCAGGGCCTGGGCGACGCCGACAACGGGGTCGGGGCCGGGGGCGAACCCTGACCACGCCCGACCCGAACACGCGCCCGGCCCTGGCTCCGGCCAAGATCAATCTGTTCCTCCACGTCGGTGCGGTCCAGCCGGACGGCTACCATCCGCTGGCCAGCCTCATTGCCTTCGCCGACGTGGGCGACCGGATCCGCCTGACGCCCGCCGACCGGCTGTCTCTCACCCTCACCGGACCCTTCGCGCCCGCCCTCCACGACGATGGCGACAATCTGGTGCTCCGGGCCCTGCGCGAACTGGGGCGGGTGGCCGGCATCGGCGAGCCGCCGCTGGCCGTCACCCTCGACAAGGCCCTGCCGATCGCGGCGGGGCTGGGCGGGGGCTCGTCCGATGCCGGGGCGGCCCTGAAACTGGCCAACCGGGCACTCGGGCTCGACCTGCCGGAGAGCGAACTGGCGGATATCGCACGGATCGTGGGGGCCGACGGCCCCATGTGCCTGATCGCCCGCTCCGCCTGGGCGGAGGGGATCGGCGAGGTCCTGTCGCCTGCGCCGCAGCTCCCCCCCCTCCATGCCGTCCTGGCCAATCCGGGGCGGCCGTCGCCGACCGGCGCGGTCTATCGCGCCTTCGACTCCGGACCGCCGGGCCGCATCGACCGCCCCGCGCCGCCGGCCGACTGGACCCCTGCCACGGTGATTGACTGGCTGGCCCGGCAGAGAAACGATCTTCAGGCCCCGGCCGTCGCCCTCGAGCCCGCGATCGGGGAGGCCCTGGCGGCCATGCAGGTCACAGGCGCGCGTCTGACCCGGATGTCCGGATCGGGTGCGACGGTCTTTGGCCTGTTCGACGATGCGGCGACCGCAGCGACCGCTGCCGACGAGCTTGGCAGCAACAACGCCGACTGGTGGGTCCGGTCCACGGTTCTGGGCGGCAACGCGGCGAAAACCTCACAATAAGGCAAAGTAACGGCCCCATTGCGGGCCTCGCCTTGCAATGGTCCGCGAATAACCGCGCCGAACAATATCGAGTCACAAAAAACTGATCTGCAGGGAACCGGTCCGGGCATGACGGTTTCCTTACCCCGGTAACACTGAGTAACGCGCCGTGAGTCTCTTTCCTGAGCCACGTCGCGTGCAGCATTGAAAAGGATACTGTCATGCTTCGCACTCGTCTTTTGAGCGCCGCCGCCACTGTCTCCCTGCTGGCCGCCGGCACGGCCTTCGCCCAGACGGCACCGATCCCCCACGGTTCGGCCCAGACCACCACCGGCCAGACGGTCATGCCGTCCGCCGCCCCCGACTCCTCGCCCCCACGCGCGGGCGGGCAGCCAGACTCGCCTGCGCCCATCGCCGCGTCCGGGACAACCGGAGCCCAGGGTGAAGTCTCGGGTGCCGATACGCCGGCCGCGTCCGGAACCGTGGTTGACGTCCTTCGGTCGAACGGTCAGTTCGCCACCCTGCTGTCGGCTCTTGATGCCGCCCAGCTGACGGAGACGCTCACCACCGAGTCGGCCATCTCGATCTTCGCCCCGACCGATGCGGCCTTCGCCGCCCTGCCGGAAGCGGAGCGCACCCGCCTGCTGGACCCGGCCAACGTCAATGAGTTGCGCCAGCTGCTGCTCTATCATGTGATCGTCGCCGACGTGAACTCGAGCCAGATCGAGGGTGCCCTGGGCGGTGTCGAGACCGCCGCCTCGGTCCAGGTCCAGCTGGACGGCACCGGTGACGCCATCAAGGTCGACAACGCCACGGTCACCACGGCGGACATCGACGCCTCGAACGGCACGGTCTTCATCATCGACCGGGTTCTGAACCCGGAAACCTCGCTGGTGGCTTCGGGTGATGCGGAGGAGACCGGCGTCCCCCTGCCGGCGGATAGCGCTACTCCGGGCGCGGCGACGCCGGACACGACCGCGCCCAAGCCGCAGTCGTAACGCTCCATCGATCTGATCTTCAGAAGGGGTCAGGTTGAGTTGAAGGGCGGCGGGCTCTAGGGTCCGCCGCCTTTCTCTTGCCCGAAGACTGACCGTTGGCCGCACACACCGAACCGCTCGCCTTTCAGGACCTGATCCTCACGCTCCAGCGCTACTGGGGCGATCAGGGCTGCGCCATCCTCCAGCCCTATGACATCGAGGTCGGGGCCGGCACCCTGCACCCCGCCACCGTGCTGCGCGCGCTGGGGCCCAAGCCGTGGAAGGCCGCCTATGTCCAGCCCAGCCGCCGCCCCGGCGACGGCCGCTATGGCGAGAACCCCAACCGGCTCCAGCACTATTACCAGTTCCAGGTCATCCTGAAGCCGAACCCGGACAACCTGCAGGAGCTCTATCTCGGGTCACTCCGTGCCATCGGCATTGATCCGGCCCTGCACGATATCCGCTTCGTCGAGGACGACTGGGAGAACCCCACCGTCGGGGCCTGGGGTCTGGGCTGGGAGGTCTGGTGCGACGGCATGGAGGTGACCCAGTTCACCTATTTCCAGGGCGTCGGCGGCATCGAGGTCGACGTGGTCTCCGGCGAACTGACCTACGGGCTGGAGCGTCTGGCCATGTATGTCCAGGGCGTCGACAACGTCTACGACCTGAAATTCACCAAGGAGGGCCTGACCTACGGCGAGGTCTTCCTCGAGAACGAACGCCAGCAGTCGGAAGCCAATTTCCACGGCTATGACGTCGAGGGCCTGAAACGCCGCTTCGAGGACATGGTGGCCGAGGTGTCGCGCCTGCTGGCCATGACCGGTCCGCAGGGCCAGCAACTTGTTCTGCCCGCCTATGACCAGGTTCTGAAGGCCAGCCACCTGTTCAACCTGATGGACGCCCGCGGTGCCATCGCCGTCGCCGAACGCCAGAGCTACATCGGGCGGATCCGGGACCTGTGTAAGGCCTGCGCTCTGGCCTACGTGGAACAGGAAAGGGCGGAGACGTGAGCGACGACCGGGTCGTCGCCTTCAAGCGGCCAACGAAAGAAGCTGGCGTGCCTGTCTCTGGGCGGATGACCTTCAAGAACAGTCAGCTGTTCATCCCGGTCATGCGAACCGAATTCCCGCCTCGGTGGGCCGTAAAGGACGGGCAAATCACGCTCGCAGACGGATCGGTTGGAGCCATCAGCGTCTGCCTCGTTGCCGAGTCCGTGAATGACGCCGGCCCAATGGGTTACCTTGACCGAGATGCAGAGAGTTTCGCCGGAGAATTTGCGGTGGGAGAGGCTCACATGCAGGTCGTCCGGCATGCGGCGTTCAGTCCGGTAGCCTATGAGCTTACCGTGGACGTGTCGGCGGCTGCGGACGGCCAGATCGTGGAACTCCGGCTCGGCGTGGAGCGCGCAGCGTGAACGTCATCAACGACGGTGCGTCCTTCCTCACTCAAGACGACAAAACCTGATGCCCCAACTCCTCCTCGAACTCTTCTCCGAAGAAATCCCCGCCCGCATGCAGGCCGGGGCCGCGCGCGATCTGGAGCGGATGGCCTCCGAACGCCTGAAGGCCGCCGGCCTTAGCTGGGACGCCCTGACCACCTATGCCGGCCCGCGCCGCCTGACCCTTGTGATCGAGGGCCTGCCCGCCGCCACGCCGGATCGCTCGGAAGAGCTGAAGGGCCCCCGCGCCAATGCCCCGGAACAGGCGCTGGACGGCTTCCTGCGCAAGACCGGCCTGACGCGGGAACAGCTGACCGAGCGCGACGGCGTCCTGTTCGCCGTCGTCAACGAGGCCGGCCGTCCGACCCCGACCGTGATCGCCGAGACCGTCGACGCCGTCATCCGCGCCTTCCCCTGGCCCAAGTCGATGCGCTGGGGCTCCGGCACCCTGCGCTGGGTCCGGCCGCTGAAGCGAATCGTCGCCCTGTTCGACGGACAGGTCGTGCCCTTCGCCGTCGACGGCATCGAGAGCGGCGACCTGACCGAGGGCCACCGCTTCATGGGCAAGGGCCAGCCGATCAAGGTCCACGCCTTCGCCGACTACCGGCAAAAGCTCGAGGCCGACTTCGTCCTGCTGGACGCCGTCGACCGCAAGCTGAAGATCCTCGAGGCCGCCCGCGCCGCCTGCCACGCGCGGGGCCTCGAACTCGTCGACGACGACGGCCTGCTGGACGAGGTCTCAGGCCTCGCCGAATGGCCGACGCCGATCCTCGGCGACATGGACCCCCAGTTCCTCGACCTGCCGCCCGAGGTGGTCCGCCTGTCGATGAAGGTGCACCAGAAATATTTCGCCACCGTCCCCCTGCGCAGCGGGGGGAGCGACGCCGAAGGCGGCGAGGGGGGCAATTCAGGGACTCGAAAGCTCGCCCCCCACTTCATCGTCGTCGCCAATGTCGAGGCCTCGGACGGCGGCAAGGCGCTGGCCGCCGGCAACTCCCGCGTCCTGTCCGCCCGCCTGAACGACGCCCGCTTCTTCTGGGACGAGGACCGCAAGACCGGCTTCGACGCCTGGACCAAGAAACTGTCCGGCGTGACCTTCCACGCCAAACTGGGCAGCCTGGCCGAGCGCGTCGACCGCATCGCCGCCCTCGCCCGCGAGATCGCCCCCCTCGTCGGCGCCGACCCCGATCAGGCCGAAACCGCCGCCCGCCTGTCGAAGGCCGACCTCGCCAGCGCCATGGTCGGGGAGTTCCCCGAACTGCAGGGCATCATGGGCGGCTACTACGCCCGTGAACTTCCCCCATCGGTCCTGGCCTCGCTGCGCTCGGCGACGGACCGCTTTCCCCCGCAAGCGGGGGAAGGGCTGAACGCCTCCAGTCTCTCTCCCGCTCGCGGGAGAGATGTCCCGGCGTCGCCGCAGGCGACCAGGGACAGAGAGGGAAGTTCGGACGCCATCGCCGACGCCGTCCGCGACCACTACAAGCCGCAGGGCCCGGCCGACACGGTCCCGACCGCTCCGCTGACGGTCGCGGTCGCCCTGGCCGACAAGCTGGACACCCTCGTCGGCTTCTTCGCCATCGACGAGAAGCCCACGGGTTCGAAGGACCCGTTCGCCCTGAGACGGGCGGCACTGGGGGTGATCCGGCTGATCTTGGATAACGGCGTGCGTGGACCGCTTCGGCAGCTGTTCACGCCCGCTGGCACGATGATCATCACGGCGCGGAAGCTGGGCGGCGACACTCAATACTCAGCCGACCTCCTCGCCTTCTTCGCCGACCGCCTGAAGGTCCTCCTCCGCGATCAGGGCAAGCGTCACGACCTCGTCGACGCCGTCTTCGCCCTGGGCGACGACGACCTCGTCCGCATCGTCCGTCGCGTGGAGGCGCTGGACGCCTTCCTCGCCACCGACGACGGCACCAATCTGCTGGCCGGCTACAAGCGCGCCTCCAACATCCTGAAGGCCGAGGCCAAGAAGGGCCCCATCCCCACCGGCATGGTCCAGACCGGCCTGCCCAACCAGCCCGAGGCCGAGACCCGTCTCGCCTTCGCCGCCGACGCCGCCCGCACGGCGGTCGGGACGGCCCTGGCCGCCGAGGATTTCGCCGCCGCCATGACCGCCCTCGCCGCCCTGCGCGCGCCCGTGGACGCCTTCTTCACCGACGTCCTCGTCAACTCCGACGTCCCCGAGGAACGCGACAACCGCCTGAAACTCCTCGGCCAGGTCCGCGACGTCATGGGCCAGGTCGCCGACTTCGGCCAGGTGGCGGGGTAGTCAGTATCCTTCTCCCCTTGCGGGAGAAGGTGGCCGAGCGAAGCGAGGTCGGATGAGGGGTGACTCCCGGTGCTGTCGGGTGCGGTCTGGTCAGGCAATCTCGTCTGCGTCCTCCTACCCCTCAACCGGCCCTTCGGGGCACCCCTCCTCGGAGCGCACGCGATCCTTCGTCGACCCGCAAGAGGAGAAGGGTCTTTGCGGCCTAAAGTTGCAGCGCCGCGCATATCGTCGTTATACTTCGTTCATGCTAAAGCCGTCGGATCGCACCCGGGCCCAGGCGCGTCGCGGACGCCGCGATCCCACCTTGCCCGAAGCGGTGTTCTGGAAGTTTCTGCGGGACCGGCGGTTGGAGGGTCTGAAGTTCCGCCGTGAGATGCCGCTCGGTCCCTACATCGCCGACTTCGCCTGTCCGTCCATCCGGCTGATTCTCGAACTGGACGGGGGTGTTCATGCGCTGCGTGCCGAGCGCGATGCCGTTCGGGACGCCTGGCTGACCGCCAACGGATGGACCGTTCTGCGGTTCGCCAATGAGGCGGTGCTGACCAATCCAGCGCTGCTGTTTCAGGCGGTGCGAGACCACGCGGTGCGTCACGGCAAGGCCTGAGTTTCACCCCTCATCCGACCTCGCTTCGCTCGGCCACCTTCTCCCGCAAGGGGAGAAGGGTAGCCACACTCATACGACCGATTCTGACGCATCGGCGTGTCAGGGTGCGTCCCGTGATCCGCCCGCGTCCCCCTCATCCGGACTCAACGGACTCAACGGACTCTGTTTTCTGCACCACCCATCCGGACCATCCGGACCATCCGGACACTGTTTTTGAGTCCGGCAGATCGCCCTTCCGAACGGGGAACCGAAACACAGGATCACCCTTTGTTACAGGCCGGTCTCGCCTTCGCGCTCGCAGCACGGTAGTCAGGGCCCCAACCGAGCGGGGTCTACCCGCCAGCACACCAAAACTCAGGGGATTTCGATGACTCAGTGGGTGTACGGCTTCGGCGGCGGGTCCGCCGACGGCGATGCGTCGATGAAGAATCTGCTGGGCGGCAAGGGGGCGAACCTTGCGGAGATGTCTTCCCTCGGCCTGCCCGTGCCGCCGGGCTTTACCGTCACCACGGAAGCCTGCGTCCACTATTACTCCAACGGCCAGTCGTATCCCGACGGTCTGCGCGATCAGGTCGCCGCAGGACTGAAGAAGGTCGAATCGGTGGTCGGCAAGACCTTCGGTGATGCCTCGAACCCCCTGCTGGTCTCGGTGCGTTCGGGGGCCCGCGCCTCCATGCCCGGCATGATGGACACGGTCCTGAACCTCGGCCTCAACGACGCCACGGTCGAGGGTCTGGCGAAACTGTCGGGCGATCGCCGCTTCGCCTTCGACAGCTACCGCCGCTTCATCACCATGTATTCCAGCGTGGTTCTGGGCCTGTCGCACGACGATTTCGAGGAGGTGCTGGACGATCACAAGGACCGTCTGGGCGTCACCATCGACACCGACCTGTCGGCCGCTGACTGGGAAAAGGTGGTCGCCGAATACAAGACGGTGGTGGAGCGTGAGCTGGGCCACCCCTTCCCCCAGGACCCGAACGAACAGCTGTGGGGCGCAGTCTCGGCCGTCTTCGCCAGCTGGATGAACGACCGAGCCAAATTCTATCGCCGCATGCACGACATCCCCGAAAGCTGGGGCACGGCGGTGAACATCCAGTCGATGGTGTTCGGCAATATGGGCGAGACCTCGGCCACGGGCGTGGCCTTCACCCGCAACCCCTCGACCGGCGAATCGCGCCTGTACGGCGAGTTCCTGATCAATGCCCAGGGCGAGGACGTCGTCGCCGGCATCCGTACCCCACAGTCCCTGACCCGGGCCGGCCGCGAGGAGATGGGCGAGACCGCCCCCTCGATGGAAGAGGCGATGCCGACCGTGTTCGCCCAGTTCGTCGACGTCGTCGGTACGCTGGAGCGCCACTACCGCGACATGCAGGACATCGAGTTCACGGTCGAACAGGGCCGGCTGTGGATGCTGCAGACCCGCAACGGCAAGCGCACCGCCAAATCGGCGCTCAAGATCGCCGTGGATCTGGCCGCCGAGGGGGTGATCACCCAGGAAGAGGCCATCAGCCGGGTCGAGCCCTCGGCGCTGGACCAGCTGCTGCACCCGACCCTGGACCCGAATGCGACCCGCCATGTGGTCGCCGCCGGCCTGCCCGCCTCGCCCGGGGCCGCGACCGGCAAGATCTGTTTCGACGCCGACGAGGCCGAGCGGCTGAACCAGCTGGGCGACGCCGTGATTCTGGTCCGCGAGGAGACCTCGCCTGAGGACATCCACGGCATGCACGCGGCGCGCGGCATCGTCACGGCGCGCGGCGGCATGACCAGCCACGCGGCCGTCGTCGCCCGCGGCATGGGCCGGCCCTGCGTCTCCGGCGCCGGCGAGATCCACATCGACGAGAAGGCCCAGACCTTCACTGCCCGCGGCCGCACCTTCAAGGCGGGCGAGATCATCACCATCGACGGCTCGAAGGGCGAGGTGCTGGACGGGGCCGTGGCCATGATCGAGCCCGAGCTGACCGGCGATTTCCAGACCCTGATGGGCTGGGCCGACAAGGTCCGCCGCCTGCGCGTGCGCGCCAACGCCGAGACCCCCCTGGACGCCCGCACCGCGCGCGGCTTCGGCGCCGAGGGCATCGGCCTGTGCCGGACCGAGCATATGTTCTTCGACGAGGCGCGGATCGCCGCCGTGCGCGAGATGATTCTGGCTGATGACGAGGCCGGTCGTCGACTGGCGCTCAACAAGATCGAGCCGTTCCAGAAGTCGGACTTCGTCGAGCTGTTCACCATCATGGCTGGCCTGCCCGTCACGGTCCGTCTGCTGGACCCGCCCCTGCACGAGTTCATCCCGCACACCGACGCGGACATCGATGCGCTCGCGGCCACCTCCGGCATCGACGCGGCCAAGCTGAAGCGCCGGGCCAAGGAGCTGCACGAGACCAACCCCATGCTGGGCCACCGCGGCTGTCGTCTGGGTGTGGCCTATCCCGAGATCTACGAGATGCAGGTGCGGGCGATCCTCGAGGCCGCGCTGGAGGTCAAGAAGACCGCCGCCGAGGCCCCCATCCCCGAGATCATGCACCCCCTGGTCGCCATGGGTCTGGAGATGAAATATCTGCGCGAACTGACCGACCGGGTGGCCAAGGACGTGTTCGCCAAGGCCGGGGACAGTGTCGACTACCTGGTCGGCACCATGATCGAACTGCCGCGCGCGGCCTTGAGGGCCGGCGACCTGGCCGAGCACGCCGAGTTCTTCTCCTTCGGCACCAACGACCTGACCCAGACCACTTTCGGCATCAGCCGCGACGATTCCGGCCGCTTCCTGCAGGCCTATATGGACAAGGGCATCTTCGAGACCGACCCCTTCGTCCGTCTGGACCAGGAAGGCGTCGGCGACCTGATTCGCATCGCGGCCGAGCGGGGCGGGGCGGTCCGTCCGGACATCAAGATGGGCATCTGCGGCGAACACGGCGGCGACCCGGCCTCGATCGCCTTCTGCGAACAGGTCGGCCTCGCCTACGTCAGCTGCAGCCCCTACCGCGTCCCCATCGCCCGGCTCGCGGCAGCGCAGGCGGCCCTGAACGTGGAACGCGAGAAGGACCGGTAAGAGGCGACCCCTCTCTCCTTGCGGGAGAGGGAGACCGCGCATGGCGGCGCAGCCGTCGTTCTGGCGCGGTCGGGTGAGGGGTGAAACCCGAAGATGGGACGAAGACCTGATGCCGCAGCTTTGCCAGATCCTCGCACCCCTCATCCGACCTCGCGGAGCCTGTCCTCCGGCCGATCCAAGATCGGACCGGGGGGCTCGGCCACCTTCTCCCGCAAGGGGAGAAGGGAAGCTTGGCTTACGCCGCGTCGACCAGAACGATTTCGGCGTCGTTCACGGCGGTCACGGTGAGGGTCTCCTCACCCGTGATGGCGGCGCCGTCGCGGGCGTTCAGACGCACGCCATTGACCTCGACCTCGCCGATGGCCGGCACCAGATAGCCGCGACGGTTCGCCCCCAGCGGATAGGTGGCGGTCTCGCCGGCCTTCAGCGTCGCCCCCACGACCCGCGCGTCGGTGCGAATCGGCAGGGCATCCGTGTCACCCTCGAAACCCGAGGCCAGGACCACGAACTGGCCGGCCCGGTCGCCCTTCGGGAAGGGCTTGGCCCCCCAGGCGGGCTTTTCCCCACGCCGGGTCGGCTCGATCCAGATCTGGAAGATCCGGGTCAGGATCGGCTCGGCATTGTATTCGGCGTGGCGGATGCCGGTCCCGGCGCTCATGACCTGAACGTCCCCCGCCTCGGTCCGGCCCTTGTTGCCCAGACTGTCCTCATGGGTGATGGCCCCGTCGCGGACATAGGTGATGATCTCCATGTCCGAATGCGGGTGGGGCGGAAAGCCGGACCCGGCGGCGATCTCGTCGTCGTTCCAGACCCGCAGATTGCCCCAGCTCATGCGCCTGGGATCATAGTAGTTGGCGAAGGAGAAATGGTGTTTGGCATTCAGCCAGCCGTGGTTGGCACCACCCAGGCTGTCGAACGGTCTGCGCTCGATCATCGTCGTCTCTCCGGCGGCGGGCCATCCCGTCGCGCTGTTGCTCGGACGATAACATAGGGAGCGCCACCAGAACCGCAACGGTTCTGGTGGCTATTGCCCCTTACCGGCCCAGGTCGTAGGTCCCGGTGATGTCGATCCGAACGGTCATTTCGCCCGCCGCCACCGGGGTGGAGCCCGAATCGGCCGACATCCGCGCCATCGCATAGACCGGCATCGGCGGCTGGGGCTGGTAGCCGCCGCCCTCGTTCAGCGACCGGATCGCGCCCAGCGGAACGCCCAGGGCCTCGGCATACAGCCGCGCCTTGTCCTGCAGCGCGCGCACGGCCAGTCGCCGGGCCTGATCCTCGGCCGCCTTGGGGTCCTTCAGGCCGAAGGAAATCCCGTCGATCTGGTTGACGCCCGCCGCCACCACCGCATCGGCCGTCGTGCCCACGCGGGTCAGGTCCATGATCCCGACCGTCACCCGGTTGGAGGCCTGATACCCGCGCAGGCGCGGCGGCTGGTTCTCGACATAGTCATACTGGGCCGACAGGTTCAGACCCGAGGTCTGGATGTCCCGCTCATTGATCCCGGCGCGGCGCAGGGCGGCGAAGACCTCGGTCATCCGACGGGCATTGTCGGCCATGGCGGCCTGGGCCGTCGGAGCCTCGGTCATCACGCCGAACGTCAGGGTCGCCATATCCGGGGCCACCTTGACCTCACCCGACGCCGACAGGTTCAGCGCTGGAGCAGGTGCCATGGCGTGCATCGGCATGTGCCCGGCGGTCTGGGCGAGGGCAGGGGGTGCCGACAGGCCGACAAGGGCAGCACCCAGCATCAGGGCGGGAAGCGAACGAAGCGTCATGGAAATCCTCCAGGCAGACAAAGAATGAAAGCCGGCCCGACTGTCGGAGCAGGCCGTGGCGCAACCTTGACCTTGAGCGGCTGAACACAGGGCCGGTTCCGGGCTGCAGCAACCGTTCATCGAGGTGAATTCTCCGACAGGGGCCTTGCTCTTTCGCCGTTGCCCAGCCCCTGCTAGGCCTTTCGTCCGCCACCCGGGGGCGCGTAGCTCAATGGTTAGAGCCGACCGCTCATAACGGTCTGGTTGGGGGTTCGAGTCCCTCCGCGCCTACCACCGGTCCCGCGAGGGCAGCCGACTACCGCCGATGGGTCCAGCGTCGATCCCCGATCGGACCGGGCGCATCGATGTAGCGACCCCGGCCATCATACCAGCCATAGCCGTCCTCGAAGCTGTCGTAGCGCTCGGGCCAGGCGACGAATTCCTGGTAGGGTGCACCGTAGCTACCATCCATGTCCGCCCAGTCCTGCCGTGGGAGTGGCGAATACTGGCAGCTCCAGCCCTCGTCAGACCCCTGTTCCCAGAACGGCGCATAGCGATCGCGATAGCGCGACCGGAACCTGGGTTGGCACAGGCCGGAGTCCGACCAGACGCGGTTCCCGCTCGACTCGAGCGACGCGCGATACTCCCGCAGGAACACACGCTCAACGCCGATGAAACTGTTGTCGGCGATCACCGCCCGGCCCGATGCCAGCGCGACAGCGAACGAATCGGCGCGGATCCGGCTGTTCGTCAGGGTCAGTTCGCCATTGTAGAGAACGACGCCCTTGTCGGACTTGCAGATGCTGCTCTGGTCGATCAGGACGGCCGAACCTTCGTTGGCGACACCCTCGACATAGCCGCAGATCTTCGAGTTCGTGATCTCGACACGGCCCTGTGACCGCCGCGATCGCACCAGCACGCCGATCGCGCGCGGACCGAAGTTGTTGAGACTGTCGATCCCTGAAAGCCGTACCCGGTCCAGACGCGAGGTCTGACCTTCGCCCGGCGTCAGCTCAATCCCCGACTGGGCCCCCGTGATCTCGGTTTCCCAGGCCGTCAGGGTCGCCCCGTCCGTGACGATCGCCGGTGACAGGGTGCGGGCGTCCACCATCACGTCCCTGAGATCGATCAGGCCACCATCGGCGTAGATCGCCGCCTCGTCCCCGGCGTGGCGAAACCCGACCCGGCTCATGATGATCTGGGCTCCATAGCCGACCACACAGGCCGCTTCGCCGGCGTTGGGCGAGGCCAGAACGACGTCCCGCAGCTCCAGTCTCACGCCCGCCGAGACCGTGATACAGGGCAGGCCGTCGGGGGCCTGGAGGGTCGCCGGAGGCGTCTCATGCCACCGACGGGGATCGAAGCCGCCTTCGCCCAGGATGGTCATGGGCTTGTCCACATTGAGCCAGCCGACACAGGCCCCGCCGCGCGCCCGGATCACCAGCGTGCCACCGGGGCGGACCCGTCGCACCGCATCCTCGACGGCTCCGGTCCCCGGATTGCCCCCGCAATCGACCAGCACGATCTCCTCACCACCGCCGGGCGAATAAGGATGCGCAGGCGCGGGCCGCCAGTCGGGCCGATGCGACCCATAGGTCCAGCGCCGGTGCTGGCGCTGACGGGTCTGGCTGGCCGGCGGATCCAGCAGGACACCGAAGTTCGGCCGGGTCTGGCTCTCGACCCGGGCGGCAGTCTGGGCCGACGCCGCCGGAGCGGTGAGCGCCAGTCCCGACGCAACCGCGAGGGCGGTCAGCGCGAGGGCTGACGGAGCGAGGGTGAGCGTCTTCATGGTCCGTCTCCTCCTTAGCGGCGCTGCGAACGGGACACCTGGGCCAGGACGGCCTGCAGGCGTGAGGCGGACGGGCCGAAGCCCGCCAGAGCCGAATCGATGCGAAGCGCGACGGCCTCCGCCTTGTCCTGGTCGGCCACGCCGGCGACGCCGAGGGCAAAATAGGTCGACATCGCGAACTTGGCCTCGGGCGAGCCCTGTTTGTCGGCCTGGGAGTACCAGTGGAAGGCGCGGGCATAGTCGGGAGGAACGCCGATGCCTTCGGAGTACATCACGGCCAGGACCAGTTGCGCTTCCGACGACCCGTTGACGGCCGCCAATTGAACGGCACGGACCATCTCCACGGCCGACAGTCGCGACTCCATATTGTGGCCCAGCATGGCTTCCAGCGTCTGGATCTGGCGAGCGGACAGGCCATTCGGGGCCTCCGCAACCGTTTCGGTCACGCCCAGATATCTCAGGGCGCGACCGACATGGACGAAGGGCAGTTCGGACATGCGACCCAGCGCATATTCGTAGGCATCGCCGCGGGGCCGGCTCTCGTCCGAAAAGGGCACCCCCGACGCGGGTGCGTCGTTAGGGTAGAATTCGTACGGGGGCACCCACTGACGGGCCTTGGCCTCGACAAAGGCTCCGTAGCGTGACCGGCCGGGCGAGGACCGCTCGAAATCCTTCAGCAGCACATAGGCACCGACGTCGCCCGTCTGCACCGCGAGATAGTTGTACAGATAGGCGTCGACATCGTTGCGGGGGAACAGGTTCACCGCAGCGGGATAGCCCTCTCTTCGCGGTTCGGGCTGGTTGCCCGCCCGGCGTCCCCACGCCTCGCGGGCCTGCGGATTGTCCTGCGGTTCGCCGAACGGGCCATAGAGGGCGTCGTGAAGCCGGGCCAGGGTCCGGAATCCCTCCGCATCCTGGGTCGACAGCGCATAGATCATGCGGTCGCGAACCTCGCCCTGCTCCTCCATCGTCATGCGCGAAAGCTGGCTGTCCAGACGCTGATAGGCGACATGGCGTTCCCAGGCCCGGCAATCGTCATAGCGGGACACCGAGCGCAGGCCGCCGAACACACCGCTGCGATCGACCCGGTTGATCGGCGCGTAGCCCTCGTCGTTGGCGAGCGCCATCCCGGTCCAGACGGCGCTTTCGATCGGGTCTTCGATGTTCTTGTCTGTCGCCCTCAGCGCGGCGTAGCGGGCACCCAGTTCCAGTTGGGCGAAGAAGTCGCCCCGGAAAGCGGCCCGCCTGAGCTGGCGAAGTCCCGCCTCCTGGGCGTTGAACTCCGAGCCGGTCACGGTCTGCGGGCGGGGACAGGCGTTGGCGGCACCCGTTTCGGCCGTGCGCCAGAAGGCAGGACTGTCAGTCTCGCCGCAGCCTGAGATCGCAACAGCAGAAGCCAGAATCAGGGCGACGAGCGCCGCACGAGGCCTGCGGAGGTCCCGGGTGGCGTCAAGCCTGGCGTCGCGATCGCGCATTCCCGTCACTCCCTACTCCCCCGCAGCCACGACAGTCCGGCGTTAACCATTTCCCAAACCGTCCTTCGGGTCCAGTGAACTTGCAGCTATGGTTAACGCTGATTTGCGACAAAGCGTTGCCGCACAATCGCCGCAACGGAGATCGTTCCGGGTTATTCCACAAAAAACAGCGGTCTATGCCCCGCAGCGCTCCAGCCTCTTCGCAATCGCGGGCGGGTCGACCTATATCGCCCTGCCAAGCCTCGACCCCGAGTTCCAGACCATGTCCTATGTTGCCCGCATTGATCGCCCCGCTGACAAGGCCGCCCGCTACAGTGAGGTGGAGGCCGAGATTCTGGCTGTGCTGGAAGGCGAAGGGAATCGTGTGGCCCGTATGGCGACCGTCGCCTCGATGCTGTCCGATGCCTTCGAAGATTATTTCTGGACGGGCTTCTACGTCGTCGATCCCGACCGTGGGCGCGAACTGGTGGTCGGTCCCTATCAGGGCACGCTGGGCTGCCTGCGAATCGCGTTCGGCCGGGGGGTCTGCGGGGCTGCGGCCGAGACAGGCCGGACCCAGGTCGTGGAGGACGTCCATGCCTTTCCCGGCCATATCGCCTGCGACGGTCGATCCGAGAGCGAAATCGTGGTCCCGGTCTTCGATTCCGCCGGAGCCCTGATCGCCGTGTTCGATGTCGATGCGACCCGCAAGGGCGCTTTCGACGCCGTCGATGCGGAGGCGCTGGAGCGCCTTCTGGCGCGCGTGTTCAGCTGACCACCGTCGGCTGCCGCCCGTCACAACCATGACCGGCCCGGGATTCACTGCAGGAGATCCATCATGACCACTCGCACTCTCGTCGTAACCGGTGGACATGGCGTCCTTGGTCAGGCCGTCGTGGCTGCCGCCCTCGCACAAGGGCTGAACGTCGCGATCATTGATCATGCAGCCGGTGTCGCCGCCGTCGGCGGGGCGTTCGAGATCTCCGGCGTCGACCTGACCGATGCCGGAGCCGCCAACCTGGCCATGGCGCGCGTTGCCGAGCGTTTCGGCGGGATTGACGGGCTTCTGAACATCGCCGGTGGCTTCGTCTGGCAGACGACGGACGATGCGACGCCGGCGTGGGACCGGATGTTCGCGCTGAATCTGACGACCGCCCTGAATGCTTCGCGTGCGGCCCTGCCGCACCTCAAGGCGTCGCCTGAAGGGCGCATCGTCAATGTCGGCTCGGCAGCGGCCCTCAAGGCAGGCGCGGGCATGGGGGCCTATGCGGCGTCCAAATCAGCGGTTCACAGTCTGACCGAGGCCCTGGCCGCAGAGCTGAAATCCACAACAGTCACCGTGAATGCGGTCCTGCCGTCCATTCTCGACACCCCGGCCAACCGCGCCGACATGCCCGACGCAAACCCGGCCGACTGGGTTGGTCCATCCGATCTTGCGGCGGTGATCCTGTTTCTGGCCTCGCCGGCCTCTCGCGCCATGACCGGAGCGCTGGTCCCGGTCACCGGAAGGGTTTGAGGATGGACCTGCTGCGCAGCCTGCTGTTTCTGCCCGCGTCGAACCCACGGGCCATTGAAAAGGCAAGGGGGCTGGCCTGCGACCTCGCCGTGCTGGATCTGGAGGACGCCGTCGCTCCGGAGATGAAGGACGTGGCCCGTGCGGCGGCAGTGCAGGCGATCCGGACCGGAGGTTTCCGCAGCCGTGTCGGAGTCCGTGTCAACGGCCTGACCACGCCCTGGGGTGAGGCGGATCTCAAGGCGCTCGCCGGGGTGCCGCTGCACTGGATCGTCGCACCCAAGGTCGAGGATGCCGGGACAGTCGATGCCTATGCGGCCCGAATGGACGATGACGTCCGCCTCTGTGCGATGATCGAGACGCCCCGGGCCGTGCTGGACCTGAACCGTCTGGCCGGCGCAGGCGGCGCGCTCGCGGCCATCATGCTCGGGGTCAACGATCTGGCCGCGTCACTGGGCACGGGCCCCGCGCCGGACCGGGAACCCCTGAAGCCTTGGCTGGCCCAGACCGTGGCCGCCGCGCACGCCCATGGTCTGGCCGCGATCGACGGCGTGTTCAACCGCCTGGACGACGCCGAAGGTCTGATGGCCGAGTGCGCGCAGGGACGGTTGTACGGTTTCGACGGCAAGAGCCTGATCCATCCGAACCAGATCGACGTGTGCCATGCCGCCTTCTCGCCCACGATGGACGAGATTGTTGAGGCACAGGCCATCGTCGATGCGTTTTCGGCCGCCGACGCCGAAGGGCGGGGTGCGATCAGGGTCGCCGGGGTCATGGTGGAACGGCTTCATCTGGCCCGCGCTACGGCTCTGCTGGCGCGCGCCGCCGCTTGCCGATAAAGCGTCCTCGTCCATCCGGCGCACGCCGCGGTAAATTCCCGTCGACGATGAAAGCGTAACGGTTGCAACAGTCTGCTCCTCCCAGCACAGACGGCCGCGCCGCATCGCGCCGTGCCTGGGTGTGTTCACCGGGCATCCTTGAGGTGCCGTTCCTGCGCACCTTTCTCGACGATCTGAAGCTTGAACCCTTGCCGCTGCGGCGGGTCGATGCCGTGGTCGGCTGGGGTATGAAGTCGACCTCGGCTGCCGGCCGTCGGCGAGCCGCGCGGCAGGGGCTGCGCTATCTGGCGCTTGAGGACGGCTTTCTGCGCTCGGTCGGACTGGGTGAGAGCGGGGCCGCTTCGCTCAGTCTGATCGTGGATGATCTGGGCATCTATTACGATGCCACCCGGCCCTCGCGACTTGAAGACCTGATCATGACCGGCCCGGACTGGTGCGATGCGCCATTCCGCGCCCGCGCCCGCGCCCTGATCGAGCGGATCGTGGCGTCCGGCCTGTCCAAGACCAATATGGGCGGCCCGCTGGATCGTACGATCCTGAAGCCCGGCCCGCGAATCCTGCTGGTCGACCAGACGGCGGGTGATGCCTCGATCAGCCACGGACTGGCCGGTCCGCACAGCTTTTCCGAGATGGTGGCGACCGCGCGGGCGGAGCATCCCGATGCCCAGTTGATCGTCAAACGCCACCCGGCCGTCGCAGCGGGCCGCAAGAAGGGCTGCATCCCCTCGAGGGACCTGACCGGTGTCACCCTGCTCGATGCGGACGTGCGCCCGGCCGACCTGCTGGCCGAGGTGGATGCCGTCTGGTGCGTGACATCGGCGCTGGGTTTCGAGGCCCTGCTGCGCGGTCTGCCGGTGCGGTGTTTCGGGGCCCCTTTCTATTCCGGCTGGGGGCTGACGACCGACGCCGTCCAGACCGGCCGGCGCGGCGTGGCCCGCGATCTGGAGACGCTCGCCGCAGCGGCCCTGATCGCCTACCCCCGTTACGTCGATCCGGTGACCGGAGAACGATGCGAGGCCGAGGCTGCGGTCGCCCGTCTGATTTCGCTGCGGGACCGGGCAGATCGGCTTGCGGGGTACTGGGCCGGGGTCGGCTTTTCACCGGCCAAACGTCCACCGATCCGCCGGCTGCTGAACGGGCCCAGAACGCGTCTGCGCTACTTCGCGTCACCCGTACGGGCTGCTGAAAAAGCGGCCGAGAAGAGTGGCCGCCTGATCTATTGGGCCGGCAAGGAAACGCCCGAAATTGCGGCCGTCGCCGCGTCGACCGATGTTCCGGTCGTGCGGATGGAGGACGGCTTTATCCGGTCGCGGGGTCTGGGTTCAGACTTCTTCGGCGCGCTCAGCGTCGCGCTGGATGACCAGGGCGTCTACTATGATCCCACCCGGCCATCGCGGCTTGAGACCCTGATCCAGAACGGTGCGTCGTCGCCCGAGACCCTGGCGCGCGCCGCCACCCTGCGCGCCCGTGTGGTCGAGGCCGGACTGTCGAAATACAATCTGGCGACGGGATCGGCACGGCCTGATTGGCCTGCGGACCGGCGCAAGGTCCTCGTGGTCGGTCAGGTCGAGAACGACAAATCGATCCTGAAAGGCTGCGGCGACATCCGCACCAACTCGGCGCTGGTCGAGGCGGCCCGTACCGATTTTCCGGATGCCTGGTTGATCTATCGCAACCACCCCGACGTCATGAACGGCAACCGGCCCGGTCGACTGGACGGCGCGGCCATGGCGGCGGTGGATGCCGTGGCCGACGGCCTGGATATTGTTGACTGTCTGGAGGCCTGCGATGTCCTCGCCACCCTGACCTCGCTGGCGGGGTTCGAGGCCCTGCTGCGCGGCAAGACCGTGGCGGTCTATGGCCGACCCTTCTACGGGGGGTGGGGCCTGACGCAGGACCGGCTGACCTATGAGCGCCGCACCCGCCCGGCCAGCCTCGACGCGCTCGTCGCGGCCGCCCTGATCGACTATCCGGTCTATGTCACGCCCACGGGCTGGCCGTGCGAGGCGGAGGACCTGGTCCAGGCATTGATCGCGGCGCGTGACCAGCCGCCGCCCCCGGTCCCGCCGCATCAGCTGGCCCGGTGGTGGAAGGGCATGATGGCCAGTCTCGACCGCCGCCCGCCACCGGCCTATTGAGAACAGAATGAGGGCGTTACGACCCTCACGCAACGAAGCGCCGCCCGCCGGGCGTAGGGACGACCAAGTGACAACTGCCGTTATCGCCGCCACCGGCCTGTTCACCCCCGAGCAGTCCATTTCCAATGCCGAGCTGGTCGAGGCCTACAACACCTGGGCCGAGCGCTGGAACGCCGCCCACGCGGGCCAGATCGCTGAAGGCGATGTCGCCGCCCTGACGCCCTCGTCGGCCGAGTTCATCGAAAAGGCCTCGGGGATCAAGAGCCGTTTCGTCCTCGACAAGGCCGGCATTCTGGACCCGGACCGCATGGTGCCGAGGCTCACGGAACGGTCCAATGACGAGCTCTCGATCATGGCCGAGATGGCCGTGAGGGCGGCGCGGCAGGCGATCGAGGCGTGGGGCAGGCCGGTCAGCGAGATCGGGGCGGTGCTGTGCGCCGCCTCGAACATGCCGCGTCCCTATCCGGCGCTGGCGGTCGAGATCCAGCAGGCGCTGGGGATCGAGGGCTTTGGCTTCGACATGAACGTGGCCTGTTCCTCGGCGACCTTCGGGCTGAAGACGGCGGCCGACTTCATCGCCTCGGGCTCGGTCAAGGCCGTGCTGATGGTCAATCCCGAGGTCTGCTCCGCCCATCTGAACTTCACCGACCGCGACAGCCACTTCATCTTCGGCGATGTCGCCACCGCCGTGATCATCGAGTCGTCGGAAACCGCCGGCCCGGGCGGCTGGGACATCCTCGGGACGCGGCTGAAGACGGTCTTTTCCAACAACATCCGCAACAATTTCGGCTTCCTGAACCGGGCCGAGCAGTCATCGGACGGCCCTGTCGCGGCGGGCGAGGTCGCCGGCGGGCTGACGGACAAGCTGTTCGTCCAGCAGGGGCGCAAGGTGTTCCGCGATGTGGTGCCGATGGTGTCGGACATGATCCTCGACCATGCCGGTGAGCTCGGCATCGCGCCGGGCGGCCTCAAGCGTCTGTGGCTGCACCAGGCCAACATCAACATGAACGCCATGATCGGGCGCAAGGTGCTGGGCCGCGACCCGGAGGCGGGGGAGAACATCATCATCCTCGATGACTATGCCAACACCTCCTCGGCCGGTTCGATCATCGCCTTCCACCTTCATCAGGACGGTTTCGCAGCCGGTGATACGGGCCTGATCTGCAGCTTCGGCGCGGGGTATTCGGCCGGCACCGTCTTCGTCCGGAAACGCTGACCGGGCCCCTGTTCACGAAGAGATGACCCGCCGAACATCGGCATGGCTTGCTCTTTTCTGGGATGTTTGTGACTTATCCGCCACGCAGAAGCCGAGTGGAATGGATGCCCCGGATGAGCCATGTCCCCGCCAGACAGCCCAATTTCCTTGAAGCCCTCGCTCGCGATGTGGCCATGGTGCTGAAGTCGCTGGGTGGCTCTGCCCACCAGAATGTCGTGATTGACTGTGTTGTCGCGCTGAAACGCCAGCGGGGGGAACCCGTCCCCTATGACCTGCGTCAGGCTGTGGTCGAGGCGTTCGAACGCCACTCCCAATGGTTCACCCGTCCGTTCGGCGAGGGGTCACTGCGATGGGCGCTCGTGGCGGAGCCCGGCTGACGCCGGGGTCAGAACGCCACGGCCGCCTCTCTCGCAAGCCATGCGGATTGCACATGCGAAAAAGCTCTCCCCGCAGACATCGCGGGGAGAGCTTTCGTCTTTTAGAAGCGGCGCACGAAGCTCACGCCGTAGGTGTCGATTTCGCCGCTGTTGTCGTCCGTGAAATCACGACGCGTCCAGTCCGCGCGCAGGCCGTTCTGGCCGTCGAGCAAATAGGTCGCGCCGACGCCGTAGTTGATGCTTTCGCCGTCCTCTGTGGCGCTGAAGCCCGCGACCTTGGCCTCGATCGAGGTCGTGCCGTAGCCGACGCGTCCGAACAGTTCGAGGTTCGGGCTGACCGGCAGAACGCCGACCGCATAGGCCGCCAGGTCATAGTCATGCTCGACCGAGCCGTTGACGCCGGCGACCGTGATGTCGTCGTCGCGCACCCCGATGGAGGCTTCGCCCTCGACAGCGAAATTCGGGTTCAGACGGGCACCGAGCCGGCCGGTGATGGCTCCCAGATCGGCGTCGTCACCGTCCAGATGGGTATAGCCTGCGGTCCCGTACCAATGTGGCTGGGAGACGCTCTGCGCTGCGGCCGGCAAGGCGAACAGTGAAAGAGCAGCAGTCGCGAGAAGAATGTTACGCATGGTATCTTTAACTCCTAGATGCGGGACTGTTTGTCCCGGCCCCATCCAGCGAGTGATCAGGTATGTAGCCCACAAGGCCGTTCCAAGGCCGCTGCATTACATGATGTAAACTGTGGGCCCAAAGGCACAGACGGCGTTATCCGCGCCGCCTTACTGCCTCATTCCATTGCGGACAGGATCGCGGCGGCCATGGCGTTCAGGGGGGTGGCGAGGCCGTGCGCCTGGCCCCGTCGGGCGATGACGCCGTTGCGTGCGTCCCATTCCATCGGGCGTCCCGCCAGCCTGTCCGCCAGCAGGGAGTTGATCGAATCCGCCGGACCGGCCCTGTACTGGGCCACGATCTGGTCGGGCAGGTCGTCGGGCAGTGTGGCCCCTTCGGCGCGGCCGACGGCGAGGCATTCGCCGACCAGGCCGTGCATCAGCCCGGCGATTTCAGCCCGGGACACGACCCCGGCCGGCTTCCCGGTCAGGCCGCTGACGGCACCGGCGCAGTTCACGGCCAGCTTGCGCCAGGCGACGCTGATCCAGTCCTCGTCCGTCGAGACCGCAAGGGGAGATCCCGCGAACAGGGCGGCAAAGGCCGCGCCGTTCCCGCCCGCCGGTACCTTCAGCCAGCCGTCGCGCCGCTGGACGATGACGCCGGGGGCCGAGCGTTCTGCGGGGATCTCCACCACGACCGGCACGATCCGCTCGGCAGGGACCCATGGGGTGAACCGCTCGACATGTTCGACCCCGTTCTGCAGCACCGCTACCCGCGTCGAGGGCCCGACCAGCCGGTCGAGCCATTCGGCCGTCGCGGCGGCATCATAGGTCTTGGTCGCGATCAGCACCCAGTCGGCCACGCCAGCCTCTGAGGGTGCGGTGATCACGTTGGGGCAGGCCTCGATCAGACCCTGGGGCGTGTCGACCCGCAGGGTCGTGACCGGCGTCCGCGCGCACAGGGTCAGGGGCCCGGCTGCCGCGCTTTGCGACAGCCAGGCGGCCACAGTGCCGCCAATCGCACCCGGCCCCACAACGGCAATAGACGGCAAGACGACCATGCGAATCCCTACCGAATGCCGGGCTTCGGGACCAGTCAGAACGAGGACGAGCGCGGCCCCGAGGGGGCCGCGCTCGCTCTGCTTCGGTGATCTGCCGGGGCCAGTGCGGCCCCGGACGTCGATCAGAAGCGTTGGACGAGGCTCAGCGAATAGGCGTTTGCCTTGACGTCGCCCTGACGGAAGTCCCGACGGGTCCAGTCGGCGCGCAGGCCGGTCTGACCGTGGAGCAGGAATTCCGCCCCGGCGCCATAGTTCCAGCTGTCGCCGCCGATGTCGGTTTCGCTGCCTGCCACGGTGCGCGTCAGTTCGGTGTGACCATAGCCGCCGCGCGCAAACACGTTGATCTGGTCACCGATCGGCATCTTGCCGACCAGATAGCCCGCCGCGTCCCACTGGTGCCGATTGGTGCCCTCGAATCCGGCGACCTCGAACTCGTTCTTCTTCACCCCGATCGAGGCCTCGGTCTCGAACGCCATCCAGCGGTTCAGATCGACCCCGAGCCGGCCGGTCACGGCCCCGACGGAGGGCGTGTCGCCTTCAAGGTGGGTATAGCCGAGGTTGCCATAGCCCCGGGTGTCGGTTCCCGTCTGGGCCATAACCGGAGAGGCGAGTGCAATAACCGCGCATGCGGCCAAAATATTACGTATCATACTGTAGTCCTTGTGTCGGATTGGACATCTGAATGTCCTGAGCCATCCCAGCTGCGTAGAGCAACGGTGAGTTATGACTCGCGTTCCGACGCGGAACTCGACGGGTCTGTACGTATGACAATAATGACATAAACTGTGTTATGCCGACCCGGGCGACAGGCTGTCCGCATTGCGTCCTTTGTCAGGCGCGACCGGAGACTGTCGGACACTGTCTTCACCCTGGTGGGGGCGGCGGTCGACCAGCGGCCGTCGCCCCCGCCCGGTGTCAGAGCACCCCGATCATCGAGGCCACCAGCGGGTGGCGGACGATGTCGCCCTCGGCCAGCCGGACCACCGAGATCTCGGGCACGGCTTCCAGCCGGGCCGCGATATCGGCCAGTCCCGACAGCGAGGGCAGCAGGTCGGTCTGGCCGGGATCGCCCGTCACCACCATGGTCGAATGCCAGCCCAGGCGGGTCAGCAGCATCTTGAGCTGCACATAGGTGCAGTTCTGGGCCTCATCGATGACGATGAAGGCGTTGTTCAGCGTGCGGCCGCGCATATAGCCGACGGGGGCGATCTCGATCAGCCCTTCGGCCATCAGGGCCCCGACCCGTTTCATCGACAGCCGGTCCGACAGGGCGTCGTAGAGCGGCCGCAGATAGGGGGCCAGCTTGTCCTCCATGGCCCCGGGCAGGAAGCCGATCGATTCCCCCGCCTCCACAGCGGGCCGGCTCAGCACGATGCGCCCGACCTTGCCGGCCTCCAGCGCCTCGACCGCCTTGGCCACGGCCAGATAGGTCTTGCCCGTGCCTGCTGGTCCGAGCGCCACAGTCAGGTTGTGGGCGTCGATGGCGTTCAGCAGGGCAGCCTGGCCCTCGGACTTGGGTTTCAGCGTCTTCAGATAGCCCTGTTCCCGGTCGTCATTGGAGGGATGGGGCGACCACCCGCCATTGCCACTGTGGCTCGGCAGGCGACGCACTTTCGACTCCTCGCCATAGCCACGGGTGTCGAAGGCGCCGTCACGGCCGGATTGACGCTTCAGGGCTGCACGCTTGGTCATCATTGCCTCACAGGGGTGGGAGACGGCGACCGGCGGAGCCGGTCGTCGCGGGCATGAAAAAAGGCGATGCTCGGAAAGCATCGCCTCGGGCGAGAACAGGGAGGAGAGGGGAGGCGCAGACGCCGCATCCGGGGTCGGAGATGTATCCCACATCCAGCGGCAATACCCGCCGCAAACCCGAACGCGTCACTCACGTTCTCCAGGCAGACCGGACCGGGATTGATCCGGCTTCGGACCCGGGGTCAAAAAGACGACCTCGAATCGCATCAACAGGATGATGCTAACGTGGTTGACGAAGGGTTAAACCCCCCATCGACTACAGAACAAGGTGATGGTTCCATGACGATCTATTCGCTGGCGGACAAGAAACCCCAGCTTCCACCGTCCGGCGAATACTGGATCGCCGACAATGCCGTTGTCATTGGTGATGTGATCCTGAAGCCCGGGGCCAGTGTCTGGTTCGGGGTCACCATCCGCGGCGACAACGACCCGATCACCATCGGTGAGAACTCCAACATCCAGGACGGCAGCGTGCTGCATTCGGACCCGGGCGAGCCCCTGACCATCGGCCGCAACGTCACCGTCGGCCACATGGCCATGCTGCACAGCTGCACCATCGGCGACAACACCCTGATCGGCATCGGCGCAGTGATCCTGGGCCGGGCGGTGATCGGAAAGAACTGCCTGATCGGGGCCAATGCCCTGATCACCGAGGGCAAGGTCATCCCCGACGGCTCGCTGGTGATGGGCCAGCCGGGCAAGGTCGTCCGTCCGCTGGAGCCGGGCCAGATCGCTGCCCTGACTGCTTCAGCGGAACACTATGTCCAGAACTGGAAACGGTATTCCACCTCCCTTCTCCCCTTTGCTGGAGAAGGGAGGGGCTAGGCGATCCGACGGCCGTCTATCGCGGCGAGGATCAGGGGTGCGCGTCCGGCCGGACCGGCACCGACTGAAAGCCGGGCCGACAAGGCTGGTACCGGCTCGATTCTGAGACCCTCGGATGTCGTCGGCTGGTAGAGCCCGACGATCCTGTCGGCTGCGCCGCCGGCGCTGCGCAACGGTGCGATCACGATCTCGAAGGTGCCGCGGGGTCTGCCCGCTTCGGCGACGATCACCACGGGTCGTGCCTCGCGAAACGTCTGGAGCAGGGCTGCTGCGACCAGTCCGCGACTGTTCGGCGTCCAGAATGTCAGCCAGTCCTGGCCGCGCATTGGCCCACCATGCAGTGTCTCGATCCCTGCTCCGGCCAGCCGGAGCCGGGCACCGGACGGCGTCCGGTCGGCGCTGAACAGCTGCGGCACCAGCCGGCCAAGGGCCAGCGGCTCCAGCCGCACGTGGGCCGGAATGCGACCCGCGTCCGGCAGGTCAGCCCAGTGGTCGATCAGCTTCTGCGTCCCGGGGTGAAACATGCGCCTCGCCTTCGTCCGCATCGGCGCAAGGGGCGGACCAGTCGCCGGCCCCGGGGCTTGGCAACGGAAACGAAAGGCTTTGCCCTTCAGATGGCAGATTGGAACCGGCCCGTTCAGGCCGTCGTGACGCTGTTTCGGGAGCCTGGCGTATGCAGGTGGGAATCAAGAGCTGGGCACCGGCCGCGATCGGCGCGTTTGCCGTCCTCGGCCTCGCCTCGACCGCGGGGGCCCAGTCCTGCGGCTCGGGCTGTCAGCCTCCGCCGCCGCCCTGCTGCGAACCGCCGCCGCCGCCGCCCCCGCCACCGCCGCCCCCGCCGTCGGACTGTTGCGACCATCCGGGGCCGCCGGACTATCCACCGGGCGGTGGCAACATCAACGTCAACATCAATGTCAATGCGAACGCCAATGCCAATGCCAACGCCGGCGCGGCGGCGCGTGCCGGCATAAACGCCCGCGTCGGGGGCTATGGGAATGTCCGCGGTGGCGGGGGCGGAGCCGCCTATTTCAACGTCGACCAGCCCTATCCGACGGTGATCCAGGGGCTGAACGTCGAGGCAGCCGCCGTCGCCCGGGTCGTCCGGGTCCCTTACGAGGCGCGGCGTCGTTGGGAAAAGCGCGTGGTCATCCAAGCCTTCTGTATCGATGACCGCAGCGTCCCGCATCCGGCGGCCCAGGTGACCCCGGACCGCGAGATTCATGAAAGCTATGAGGGCGAACTGTACCGCTGCCTCGCCGGCACCCGGCTTCAGGTGACCTGGGCCGAATGGTCGGGCCAGGTCCGTTTCGACCACGGTGAGTCCTTCTACTGCCAGAAGGGCGAGGCCCTGTGGCGCGGCCGGGACGGGGCCATGACCTGCCGGACCGAGAAGGTCGAGCGCGACTGCAACGAACGCTCGCTGCTGCGCCGCTACGGTGCCGGTATCAAGGTCCTCGTCTGGATTCGCGAGGAAATCTACACCGAGTATCGCGAGGAGGTGGTCCAGCAGGCCGGAGCCTCGATCGTCGGTGCCACCATCATGCTGGACGGCGGCGTCGGCGGCCGGGTGTTCTGAACACGGGACAACGGGGCGTTCAGACGACCGGCAGGCCGGTTGTCATAGGGTCCTGCAGTCGGTCATTGCCGACGATCCTGAGCAGACTATGGCCCCGGAGCGATCGCTCCGGGGCCTTTTTTGTTCACTGGGTGGGCGCGTTGGCAGACAGGACGGAGGCGCGCCATGCCTTGTCCGCCACCAGGTAGCGCCGGGCGGCCGCCTGGATGTCGGCGGGCGTGATCGCCTCCAGATCGCTGATTCGGGTGGTGATCTGGACGACCTCGCCCGCGTCGGTCGCCACGTCCGACAGAGCGCTCAACCAGTACTCGTTTCCGGCCTGGCTGCGGCGCAGACGTTCGATCATCGGAGCGCGTGCCCGGGTGAGCTCATCCTCGGTGATCAACGTATCCCGCAGCGAGGCCGCAAGCGTGTCCACGGTCTGGAAGTAGACCGGCTGGTTCTCGGGCGTGGTCTGGGCCGTAACCGACATGGAGCCATAGCCCTTGTAGACGCTGGATGCGGAGGCCCCGACATTCGGGGAATAGGCCAGTGCCAGGTTCTCCCGGATCTCCTCCAGTACCCGCAGTTCGAGAACCGCCGCCAGAACGTCGACCACGCGTGACTCGGTCCGGTCGTCGACCGCGTCGGTCGTCGGCCAGGCGACATAGCCCAGGGCCTGCTCGGCTGGCCCCATGTGGGTCAGTCGGACTGGCTCAGGGGTGCCTGCCGGGAAGCGGCGCACATCGGCTCCGTCGGCCGGGACCGGCCGCGGGCCGCGGGCCGGCAGGGCGGCCAGCGTCGAACCGACTGCGGCAATGGCCGCATCCACGGTAACATCTCCGACCACGACCACGGAGACAGGCCCCTGTGACAGGCCCTCGGTCAGACCGGCCTTGAGCTGGTCATTGGTCCAGCCCGCGATCTCGGCGGCCGTGGGCAGGCCGAGGCGTGCGTCGCCGGAGGCGAGGGGACCTGCCGACAGCAGGGCGAAGGCACCGGCGGGCGTGGCCATCTGCTGGGCGATGATCTGGGGGAACAGGGCCTTGATCTGTTCGAAGGGAGCCGGGCGGACGCCGGGATCGGTCAGATAGGCCGTCAGGACCTGCATCTCCAGATCGAGATCCTGCGGGCGCGTCGCTCCGGACAGCTGGTAGGCATCCCCGTCGACCGCCAGGTTGGCGCTGAAGATCCGTCCCGACAGGACACGGTTCAACTCGTCGAGGGTCAGTTTGCCGAGTCCGCCGGCTGTGAAGACCACCCCCGAGAGCGACCGCGGATCGGGCCGGTCGGTCGGCAGGCCCAGTTCGCCGAGGCCGGTGCGGACGCTGATCAGGATCTGCTCGTCCCTGAAGTCGGTCGGCTTGACCGTCAGCTGCGTCCCGTTGGCAAAGGTCACGACGGTGGCCCCGAGCTCGGTGATCTCGCGCCGTTCGGTCGGGATGCCCGGCGTGCCGAAGCTGGCATAGGGCCATTCCAGCGCCGCCTGGGCCTGCGGGGCGGCGACCGCCACGGCCGCCGACGCCTCAAGCATCGCGGTGACAGCCGCCTCGCCGCCCTCAATGGGTTCGGGGGTGACGACCAGCGCGAGGGGGCCCTGCCCCTCAAAGGCGGACGCGACGGCCGCATTGACCGTCTCCGGGGTCAGGTTCGCGACCGTGGCGTTGAACAGCTCAAGGTTCGTCCGGGGCGTCGTGAAGACGCGGTCGTCATTGGTTGCGCCCAGCAGGCCGTTGACGAGCGCCGGGGTGGTGCGGGTCGCGGCCGCCGCGACGGCGTTCTCCAGCCGGGTGCGGGTGTCGGTGATCTCGCGGTTCAGCTCGGCCGCCGTCACACCGTACTGCACCAGCCGGCGCTTCTCCTGCTCGATGGTCGACAGCGCGCGCTGCAGGCCACCCGGGTTGAATCTGACCTCAATGCTGCTGAGCTGGAGGCTGTCGACCAGATTGCTGCTGCTGCCGCCCCCGCCGATGAAGGGCGGATTGTCTGCCCGTGACAGCTCTCCCATGCGGCGGTTCAGAACGGCGAAGCCGAGGTTGCGCACCGTCTGGGAGCGCCGCTCCGCCACAGTGTCCGGATCGGTGTCGGGCTCCTGGATCCAGTTCAACTGGACGGAGGACTGGATGCCCGGCTCAACCAGGATGGCGGTCTCCGGTCCCCGCGGAGCCACCCGACCCAGATCCGGCTCGGGGCCGTCGGGTGCCGACGCCTGCCAGCTCTCGAAGGTCCCCCGGATCTTGGCCTCCATCTGGTCGACATCGAAGTCGCCCACCATCAGCAGGGTCGCACGCGAGGGGCGGTAGTAGGCCTCGTAGAACTCCACAAAGCGCTCGCGTGGGGCGGTCCGGATGACGTCCAGATCGCCGATCGGCAGGCGGCGGGAAATCCTCTGGCCCGGGGCGAGAAGGGCCAGCTGGGCCTTGAGCGAGCGCAGGGCCGGGGTGTTGCGGGTGCGCTCTTCCCCGACGATGACGTCCCGCTCCGCGTCGATGTCGTCCGCATCCATCAGGGCCTCGGACACCTGCTCGCGCATGATCCGCAGGGCCGTGTCCACGGTCTCGTCATTGGTCCGGGGCAGTTCGAGTTGATAGAAGGTCTGGTCAAAGCCGGTCGCGGCATTGGTGTCCGCCCCGAAGGCCAGCCCCAGCCGTTCAAGGATCCGCAGCAGCTCGTTCTCGGGGATGTTGGTCGTCCCGTTGAACGCCATATGCTCCATGAAGTGGGCCAGACCCTGCTGGTCGTCGTTCTCCATCAGCGACCCCGCGTCGATCCGCAGGCGCAGCGACGCCTGGCCCGGCGGGGTGGCGTTGCGCAGGATCGCATAGCGCATGCCGTTGGGCAGGGTGCCGAAGCGGACGGCGGGGTCGGCCGGGATGTCGCTGGCGGCCTGGGCCCACGGATCAGAGGGGGCCTCAGCCGCAGTCTGGATGGCGACGGCGGGCGTGGCGGCCCATGCGGCGGTCGCGGTCTGACCCGTCAGCAGGGCGAGACCGGACGCGGCGGCGAGCAGAAGGCGGCGGGAATTGATCATGGGGGCTCCGGGCGAAACGAAGCCGCGCCGGGGCGGGCGCGGCGATCAGGAAGGACGATACGATCCAGCGGGCTCCGCCGGTTGCCGCACAGCTTGCCAGAGCCGGAGCGTGTGTAAAATGAACTTTACGTTAGCGGCGAGGGCCGGAGACATAAAAGGTCGCGCTGTTGCCGACCGCGCTGGCGCTGGTGGCCACCGAACGGCCGCTGCCCGCGATGGTTGTGGTCGCATTGGCCAGGACACCGGCGGAATTGGTCTGGGTGTTGGTCACATTGATTTCGCCCGCACATTGCGCGCAGGCGTAGCCGACGACGGAGTTGCCGACGGATTCTGCGGCCACATAGGCGTCATAGCCGTTCGTGCCCGCAAAACTGGCCGAGGCCTCGACACCGCCGGAGTTCACCTGGGCATTGTCGATCTCCAGATAGCGGTCATTGTTGCCGATCGAGACCTCATTGGCCGTCGCCGCCGCACGGGCGGTCGCAGCCCCGAAATCATAACTGGTCACGACACTGTCGGCCCGGACCCGCGACAGGTTCGACTGGTCGGTCGTCACCACGGCCGAGCCGCCCTGATTGTAGAGCACAGACTGGTTGGCCGTGGCGCGGGCCCGGCCCGCCAGATCCCAGGCGTTGCCGGCATTGGCGCTGGTCGTTGCGGTCACGACATCCCCCGACTGGCGTTGGCGCAGCGTCAGGGCCTGACCGGAGTTGGCCCAGCTGTTGGCCGCCACCTGGTTCCCGGTCGACTGGCTGATGAACTCGGCGGTCGCCGGGATGTACTGGGTCTCGGCCAGGATGTCCGCGCGGACGCCCGCATCGGAGTTCTGGATCAGGACGCCCGAGACGGCCGAACCGGTCGCGCCCAGGGCTGCCGCGTTGGCGATGGCCGTGGTGCTGACAGAGGCCCCGCCGATCAGGCGGGGGGCCGGACCGCCTATGGTGGCAGCGGCGGTGACCTGGGTCGGGCCGACCGTCTGGCTGGACTCGATCGAGAGATCGCCCCCATAGGCCGCCGAAGCCAGGTCGTTGCCGCGCGCGTCCGTGGTGGCGTTCAAGGCGCCGCGCGTGTCGCCCGTCAGGGTGATTGTCGTTGTCGCAGCGGTCACGCCCTGCAGGGTCTGCGACGAAGCCAGATCCAGCACCACGCCGTCAACCGAGCCGGACAGCTGGTTGCCTCGGGCCGTGTTCGTCACCGGGACTTCGCCGGACGCGTCCTCGACGTTGAGGGTGACTCCCGAAATGACGTCACCGAGCTGGAGTTGCTGGTTGAGGACGCGGGACGGGTCCTGGGCGGCGGCCTCAGTAGCGGCTGCGGCGCACATCGCCATCGCGGCGATCGTGCCAGCGAGACGGCTCGGCGCGGGTCTGGCCATTGTTCGTTCCCGTATTGTCATAGGCGGGATAGAAGCCGCCGGTCTGCCCCACTGTGTTCAGGGGGTCGTTGGCGGCGTCGAGACAGACTTCCGGCCCCGGCGCGCCGTAAAGATTGGCCATCATCTCCACCGTGGCCCGTTCGATCAGCGCCCGCACCGCCAGCTGGGCCGGCTCCATGCCGCCCGTTCCGGCCGAGACGTCGAAAACGTTGCCGTTGAGGAAGTCGAACACGCCGGCGGAGATTTCGCGGCCGATGATCTGCTTCTGGTAGGAGATGACATCGACGACCTCGAGCGTGGTCGTCTGGACCAGGCGCAGGTCGAGGGCGATGTTCATCACATAGATCTTGCCCTGCAGGATGCCGGAGCCCGGCACGTCCGTGTCGGTCTCACCCACGGCGGCGTCAAACCCGGCCGAGCGGATATTGTAGTTCACCTCGGTGATGCCGCCGACGATGTAGAAGTCCGAACCCGGTACCTGACCCGCCAGAATGCGGCGATAGTTAGCGTCGGCGGGCTGGTCCGGGCCCTCGTCGCCGATCAGGCGGTTGTTGGCATAGCGGAGCTCCATCTCCGAGATCGAGGTGTCGTAGCGCTCGACCATTCGTGCGCCCGACTTGGCGAGAGCGGAGAAGGCCATCAATGAGGCACCGCCGGTGATCTGGCGGCCGCCGTCGGCCGAGACGGTGCCGGTGTAGTCGCTGATCCGGCCGATCGCCATGCGCGGCGAGGGCAGGTTGTAACGGCGGGCGTAGTCGGCGAGGCAGTACAGCGCCGGGGAGTAGGGCGTCGGATTGGCCGTGACCGGGGCGTTGCCGATCGGCCGGGCGTAGAGCCCGCCGGGGCCGGCCACCGGCGTCACGCAGGCCGACAGAAGGGCACCGGCGGCGACCGCGACGCAGCCCGCCTTAAGCCGGGGATGAAGCCGTCGGATCATTCGAAGCCTGTCAGGGTGCCGGTCAGGTCGGTCCGGGCGCTGACATTGCCCGTATTGGTCTGACGCGAATTGACGATCACTGTATTGTGGCTGCCCTGGACCACGACGTTCAGATTGTTGCCGATGGCGGTCGAGCCCGCGATCGTCGCGCCCTGCGAGTTACCGACGCCGCCCGAATAGGTGTTCGACACGCCGCCGGACTGGCGGGACCAGGCCGAGGCACCGGCCTGGATGATTCCGTCGATGATCAGTCGATTGCCGTTCGCGTCCCGGGTTGAGCCGGTCTGGGCGGCCGTCACCGACTGACGGGCACCGCCATAGCCGTTCTGGAACGGGGCGAGGCTGACGGATCCGGAACTCTGTGCGATGGCGGACGCCGGCAGGCCGAAACCGGCCACTGTGATCGCCAGCAGGATTGTGGATGTCCTTTTGAGGGGCATTTCGACCGATCCCACGCATACAACTCAGCCGGCCGCCGGGCGCGGTCCACGTGCCAAAATGGGTCAGGGTTATTAAGAACCGCTTGAGATCGGGGAGCGCCTTGCGCATTTGAACGGGATGGAGTCACCCACCGGCCGATTCGACGGCCAGTCCGCCCGGGAACCGATCGTCAAGGCGCCGCTGCTGGCGGTGCTTCTCGCTGTTTCGATGCCGGTTCTCTATTTCTTCCAGGAGCGGGCGCACGACTACTGGCTCGGCCTGGCCTTTGCGCCGGTGGATCTGGGGGAGGGACGCCTTGGCGGCCTGTTCACCTCCATGCTGGTTCACGGCGGGTGGGTCCACGTTCTGATGAATGCCGTGGCCGCCCTGACGTTCGGTTCGCCGGTGGCGCGGCTGTTTGGCGGCGCGTCCGGGGTCGGGGCCTTCTTCTTCCTGTATATTGCGTCCGGCGTGGTCGCGACCCTCGGCTATGGTCTGATGCATATGGGAAGCAGTGATCCTCTGGTGGGGGCATCGGGGGCTGTGTTCGGCCTGATCGGGGCCGCCACCCGTCTGCTCGGCGGGCGGGGCCGGGTCCTGCGCCTGACCGACCGGTCGGTCATCGGATCAGCGGCGGCGTGGATGGGGGTGAATGCGGTCGTCGGTCTGATCGGGTTTGCTCCGGGGGTCGACGGGGCCCGCATCGCCTGGGAGGCCCACGCCTTTGGCTTCCTCTTCGGTATCCTCGCCATCGGACCGATGGCCCGTCTGTTCCTCCGGGGCGACGAAAGGTTTGCGTCGCCGGACGGTCCGGGTGATCCTGAGGCTTAAAGCGGCCTCCGGTCCTTCGGACCGACGGCCGTTTCCCGGAACACAAGGGAGAAGCGCCGCCATGCTGGTTTCAGAAATCCTGAAGGAAAAGGGGGGCGCGGTCTTCAGCGTTGCGCCCGATATCACGCTGGCTGCCGTGTGTGGCCGGCTGGAAAGCTGCCGGGTCGGGGCCCTGATGGTCTGCGACAAGGATGAGGTCGTGGGGGTGATCTCCGAGCGGGACATCGTCCGCTCGATCGCGACGGATGGCGCGGCCAGTCTCTCCCGTCCTGTGTCCGACTATATGACGCGAGATGTCATCTTCGCCGACCCCGGCGAGAGTGTTGCGACCGTGATGGGAAGAATGACGGACCGGCGCATCCGGCATCTGCCGGTCATGAGAGACGGACGGCTCGCGGGCGTCATCTCCATCGGTGATGTCGTGAAATCCCGGGTCGCCGAGGCCACGCGCGACGCCGAGAGCCTGCGGACCTATATCGCTGGATAAGGGCAGGCGGACCGCTCAAGGGAGAATTGGCGGTCGCATGGAATCGAGGCTTGCGAAGCGGAAGGACCGTCCGTATACCCCCCGCTCGCTCGGAGACGGGCTGGCTGCGGAGCCCGGGGGACATCGGTCCTGAAGGTTTCGCAGGATCGGGGGCGCTGCAGAGTGCCTTGCTTTCCTGGATGCCGGTCGTTAGTCTCCGCGCTCCAATCGAATCGTCGGAAACGATAACAGGGGTGCCTCCGGTGTCCCTCCCGACGGTTTTTTGCGTTCCCGAAGCCTGGCTTCACCGGTTCGCAGAATGGCTGAAAAGTCCGCTTGACCCGGGGTTCGGTCTTCCTTAGGAAGCCGCCTCCGCAGCCCTCAGGGGCCGCGCCGCAGACCGAGGTTCTTGTTTAAAAAGAACCACTTGACGCGGAAATCGGAGGTGCCTAAGACGCCGCCTCCGCCGACCTCCGGGCCGGTGACGACGTCGAAAGTTCTTTCCGAAGAACTGGTTGACACGAACGACTGAGGCGACTACATCGCCGCCTCCGCCGAGATCGGGCGCTAAACGGTCGGGCCGGTTCTCCGGTTCCTACGGTCTTTGAAATCGTTGATTTGGAAAGAGAAACGCAGGCGGCGGTGTTCTGGCGATGACCGATTGGTCATACGACGA
>JAIEQA010000072.1 GCA_019748095.1 Caulobacteraceae bacterium | reverse complement strand
CCGATCTTCGCTTCCCAGAACTCGGGCCGCGTCTTCGGCCACTTGAACAGGTGACAGTCGTGCCCGTGCCAGAAGCAGCCGTGTACGAAGATCACCGCCCGATACTTCGGCAGGCACAGGTCGGGGTTCCCGGGCAGGTCCTTGCAGTGGATCCGGTAGCGAAACCCGCGCGCATGCAGGGCCTTGCGGATGATCAGTTCCGGCTTTGTGTTCTTGCCCCGGATGCCGGACATCATCCGGCTGCGGGTCGCCGGATCGACGATGTCAGCCAAGCTTGCGCTGCGCGGCCAGGGCCCGGAACAGGTGGGGCTTCATATGTTCGGCCACGGCCTTCACGGCGGGCACGACCACCGAGTTGCCGAACTGACGATAGGCCTGGGTGTCCGACACGGGGATGACGAACTCATTGCCCTGGGGGCTGTCGAAACCCATCAGTCGGGCACACTCCCGGGGCGTCAACCGCCGGGGGGCCTTGCCCTCCTGCTTCACCAGAATTTCGGACCCGTCCTTGTAGTAGCGCGCCGACAGGGTGCGGGCGACATCGTCCGGCCCGACAAGACCAAAGCCGAAACCATTGCCGGCCGCCTGGTGCTTTTCCTTGTAGCGCTGGAGGTAGTTCCAGAGGTGATCGGTCAGGGTGTATTTGTCCGACACCCGGCCCGAGTTGCCGACGGTGAACCGCTGGTCCGGGATCTCCGACCCGTCGCCGGGATGGAGAATGTCGCGCAATTTCGGCGCGGCCTCGGGCACCTTCATGTCGGCGAAACGGAAGCCCTGGTCCTTGCGGAAACCGACGATGAAGATGCGTTCGCGGTGCTGGGGCGTCCACGACCGGCCATCGATGACGCGCCAGTCGATCGTATAGCCCAAATCGGTCAGGACATCCTTGATGGTCTGGAAGGTCTTGCCCTTGTCGTGGCTGACCAGGTTGCGGACGTTCTCCAGCAGGAACGCCGCCGGTTGATGATGGGCGATGATCCGCGCCACATCGAAGAACAGCGTCCCCTGGGTCTTGTCCTCGAACCCGTGCGCGCGACCCAGCGCATTCTTTTTGGACACGCCCGCGATGGAGAACGGCTGGCAGGGGAACCCGGCCAGCAGGACGTCATGGGCGGGAATGTCCTCGACGGCGACCTTCGTGATGTCGCCGTTGATCGGGTGGTCGTCGTCCGGGAAGTTCGCGGCGTAGGTCTTCTGGCTGTACTTGTCCCACTCGGAGGTGAAGACGCATTTGCCGCCGATGGATTCGAACCCGCGCCGCAATCCGCCGATCCCGGCGAACAGGTCGATGAAGGTAAAATCGGCAGGGCCCTCGCCCCTGTCGCCGCGCACCAGCTTAAGCTTCGGCTGGGGGATTTCAGGCGTCGAGGGAGCCTCGATATAGCCAAGGCTGACCGCCTTGTCGGCCATCGCCCGGCCCGCCTGTTTCACCATGTTGGCATACTCCGACACGGATGATTCGCGCCCCTGCAGAATGGCAGGTTGACGGGTTCATGCCAGGAGAACAAGCCGGGAACGCGCACGCCGGCGTCTCGATCAACAGGTTTGAAGTCCGGCCCCTGAGGGTGCCCCCTACCCCGCCCGCCGCTGCGGCTCTTCCACCCCCGCCTGTCCCGGCCACATCACCTCGGCCAGACCGTTCACCACCGGGCGGGCGAACAGGTATCCCTGCATCAGGGTGACGCCCAGGTCGCGCAGGACGGCGTATTCGCCCCGGGTCTCGACCCCCTCGCACACCGGCTGGATGCCCAGCTGGGTCAGGGTGTTCAGGGTGTTGCGCACGATGATCCGCTTGACCGGGTCGGTGTCGATGCCGCGCACCAGATCCATGTCCAGCTTGACGATGTCCGGCTGGAATTTCGTCAGCAGGCCGAGGCCCGCATAGCCGGCGCCGAAGTCGTCGATGGCGGTGCGGAACCCCATGGCCCGGTAGGACCGCAGGATGTTCAGCAGGTGGCCGGTGTCGATCGACTCGCTCTCGGTGAACTCGAAGATGATGGCCGTGGTCGGCAGGCCGGTGCGCAGGGCCGCCTCCAGCGTCACGCGGATACAGGCCCGGGGCTCGTACACCGCATTGGGCAGGAAGTTGATCGACAGCCCGGCCCCGTCGGCCGTCAGGTCCAGCGCCGCCGCCTGTTCGATGGCGCTGGTGCGGCACAGCTGGTCAAAGCCATAGCGGTTGGTGTCCGACACCTGGGCCAGCACGGCCGCCGCGCCCGAGCCGTCGGTGCCGCGCACCAGCGCCTCCTGGGCGAAGACGGTGCGCGCGACCACATCCACGATCGGCTGGAACGCCATCGTGATGGGCATATCGAAACCCGCGCCGTCGCGGCAGGCAGTACAGGCCATGGGGAACGCCTTCCTCGAACTCAGCCCGGGACAGTGCGGGGGGAGGCGTTAAAATTTCCGCTTCGGGTGCGACGTTCTGTGCCGATGAACGTGTGCGGGCGTGCCTCAGTTCAGCAGAACGACGAGGGTGATCAGGGGGGTGCCCAGGATCAGGCCGAGCGCCACACCGGCCCAGAACACAGCCGCTGACTGCGGTTTCAGTCTCCGTGGCATCATGCGTATCGACCTCGGGACAGCGTGATCGTGGGTCTCAGCGCGTCAGGGCCAGCCAGGCCCCCAGCACGCCCGCCGTGCCGCCGAGGCCCACGGCCAGAAGCTTCCATCGCGTCGACAGGACGGCATGGCGCGGGAATTTGAGGGTGATCATCCGTGATCCTCGATCCGATCGCTGCGGGATCGCAGGCTGCCACACGGCTGAGGGCCCCGACAAGCCGGTCTCGTTGACGGCCTGTCGGGCCGCCGATAGCGTGTGATCCGCAGCCGTCGTCTGCGCCGCCCGGACCTGATCCATGACCCGCGCCGTCCGCCGTCCCCACCCGTTTTTCAGACCGCGCCCCGGCAACCTGCTGGCGGCGACGGTTCTCGTTCTGGCAGCCAGCGTCTGGCTGCTGCGGTTCCCGCCCGCTGACCTCGACCCTACCGCCCTGCTGTCCGGGGCTTGGACGATGCTGGCGATGATCTGGGGACTGTATGGCCTGCAGGTGCTACGGCGGCGGAGCCGTTAGCCCCCTCGCCTCCCTGCGGCTTTCGACCTATCCTGCGCCCATGACCCGCGAGGCCGTCATTGCTACCCTGCGCGCCCATGAGGCGGCGCTGCGCCAGAAGGGAGTGGCGCATGCCGCCCTTTTCGGATCCCTCGCCCGTGGCGAGGCCGGCCCCGACAGCGACATCGACATCATGGTCGAGCTCGACCCGGCGGCCGAGGTCGATCTCTATGACTACGTCGGCATCACCCGCTTCATCACCGACATCATCACTGGCAAGGTCGATGTCTCCAACCGGGCCAGTCTGAAGGCTCACGTCAGGCCCGCCGCCGAACGTGACGCGGTCCATGCCTTCTGAGCGGAGCGCACAGGCTTGGGGCGACATCGCCGTCAACGCCCGCCTTGCCCTGCGCTGGACCGACGACCTTACGGCCGCAACCTTCGCCGACGACACCCGAACCGTCTATGCCGTGACGCGCGCACTCGAGATCGTCTCCGAAGCCGCCCGGCGGCTGGAGGCCTCCGAACGTACGGCCCGACCCGAGCTGCCGTGGAAGGACATTACCGGGGCCGGCAACGTCTATCGCCACGACTATGACGAGGTCTCCCCAGAGATCGTCTGGCTGACCGTCAAGCGGCGGTTGCCCGAAATCCTCGCCGCCGCCGAAGCCGCGCTGGCATCCTGACGAACTGCCGCCGGTCAGCCCTCAATCGTCGTCCATCTTCAGGGCCGCGATGAACGCCTCCTGCGGGATCTCGACCTTGCCGAACTGGCGCATCCGCTTCTTGCCGGCCTTCTGCTTCTCCAGCAGCTTCTTCTTCCGCGTCGCGTCGCCGCCGTAGCATTTCGACGTCACGTCCTTGCGCAGGGCGCGGACCGTTTCGCGGGCGATGATCTTGCCGCCGATGGCCGCCTGGATCGGGATGACGAACATGTGTGGCGGGATCAGGTCCTTCATCTTCTCGACCATGCCCCGGCCGCGCGTCTCGGCCCTCGCGCGGTGGACCAGCATCGACAGGGCGTCGACCGGCTCGGCATTGACCAGGATGCTCATCTTGACCAGATCGCCGACCTTGTAGTCGGTCAGTTCGTAATCGAAGCTGGCATAGCCCTTACTGATGGACTTCAGGCGGTCGTAGAAGTCGAACACAACCTCGTTCAGCGGCAGCTCATAGACCACCAGGGCCCGCGACCCGACGTAGGACAGTTCGATCTGGCTGCCGCGCCGGTCCTGGCACAGCTTGATGACGCCGCCGAGGTATTCATCGGGGGTCAGGATGGTGGCCTTGATCCAGGGCTCCGAGATGGTCTCGATCTGCATGACGTCGGGCAGGTCGGCCGGGTTGTGCAGATCGATCGTGGTGCCGTCCCTCAGGCCGATCTTGTAGACCACCGACGGCGCGGTCGCGATCAGGTCGAGGTTGAACTCGCGGGACAGGCGCTCCTGGATGATTTCCAGATGCAGCAGGCCGAGGAAGCCGCAGCGGAAGCCGAAGCCGAGTGCCGCGCTGGATTCCATCTCGAAGGTGAAGGAGGCGTCGTTCAGGCGCAGCCGGCCGATGGCGGCGCGCAGGTCCTCGAAGTCGGCGGCGTCGACCGGGAACAGGCCGCAGAAGACCACCGACTGGACCGCCTTGAACCCCTTCAGGGGCTCGGCCGTGGGGCGGCGTTCGTCGGTGATGGTGTCGCCGACGGCGGCGTGGGCGACTTCCTTGATCTGGGCGGTGATGAAGCCGACCTCGCCGGGGCCGAGGCTCTCGACCGGGGTGTTCTTGGGCAGGAAGACGCCGACCCGGTCGATCAGATGGGTCGAGCCGTTCTGCATCATCTTGACCCGCATCCCGGCCTTCAGCGTGCCGTCGAAGACGCGGACCAGGACGACGACGCCCAGATAGGGGTCATACCAGGCGTCGACCAGCAGGGCCTTCAGCGGCGCATCGGGGTCGCCCTTCGGCGCCGGCAGGCGGGTGACGATGGCCTCCAGCACCTCCTCGATGCCGATGCCGGACTTGGCGCTGCACAGGACGGCGTCCCTGGCGTCGATGCCGATCACATCCTCGATCTGCTGGCGGACCCGTTCGGGCTCGGCGGCGGGCAGGTCGATCTTGTTCAGGACCGGCACGATCTCGTGGTTGTTGTCGATGGCCTGATAGACATTGGCCAGGGTCTGGGCCTCGACCCCCTGCGACGCATCGACCACCAGCAGCGAGCCCTCGCACGCCGCCAGCGATCGCGAGACCTCATAGGCGAAGTCCACATGCCCCGGCGTGTCCATCAGGTTCAGGACATAGTCCAGCCCGTCCCGCGCGCGGTAGTTCAGGCGCACCGTCTGCGCCTTGATCGTGATCCCCCGCTCCTTCTCGATGTCCATATTATCAAGGACTTGTGCCGACATCTCGCGCGCCGTCAGCCCTCCCGTGACCTGGATCAGCCGGTCGGACAGGGTGGATTTGCCGTGGTCGATGTGGGCGACAACAGAGAAATTGCGGATTCGGTCGATGGGGGGCGTCGTCATTGTGCGGGGCGGTTAGCATGACCACGCCCCTCGCGCCAACGCGGGTGAAGCGCGCACGCCCGCACGGGTCCCGGCCGCGTTTCATTATTTCCCTGTAATGCCGGTCTGCGAGGTTTGAGCGGGGGACGGGAACGCGGTATGAGGCCGGGCGCTCGCGGCCATCTGCCGCCCGGTGCCAAGCATATCGCGGCGCTCCCCCTGCCGCATCAATGACAGGACCGCTCCGTGGCCTTCACGCCCTCGACCCCTTCCGTGCACCGCGCGCCGCTTCTGGCCGCCGTCCTCGGCCTCGCCCTGCTGACGGCCGCCTGCGGGGGCTCGGAAGGCAAGGAAACGGACACCGGTGCACCGGACGCGGTCGGTCAGGCGGTCACGGCGGTGACAGTCACGACCACCGACCTGCCCCGGATCGTCAGCGCCTCGGGCACGGTCACGGCCTGGGAGCAGGTTCCGGTCGGGGCCGAGACCGGCGGACTGGTCGCCACGGCCGTCTATGTCGATGAGGGCCAGTATGTGCGGCAGGGCCAGCCGCTGGTCCAGTTGAACGACGCCCTGTTGCGGGCCCAGCTGCGCCAGCAGCAGGCCGGGGTCCAGACCGCAGAGGCCAATCTGGCCCGTGACGAGGCCGCCCTGGCCCGGGCGCAGGAGCTGAAGGAGCGCGGCTTTCTGTCCCAGGCCTCCCTCGACACGGCCCTGGCCAACCAGCGGGCATCCTCGGCCAATCTGGCGTCGTCGCGGGCGGAGCTCAGCGAGACCCAGACGCGGGTCGATCAGGCCACCATCCGCGCACCGGTCGCCGGCCTGATCTCCAGCCGCAGCGTCACCAAGGGCCAGATCGTGGCCGCCGGCTCCGAACTGTTCCGCATGGTTCGGGACGGGCGGCTGGAACTGGACGCCCGCATCCCCGAGGCCGAACTGGCCCTGATCCGCGCCGGCATGTCGGCCACCATCATTTCGGACCAGGCCGGTCAGGCGTCCGGTACGGTCCGGATCGTCACGCCGCAGGTCGATCCCCAGACGCGCCTGGGCGTCGCCCGCGTGGCCCTGACGGGCGGCACCGCCCTGCGACCCGGCATGTTCGCCCGCGCCGAGATCGATGCCGGGGCCCAGCCCTCGCTGACCGTGCCGGCCGCGGCCGTGGTGTTCCGCGAGAACCGCGCGGGCGTCTATGTGGTGGCCGACAACTCGACCGTTCGCTTCGTCCAGATCACCGAGGGCGGTCGCGCCAATGGCCGGGTGGCGGTCGCCGCCGGGCTTCAGGCGGGACAGAGGGTGGTGGTCGAGGGGGCCGGGTTCCTCGGTGAAGGCGATCAGGTCCGGGTCGTCGCCTCCGCTGCGACAGCACCAGCGTCGGCGACCGTGCCATCGGCCGCGCCCGCCCGGGCCCGCTGAGCCATGAACTTCAACAACATCTCGTCGTGGTCGATCCGGAACCCTATTCCGGTCGTCCTGCTGTTCATCGTCCTGACGGTCGCGGGCCTCATCAGCTACGGCCGCCTGCCGGTGAACAATTTCCCCAATGTCGACCTGCCGGTCGTCGCCGTCACTGTGGTCCAGTCCGGGGCCGCCCCGACGGAACTTGAGACCCAGGTCACCCGCCTGATCGAGGATGCGGTCGCAGGCCTGGGCGAGGTCGATGACATCAACTCGGTGGTCAGCGATTCCGTCTCGACCACGTCCGTCACCTTCAACCTGGGCGTGGATCTGGAGAAGGCGACCAACGACGTGCGCAATGCCGTCGCCGGCGTGCGCCAGAATCTTCCGGCGGACATTCAGGAGCCGATCGTCCAGCGGATCGAATTCACCCAGGTCCCGATCGCCACCTATGTGGTCCGGGCCCCCGGGATGAATCCCGAGGAGCTGAGCTGGTTCGTCGACAACACCATCGCCAAACGGATGCTGTCGGTTCAGGGCGTCAGTCAGGTCAGCCGCGACGGTGGCGTCAACCGCGAGATCCGCGTCAAGCTGGACCCCGAGAAACTGGCGGCCCAGGGCGTCAGCGCCGCAGCCGTCTCGAACCAGCTGCGCGCTGCCAACATCAACCTGCCGGGCGGACGCGGCGAGATCGGCGGCAATGAACAGGCGATCCGCACCCTGGGTTCGGCCCCGTCGGTCCAGGCCCTGGCCGAGACCCTGATCCCGGTCGGCGGGCGCGCCGTCCGCCTCGGCGACCTCGGCGAGGTCACTGACGAATGGTCCGAGCCCCGGGGGCGCGCCCGCTTCAACGGCGGGGAGGTCGTGGCCTTCTCGATCAGCCGCTCCAAGGGTTCGTCCGAACTTGACGTCTATGAGCGGACCCAGGCCGCGATCGAGGCGCTCGATACCGAACTTGCCGACGTCACCATCGAGGAGGTGACCAACACCACCCAGGACGTGATCAACAATTTCCATGCCTCGGTCGAAGCCCTTTTGTTGGGGGCCGGCCTCGCCGTGCTGGTCGTGCTGGTCTTCCTGCGCGACTGGCGTGCGACCTTCATCGCCGCCGTGGCCATGCCCCTGTCGCTGATCCCGACCTTCCTCGTCATGGATCTGATGGGCCAGTCACTGAACATCGTGACCCTGCTGGCCCTGTCCCTGACGATCGGCATCCTCGTCGATGACGCCATCGTCGAGATCGAGAACATCGTCCGCCATATCCGCGACGGCAAGGCGCCCTATCCGGCCGCCATCGAGGCCGCCGACGAGATCGGGCTGGCGGTCATCGCCACCACCGCGACCCTGATCGCTGTGTTCGCCCCAACCGGCTTCATGCCCGGTGTGGTCGGCCAGTTCTTCAAGAGTTTCGCCATCGCAACCTGCGTCAGTGTCTTCTTCTCTCTGGTGGTGGCGCGAACGCTCACCCCGCTGATGAGCGCCTATCTGCTGAAGGCCAACCAGGGCAAGGAACACGCCGATCCGGCCTGGATGACCGCCTATCTGAAGGTGCTGCGCTGGGGCTTGGGCCAGTCCGGCTCGGACCAGTTGAAGGCAGACCGCGCGGCCAGGACCGGCGGCTTCTTCCGCCGGCACCTGCTGTGGCGGATGTTCGACCATCGCATGTGGGTCATGGGGCTGGGGCTGCTGTTCTTCATCTTCTCGCTGTTTCTGGCGTCCCGCCTGCCATTCGAGTTCATCCCGGTCGAGGATGTGTCGCGTTCGAACGTGACGGTCCAGCTGCCCCCAGGCGCAACGCTGGCCGAGACTGACGCCGTGGTCCAGCGGGCCACCGAGGCCCTGAGCGCCCGCCCCGAGGTCCGGTCGGTCTATGCCTCGATCGGCTCGGCCACGACCAATTTCGGCCCCGGGGGCGGGAGCAGTGCGGGCGAGGTCCGCCGGGCCTCCATCACCGTGAACCTGGTCAAGAAAAGCGAACGCAGCATCCGCCAGCAGGCGTTCGAACAGGAGATGAGTCCGCTCCTGCGCCAGATCCCCGGTGCCCGCGTCCAGTTCGGCCAGGAGGGCGGCGGTGGCGGTCAGGTCTCGATCTCGCTCGTGGGCGACGACGGCAAGGTGCTGGAAGACGCAGCGGCGGCAGTCGAACGCGAGATGCGCGGCGTCCCCGGCCTGACCAACGTCATTTCCACCGCCGCTCTCGTGCGGCCAGAGATCCTGATCACGCCCAAGGGCGACGTGGGTGCCCTTCAGGGCGTCTCGGCCTCGGACATCTCCTCGGTCGCGCGCGTGGCCACCCTCGGTGACGCCGACCAGCTGCTGCCCAAATTCAATCTGGGTGACCGCCAGGTTCCGATCCGGGTCATGCTGACCGAACAGTCGCGGACCGATCTCGGCCTGATCGAGAACCTTCAGGTGCCGACGGCCGCGGGCACGACCGTACCCCTGTCCTCGGTGGCCGACATCAGCTTCGGGGCCGGTCCCAACCAGCTGACCCGGCTGGACCGCCGCCGCGTCGCCAGCCTGACGGCCGAGCTGAACGACATCACCCTGGGGCAGGCGTCGGAACGGGTGAACGCCCTGCCGGCGATGCAGAACCTGCCGGCCGGCGTCAGCCAGGCCGTGTCGGGCGAGCTGGAGAACCTGCAGGAGACCGCGTCGGGCTTCATCTTCGCCATCGTGACCGGCATCCTGCTGATGTACGTCGTGCTGGTCCTGCTGTTCAAAAGCTTCTTCCACCCGATCACCATCCTGGCGGCGCTTCCGGTCTCGTTCGGCGGAGCCTTCTTCCTGCTGCTGGTGACCGGCAAGGCCCTGTCGATGCCGGCCCTGATCGGCATCATCATGCTGACCGGGATCGCGGCCAAGAACTCCATCCTGCTGGTCGACTACGCCATCATCGCCATGCAGCGCGGGATGAGCCGCTATGACGCCATCGTCGATGCGGCCCACAAGCGGGCCCAGCCGATCATCATGACCACCCTGGCCATGGGACTGGGGATGCTGCCGATCGCCATGGCTTTCGGCGAGGGCACGGAGTTCCGCTCGCCCATGGCCATCGCCGTGATCGGGGGTCTGATCACCTCCACCGCCCTGTCCCTGATCTTCGTTCCCGCCGCCTTCAGCCTGATCGACGGGGTGAAGAAGCGCATGGAGCGGCTGCTGGGCCGGATGTTCGACGGGCAGCACGCCGAGGAGACCCGACCGGCCGAATAGGCCGCAACAGCGGCAGGACGGCAGGCCCGGCTGCCGGCACGCGGCCCGGCACATCGGCCTGTCGTCGACGGCGGTCCCGGCCCCGGGGCCTGGCGGACGAGAGACCCCGAAGCGGGTCCGGACCGGGCCGACGCCGGTGCGTGGCCCTCAAGCCTGATCGTTTGAGGGAGCTCTACATCGTGGGCCCACCGAACGCCTGAACCACACTCTCGCTCCGATCCGGAGCCTGATTCACGGCATCAGGGCAGACATCAGACAGAGAAAGGCCGGCCCGGGTTGCCCCGGGCCGGCCCAGTCGTCCGGGTTCAGGCCCGGATCAGTATTTCAGACGCAGGGTCGCACCGAAGGTGCGCGGGGCCCCGAGGAAGGCGTTGTAGGTCTGGGTGTCGCGGGCGCGGTTGTAGAAGGTACCGCCCGGCTGGACCGTGCTCTGGAAGGCCGTGCCCTGCAGCGGACCGTTGAAGCCGACCTGGATATACTCCTCGTCGGTCAGGTTCTGGGCCCAGGCCTCCAGCGTCCAGCGCTCGTCTTCAGATCCGATCGAGATCCGGCCGTTGAGGGTGCCGAAGCCTTCCTGGAGCTTGAACGGGATCAGGTCCGATCCGGTATTGTACTGGGTCATGTATTTGCCGGCCAGCGAGAAGCCGAACTGCAGGCCGTTGCCGAGGCTACGATCGAAGTTGATCGAAAGGGTGCTGGACCATTTCGGCGCGAAGGACGGGCGCGAACCCGGCAGCAGGGAGGCGTTGGCGAAGTTGGCCGGCACCAGCAGGTCGGCGGCGGTGAACTGGCCGTACTGGGCGTCCGTATAGGTCAGGCCGCCCGTGAAGCTGAGCCCCTCGACCGGGCTGAACCAGACCATGTCGGCATCGACGCCGCGCGAGGTCAGCTCCGGCACCGGCTCGACGGTGAAGCCGACGCCGTTGAAGGTGTTGAGCTGGAAGTTCTCGAACGTCTGGTCGAAATAGGTGGCGTTCAGCAGCAGCGAGCGGTTCAGCAGCGTCATCTTCACGCCGGCCTCATAGCTGTCGACGGTTTCCGACGGGAAGAACAGCGAGGCAGTCGGGGTGATGCCGGTCTGCACGCGATCGAGGTTGAAGCCGAAGCTCTTGTAGCCGCGGGCGTACGAGACATAGCCGAGAACCGAGGGGTTCAGCCGGTAGGCCGCCTTGACCGTGCCGCTGAGCTCGCCGTCGTCAAAGTCCTGCTGCACGATGCGGTTGTTGAAGGCCACATTGGTGAAGGGCAGGCACAGGGCCCCAAGGATACCCGGGGCCGCTGCTGCACCGAGGGCACCGCCGATCACGGCGGCATTGGCCAGGGCGCGGCCGCAGGTGGTGCCGTTGCCGTTGGTGTTGGTCTGAAGCCCGCTGAGCTCCTTCTCGTCCAGGGTGTAGCGCAGGCCCAGGGTCAGATCGAGCTGCTCGGTCACGCTCCAGGTGTTGTTGGTGAAGATCGCGACCGAACGGCTGCCCTGGCTGTAGACGTCGCGATAGGCCTGGCCGACACCCAGCCCCGGTCCGCTGGCGGGAACGGCCCCGTACAGACAGCCACCCAGCGCCGCCGGGCTGGTCGGCGAGGCGGTGAAGCAGCCGATGCGGGCCGGGCTGATCGGGATCGCACCCGGAGGCGTCGGGCTGGCGGCCGTCGCGGCATTCAGGTTCGCCGTCAGCAGATAGGAGATGAAGGCATTGTAGTCGGTGCCGAGATAGAAGCTGTCGCGGCGATTGACGCTCTCGTCGGTCATGAAGACACCGACCAGCCAGTCGAGGGTGTCGGTCGCCCCGGCCAGGCGGAATTCCTGGGTCAGGGTTTCGACGCCGTAGCCGTTCTCACCGTCGTTCAGACGATAGGCGATGTCGGCACCCGAATAGTCGATGTCCTGGGCCAGATCGGAGCTCCAGTCGCGCCACGAGGTGACCGAGGTCAGGGTGGAACCGCCGAACCAGTCGAGGTCGATGTTCGCCTCGACCGACAGCCCCATGTCCGCGATTTCCTGCGCGGTCGACCGGTTGGAATAGGTCTGGCGCGAGAACGGCAGGGCCGCGAAGCCGGCGGCCGGAGGGGCCACACCCGTTCCGTCGGACAGCAGGTCAACAAAGGCCGCCGTCGGACCGCTGCGGAGCTGGCTGGCAGCGCAGCAATATTCGTCGCGGCTGGAGTAGTCGGCGATGATCCGGATCGACGAGGTGTCGTTCGGCAGGATCAGCAGCTGGCCGCGCAGGGTGTAGAAATCCTGGTTGCCGTCATCGCTCTCGGCGCGCTGGCCATCGCCGCGGTCGACGTCATTGAAGCCGTCGCGGACGCGCCGGCCGGCATACAGCCGCATGGCGACCTGGTCGTTGATCGGGCCGGTGACCGAGCCCGAGGCCCCGAGGGCGCCGAAGTTGCCGGCGGTGAACTCGGCATTGTAGCCGGGTGTGAAGGACGGAGCGGCCGTGATGATGTTGATGACGCCGGCCGAGGTGTTCTTGCCGAACAGCGTGCCTTGCGGGCCTTTCAGAACCTCGATCCGCTCCATCTCGCCCAGGTCGCCGAAGCCGACCGAGTTACGCGAGCGGTAGACGCCGTCGATCACGACACCGACCGAGCTTTCCAGGCCGGGGTTGTCACCGACCGTACCCACGCCACGGATCCGGGCGGTGGTGGAGGCCTCCGACGAGGTCGAGGTGACGGTCAGGCCCGGCGTCAGGATCTGCAGATCCTTGATGTCGCGAACACCGGCGTCCTGCAGGGTTTCGGCCGACAGGCTGGTCACCACGATCGGCACATCCTGAAGGCTCTGTTCGCGCTTCTGGGCGGTGACTATGATGTCGTCGACCGAGGACGCCTGGTCCTGGGCCGAGGCCACGCCGGCGAAGCCGAAGGCCACGGCCCCGACAACCGCGGCAGAGGCAGTGCAACGGAGAAATTGATTAAGACGCATGGATGGCTCCCGGCTCATGGCCGGACGCGCCCTTCCGGGGCGAGTCGCGGCGTTTCCTGATTCCCAAACCGCGCACCTCTTTCGGGGCGTCGGATTCTTGTATCAATTTGCGTAGTGCAAGCGGCCGGGTGCGACAAGCAGAACGGCAGGCGCGGGCACGGTTTCTGGCGCGCCCCGGGGGGGTGTGTGACGCAAAAGCGACAAAACACCATGACGCAAGGTCAATATTCGCACGGTTTGGTTCAGTAATCGAAGTCAGAGGGCTCGCAAACGGGGACTCGCGCCTCTGTCGGCTGCAGAATGCGGTTTGGGTGAAAGGTTGTGTGCAAAGGCTCCTCTGGAGGAACAGACCCGAGGGTCACTGTGTTTTGCTGCAGTGCACACAGGGCGGCCCTGTTGCACTGTGACGAATACGACCGCATTTGCAGTCCATGCCCCCAAGCCCTGCCTATCGCCCCGAACCGCGGTTCTTTGATCTCGGTGCCGAGTATGGCGACGCCGTTCGCCCGGCGGCTTTTCCGGAAACGATCCTGCGAGTCAGGAACGACCGGGCGGCGGCCACGGTCGGTCTTGCGGCGCTCCCCGATGCCGAATGGGTCGCCCATTTCGGACGGTTCGAACCCCTGCCCGGACAGCCGGGCCCGGTGGCCATGCGCTATCATGGCCATCAGTTCCGGACCTACAATCCCGATCTCGGAGACGGCCGGGGCTTCCTTGCGGCCCAGATGCGCGACGCGGACGGCCGCCTGCTGGATCTGGGCAGCAAGGGCTCGGGTACCACCCCCTGGTCGCGGGCCGGCGACGGGCGGCTGACGCTGAAAGGCGGTGTACGCGAGGTCCTGGCCGCCGCCATGCTGGAGGCTCAGGGCGTACCCACCAGCCGCGCCCTGTCCCTGATCGAAACCGGAGAAGCGCTGGAGCGCGGGGACGAGCCGTCCCCCACCCGGTCGGCCGTGCTGGTCCGGCTGCAGCACAGCCACATCCGCTTCGGCACCTTCCAGCGGGCGGCCTTCTTCGAACGCACCGACATGGTCGAGACCCTGGTGGAGCATGTCCGCGCGCTCTACCACCCGGCGGTGGCCGCCGGAGACGCCCCCGGGCTGCTGGCCGCTGTCGTCGCCGCCTCGGCCCGGCTGACGGCGCGCTGGATCGCCGCCGGCTTCGTCCACGGGGTGCTGAACACCGACAATCTGAACGTCACGGGCGAGAGCTTCGACTACGGCCCATGGCGTTTCCTGCCATCCTACGAACCGGGGTTCACGGCCGCCTATTTCGACTCCAGCGGCCTCTACGCCTTCGCCCGCCAGCCTGAGGCCGTGTTCTGGAACCTGACGCAGCTGGCCGGCTGTCTGAAGCTGGTCGCCGAAGCCGCCCCCCTGACCGAGGCGCTGAACGGTTTCGGACCCGCCTACATCCGCGAACTTCGCGCAGCCTTTCTGGAGCGTCTGGGCGTGAAGAGCCTGGGTGAGGCGGCCGACCAGCGCCTGCTGGACACGACTCTCGCCCTGCTGCGCGAGGGGGGCGAGGCGATCCGGTGGGAGCCCCTGTTCCAAGACTGGTTCGCCGGCTTCTCGTCGTCGGCCCGGGCGCTCGGCGGTCCGCGCGGCAAGCACTGGCAGGGGGAGGCCTTCGACGCCTTCCGCTTCGCCCTGTTCGAGCACGAGCCCGACCGCCCCGAACGCCTGGAGCACCCGGCCTTCGCAAGCCCGGAGCCCGAGGAGATGTTGATCGACGAGGTCGAGGCCATCTGGTCTGCGATCGACACGGCGGATGACTGGGCCCCCCTGCACGACAAGCTGGCGCGACTGGAGGCGACACGGCTGGCCCGACTGTAGATTACCAAAGTTTCATATCGAAAAACAATAATCTTCTTGATCGTTTATCGATGCGGCCATATCGAGCGATCGACACGGCCGCCGGGATGGCAGGGGAGATTTCGAGATGAGACTGATCGGCGAACGTTCTGTGGCCAGCGCCCTTCGCTGGATCCTCGGTCTTGCGAATGTATTCGTGACCGTCGCGGTGCTCTTCACCGGGCTGATGCTGCTGACCTCGCTCGTCCTGCCGGATTTCGCCGCCGGCTTCATCGATGGCCTCTCCGAGAACGACAACGATCTGCGTCCCTTGCTGCTGAACGAGCGCGCCACCTACCTCGCCGCCTTCGTCGCCACGCTCAGCACCTGGTGGATCTTCAACCGCCTTCGCCGGATGTTTCTGGCTGTGAACCGCGGCGATGCCTTCGAACGCGCCAATGTCGGGCGGCTGCAAGCGGTCGGCATCGGACTGATCGGCGTCCAGGTCAGCGCTGCGATCCTCGTCTTCACCATACCCGAGGGAATCATCAGCGACCTCGACTATCAGGTCGACCTCGGGGCCTGGCTGGGGATCGTGATCGTCTTCATGTTGGCCGAGGTGTTTCGTCAGGGTGCCGCCATGCGTGACGACCAGCAGATGACGGTCTGAGGGAAGTCGGATCCATGGCCATCATCGTGCAACTGGACCAGATGCTGCTGGAACGCCGCATGTCCCTGACCGAACTCAGCGACCGGGTGGGTGTGACCGTCGCCAATCTGTCGATCCTCAAGACCGGCAAGGCCCGCGCCATCCGCTTCAGCACCCTCAACGCCCTGTGCCGGGAGCTGGACTGCACCCCCGGCCGTCTGCTGGCCAACACGCCGGGGCCCCAGCCCGGCAGCGAGGTCCCTGAGGACTGATCCATTGCAAGGTGCCGGCGGCGGGCCGGGCGCCCCCGGACGGCGGGCGGATGCGATAAGTCATCAATTGATGTCAACGACTGATGACTCGCCGTTCAAGCTGTGCCATACGTGCACCCGGACGCGGGCCTGCAAGGGCGCGCTGCCCCGGCCCATCGCCGGTCCTCACCTGCCCCGCCTTACGGCACAGCTTGTTCATCACCATCGGTTACAATGCGAGCCTCAAGGCCTTGCGAAACCGGATGACCAATCTGATCTAGATACTGTTACCGATCCCCCGTCCTCCCCGACGAACGAAAAACGCCATGCCCACGACCTGCACCCCTGCTCGCCCTCCGGTCTCCGCCGCCCGCGCCCGCGCCCTGGCCGGCTATCGCAACCTCGCGCTCTGGACGCTGCAGGGCTGGGTCGCGATGTTCTTCGTCGCCGCCGGCTACGCCAAACTGACCGAGCCGCTGGACAATCTGGTGGCCCTGATGACCTGGCCCGCCTATGTGGCCGAGCCCCTCGTCCGGGGCGTGGGCATTGTGGAGCTTGTCCTGGCGCTCGGCATGCTGGCCCCCCTCGCCTCCTGGCGGATCGGCCGCTGGCCCCTGCTGATCTCGGCCGCCGGCCTGATCGGCCTGGAGACCGTCATGCTGCTGGTCCATGCCGCCGGCCTCGATCTGGGGCTCGCCCTGATCAATGCCGCCCTGCTGGCAATCACGATCCCGGTGCTGCTGGGCCGCCGCTGACACCAGTCCGGCGGCAGCGCTCGGAACAGAATTTCACCTGATCCCAGTCCCGCGCCCATTTGGCGCGCCAGACGAACGGCCGCCGGCACACCGGGCAGTCCTTTGACGGCAGGTCCCCCTTGGCCGGAGCCTGCCCCTTGTTGACGTGTTTGCGCGCCATTCAGCCGTATCGTCTGGCGCACCAGCGCGCGCAAGCCCATGCGACACGCTGAAAGCTTCCCTTTACGTTCGCGTCAAGTTATGTGGTGTTCATGGCGACCGCCGACGACCATCGCACCTATTCGATCCGCCAGCTCTGTCGCGAGTTCGGAGCCACCGCGCGCGCCCTTCGCTTCTATGAGGACAAGGGCCTGCTGACCCCGGCCCGCAAGGGTCAGACACGGGTCTATGACGCCCGCGACCGCGCCCGGCTGAAGCTGATCCTGCGCGGCCGCCGCATCGGATTCACCCTCACCGAGATCCAGGAGATGCTGGATCTGTATGACCGCAACGACGGCAATACCCATCAGATGGCCATCGCCCTGCGCCGTCACCGGGCCCAGATCGCGGCCCTGAAACAGCAGCGCGAGGACCTCGACGCCGCCATCGAGATGGCCGAGGAAGCCTGCGCCGCCATGGAGGCCCGCCTGTCCGAACAGCGGCCCGACCTCCTGCCCGGTGCCGAGGAATATGCCTCGGTGCTGCGCGAACGCCTCGACCACCACCACCATCATCCGTTCAAACTGAGAGCCTGACCCCATGGCCTACAAGGCGCCCGTCCGCGACCTGACCTTCATTCTGAACGAAGTGCTGGAGATCGACCGCTATTCGAACTCCCCCGGCTTCCAGGACGTCTCCTCCGATCTGGTCGCCCAGATCCTGGAGGAGGGTGCCAAATTCGCCGAGGAAGTAATCGCCCCGATCAACCGGATCGGCGATCAGGAAGGCTGCAAATGGGTTGACGGCAAGGTCACCGGCCCGACCGGCTGGAAGGAGGCCTATCACCAGATGGTCGAGGCCGGCTGGCCCGCCCTGTCGGCCCTGCCCGAGCATGGCGGCCAGGGCATGCCCTCGGTCGTGGCCATGGCCTTTGGCCAGTTCACCGCCGCCGCCTCTCCGGCCTTCTCCATGTATCCGGGCCTGACGGCGGGGGCCTACTGGGGTCTGAACGCCAATGGCAGCGCTGAACAGAAGGCCATGTATCTGCCCAAGATGGCGTCCGGCGAATGGGGCGGGACCATGAACCTGACCGAGCCCCAGTGCGGCACGGACCTGGGCCTGATCCGCACCAAGGCGGTGCCGAACGGCGACGGCAGCTACAACATCACCGGCCAGAAGATCTGGATCAGCTCGGGCGAGCACGACTTCACCGACAACATCATCCATCTGGTCCTGGCCCGGATCGAGGGCGCGCCGGAAGGCATCAAGGGCATCAGCCTGTTCGTCGTGCCCAAGGTGTTCGTCAACGAGGACGGCAGCTTGGGCGAGCCCAACACCGGCGTCGGCTGCGCCGGCCTCGAGCACAAGATGGGCATCCACGGCAACGCCACCTGCGTCATGGCCTATGACGAGGCCAAGGGCTGGCTGGTCGGGACCGAGAACAAGGGCATGGCCGCCATGTTCGTGATGATGAACGAGGCCCGCCTTGGCACCGGCCTGCAGGGTCTGTCGATCGGCACCGCCGCCTATCAGGCCGCGGTCGAGTTCGCCCACGACCGGCTTCAGGGCCGCAGCCTGACCGGACCCAAGAACCCGTCCGGCCCGGCCGATTCCATCATGGTCCACCCCGACGTGCGCCGCATGTTGCTGGAGGCCAAGGCCTTTGTCGAAGGCGGCCAGGCCTTCACCCTGTGGACCGCGCTGCAGGCCGACCTGCAGCATTCCAACGACGAGGCCGAGGCCCAGAAGGCCCGCGACTACATGGGTCTGATTACGCCCGTGCTGAAGGCCTATCTGACCGACAAGGGCTTCCACGTCGCCTCCCTGGCCATGCAGGTCCACGGCGGCTCGGGCTACACCGAGCATTTCCCGGCCAGCCAGTATCTGCGCGATGCCCGCATCACCATGATCTATGAGGGGGCCAACGGCATCCAGGCCCTGGATCTGGTGGGGCGCAAACTGCCGGCCAATGGCGGTCGCGCTATCATGAGCTGGTTCGCCGACATCGACGCCTTCGTGGCCGAGAATGCCGGGGCCGGAGCTGCCGTCAAACCCTTCGTCGACGGTCTGGCCGAGACCAAGGCCAGGCTGCAGGAGGGCACCATGTGGCTGATGCAGAACGGCATGCAGAACCCGGACAATGCCGGGGCCGCCTCGACCGACTATCTGCACATCTTCGGCCTGACCGCTTTGGCCTATGTCTGGGGCCAGATGGCCGTCGCGGCGCAGAAGCAGATCGACGCCGGATCCGCCGACCCCTTCTATGTCACCAAGCTCCAGACCGGCCGCTATTTCGTCGAACGTATCCTGCCCGACGCCGCCGCCCATCTGGTCAAGCTGAAGACCGGCTCCGAAGTCCTGATGCAGATGCCGGCGGAGGCGTTCTAAGCCACCCTCTCCCGGAGGGAGAGAGCTTGAGGCTCGGAGAGCGCAGCGATCCGCAAGCCGAAAGGGTGAGGGGTTACGCCCTCACCGTCTGGCACCTCAGCCCCTCACCCTTTCGCGCAAGGACGGCGGCTGACGCCGCCGGGCGCTCAAGCCCTCTCCCTTCGGGAGAAGGTTCCCCAAAGCGGAGTGTTTCCCATGAACGTCATCGACACCCCCTCCCCCGATTTCATGCTGGAAGAGGACATCGTCCTGTTCTCCGACAGCGTCGGCAAATGGATCGACGAACACGCCCCGCCCGAGGCCGTCCAGTCGTGGATCGCCAACTCCAGCGTCCCGCGTGACCTGTGGAACAAGGCCGGCGAGGCCGGGCTTCTGGGCCTGTCCATGCCCGAGGAAGACGGCGGCATGGGCGGCGACTATCGCCACGAGGTCGTGCTGATGCGCCAGCTGGGCTGGAAGGGCGCGGACCATTTCGGCATCAGCCTGCACAACGCCATCGTCGCCCCCTACATCTGGCACTATGGCACGCCGGAACAGAAGGAACGCTGGCTGCCGCGGCTGCTGACCGGCGAACTGGTCGGGGCCATCGCCATGACCGAACCGGGCGCGGGCAGCGACCTGCAGGGCATCAAGACCACCGCCATCAAGTCCGGCAACGGCTATGTGGTGAACGGCTCCAAGACCTTCATCACCAATGGCCAGCTGGCCAACTTCATCATCGTCGTGGCCAAGACCGACCCGACGGCGGGCGCGAAAGGCACCAGCCTGATCGTGGTCGAGACCGACGGGGCGGAAGGGTTCGAGCGCGGCCGCAACCTCCACAAGATCGGCATGGAGGGCAATGACACCTCGGAACTGTTCTTCAACGACGTGAAGGTACCGGGCGAGAACATCATCGGTGGCGGCGAGGGCATGGGCTTCATCCAGCTGATGCAGCAACTGCCGCAGGAGCGGCTGAACATCGCCATCCAGGGCATCGCCGCCGCCGAGCGCGGGCTGCAGGAGACCCTCGCCTACGTCAAACAGCGCAAGGCCTTCGGCAAGACGGTGCTCGATTTCCAGAACACCCAATTCAAACTGGCCGAGGTCAAGACCAAGCTGACTGTCGCCCGCGTCTTCGTCGACCACTGCATCGGCCTGCACCTGAAGGGCCAGCTGGATGCCGTCACCGCCTCCATGGCCAAATACTGGGTCACCGACATCCAGGGCGAGACCCTGGACGAGATGCTCCAGCTGCACGGCGGCTACGGCTATATGAACGAATATCCGATCGCCCAGCTCTACAAGGACGCCCGCGTCCAGCGCATCTACGGCGGCACCAACGAGATCATGAAGGTGTTGATCGCGCGTTCGCTGTAAGACCTGTCCGCATGCGCAAGACAGCCCCCCAGAGACTGGCGGAACGCGAGGCCCGGGCTCGGTCCGAACTGCTCGACAGCCTGTTCGATCCGTGGATCGGCGGGGCCGGCAATGCAGAGACCCTGGCCCGGCTCGGCCCCGTCGATCCGATGGACGCGAAAGACGTCGCCCGCGCCCTCAAGACCGACATCGCCGGCCCGTTCGCGGAGCTGACGCGGGAGACGCAGACGCGGATCAAGGCGGCCCTGACGGTTTTGGCGAACAGTGACGGGGCGGAGTTCCGCGCCTACTGGCTGGACCTGCGCGCGCCCTTCGGAACCACCGAAGCCGAGGCCGACGCCCTCTTCCCCGTGGTGGCAAAATCCCTGGGGGCGCGACTGCCCGAGACGCCGCCGGGCGGCTAAGGTCGCACCATGATCCGCCTTCACGTCACCGCCGACCTGTCGCCCGCCGCCGCCGTCGCCCCGACGCTGAACCAGTCGCGTTATCTGACCCAGGTCATGCGGCTGAAGCTCGGCGACGCCCTGCTGGTGTTCAATGGCCGCGACGGCGAATGGCGCTGCGTCATCGCCGAGATCCTGAAAAAGGGCGTCATCCTGCGTCTGGAAGAGCAGGTCCGGCCCCAGACCCTGGGCCCCGACCTCGACCTGATCGTCGCCGTGGTCAAGAAATCCCGGGTCGAGACGATCGTCGAGAAGGCCGCCGAACTGGGGGCTCGCCGCGTCCGGCTGACCGTCACCCGGCGAACCAATGTCGAACATGTCCGCCTCGACCGGCTGGACGCCATCGCCATTGAGGCGGCCGAACAGACCGGCCGGCTGGACGTGCCCATGATCGAGGATCCGCAGAAGCTGGACGCCCTTCTGGACGACTGGGATCCCGGCCGCCGGCTGATGTTCTGCGACGAGACCGGGGGCGCGCCGGTAGCGTCCACCATCACGGAGCCGGGCCCGTGGGCCATCCTGATCGGGCCCGAGGGCGGGTTCGCGCCCGAGGAACGCGACCGGCTGCGGGCCCTGCCCTTCACCACCGCCGTATCCCTGGGCCCGCGCATCCTGCGGGCCGACACCGCCGCCATCGCCGCCATGACCCTGTGGCAGGCCGCCGTCGGCGACTGGGAGCGTTAGGGGGATGTTGGCCGAACTGGCGATCGCGACAGCCATGGTGCTGCTGACCGTGATCCTCCACGGGGCCGGCTTGCTGGGACTCGGCCGGCTGATGGAATGGCGCGAGCGCGCCACCGGCCAGTCGCGGGTCAGCCCGGTCTCGATGGAAGGGGCCATTGTGGCCGTTCTGGCGGCCCTGGGCCTGCTGGTCCTGCACGGGGTCGAGATCTGGCTCTATGCCTTCCTGTATCGAGGGATCGGGGCGGTCGAACCGATGCGCGAAGCCATCTATTTCTCGACCATAGCCTATGGCGCGATCGGCTTTTCCGACGCGGCCATGGCGCCGCAGTGGAAACTTCTGGGCGCGATCGAGGGGATCAACGGAGCCCTGTTGCTGGGCTGGTCGGTGGCCTTCTTCGTCACCCTGATGACCCGTTTCCTGCCGTCCCGGCACCACCACCACGACTGAGGCCACCTCGCCGGCTCAGGATTATTTTCCTGACGGAGCCTTGCGACCCGTTCCGGGCCGACCCATGTCGGCCGTGGGTCTTTGACATCCTTCACAGGCGACAGCCCGTTGCGGGTCGGCAATTTCCGATAATCTCGTCACCATGACAAAATCAGAAGATATAACCGATTGATTATATTGGGCATGGACCGATTTCGTCACGGTATGTCACGGTGTTTTTTCGTCACCCTCGGACCCGCGAAGAGCCAGCCCTGCAGGCCCGGCAGTCGACCTCACCCACAGATCCGAAGCCATGGCCAGACATGCGCAGGCGGCCTCCCCTTGAGACCGGCCGCAATCTCGCCCATCTAGCCGCAACGGGCCAGTCGCCCGAACCGGGGCCTGCATGACCGATCCGACGCCGCTGACCTTCGACGACCTCGTGGGCGTCATGTCCAAGGGCATGAAGCCGAAAGACCAATGGCGCGTGGGGGCTGAACACGAGAAGTTCGGCTTCGACAAGTCGACCCTGCGCCGCCCGACCTATGAAGGGCCCAACGGCATCCTCGCCATGCTGACCGGGCTGCAGCGGTTCGGCTGGGCCCCGGTCGAGGAGGCCGGCCATGTGATCGCCCTCGAGCGCCGGAACGCCGAGGGCTATATGGCCTCCATCAGTCTGGAGCCCGGCGGACAGTTCGAACTGTCGGGGGCCCCGCTACAGACCATCCACGACATCTGCTCCGAGACCGGCCAGCACCTGATGGAGGTCAAGATGGTCGCCGACGAGCTGAACCTCGGCTTCCTCGGCGCGGGCTTCGATCCGATGTGGCGGCGCGAGGACGTGCCGGTCATGCCCAAGGGCCGCTACGACATCATGCGCGCCTATATGCCGAAGAAGGGCAATCTGGGGCTCGACATGATGCTGCGCACCTGCACCATCCAGGCCAACCTCGACTTCGATACCGAGGCCGACATGGTGGCCAAGTTCCGCACCAGTCTGGCGCTCCAGCCGATCGGCACCGCCCTGTTCGCCTGTTCGCCCTTCACCGAGGGCAAGCCCAACGGCTTCCTGTCGGCCCGGGCCAATGTCTGGACCGACACCGATCCCGACCGCACCGGCATGCTGAATTTCGTCTTCGCCGACGGCTTCGGCTTCGAGACCTATGCCAACTATGCGCTGGATACGCCGATGTATTTCGCCAAGCGCGGCGACCGCTACATCGACGCCTCGGGCCAGTCGTTCCGTGACTTCATGGACGGGAAACTGCCGGCCCTGCCGGGCGAACGCCCGACGCTGAAGGACTGGGCCGACCACCTGACCACCCTGTTCCCGGAGGTCCGGCTGAAACAGTATCTGGAGATGCGCGGCTCGGACGGCGGCCCGTGGAGCCGGATCTGCGCCCTGCCCGCCCTGTGGACCGGCATCTTCTACGATGCGCCCTCGCTGGCCGCCGCCTGGGACCTGTGCAAGGGCTGGGACATCGAGGACCACGAGCGCCTGCGTCGCGACGTGACCCGGCTGGGCCTGAGGGCCGAGGTCGCCGGCCGCTCCGTGCGCGACATCGCCGTCGACATGGTCGCCATCGCGCGCCAGGGGCTGAAGAACCGCGCCCGGATGTCGGGCGGCATGGTCGACGAGCGCGGCTTTCTGTCAGAGCTGGAAGACATCGCCGACACGGGCGTGACACCGGCCGAGCGGATGCTCGACCTGTATCATGGCGACTGGAAGGGCGACGTCACCCGCATCTACCGCGACTTCGCCTACTGAGCGGGCCCCGCGTCAGAAGCGCAGGCGGGCGCCGATCGCCAGCCCTCCCTGATCCGCCCGGTCGGACACCGACCAGAAGCCCTCGATACCGGCCTCCAGCCGCTCTCCGAACCGGGCCCGCAGGGTCCCGGACACGGTCGCCGCATCGCCCAGCGACCCGACGCCCCCGGGAACCGGCGAGCCGAGGAACGCGGCCGGCGTCTCGAAAGTGTCGTCGCCGGTGCTGAAGGCATAGCGGGCCCCGACCTCGCCGCTCAGGGTCGCCGGGCCCACCGCGACGGGCGCAAAGGCCATTTCCACACCCGGCCCGGCCTCGACCCGGGTCTGGTCAATCTCACGCACCGACAGGCTGAAGATATCGGCCGTCTCTTCAAAGGCATCGAGCAGCACCCGCTGGATCCGGCCATGTACGAAGGGGCGAAGCTCGGCCCCGGCGAACGGTACGGCCACGCCGATCCGCCCATCGACCCAGGCCGAATAGCCATCGCCGTTGGCCCGGCCGGTCAGTCCCTGGCCTTCAAGCACCGTACCCGCAGCCCCGAGGATCGAGCCCCGGCTGAAGGTGTAGTTCACGACCTCCACCCCCGACGCGCCCCGCGCGAACCAGGTCCCGCGACGAACCGCGCCATAGCCGGACAGACCGAGCGCCTCGACCGTCGCCTCGTTCCGTCCCCCTGCTTCCTCCATCTCCGTGCGGACATAGGAGAAGGCCAGTCCCAGCGTGGCGTCCCCGCTGGCCGCGAGGTCAAACCCGGTGACGAAGCCAAGGCTGTCGGCGTCCGCGCCGTTGGCCGACCCCGTCGCATCGTGATCCGCCCGCGCGGCGAGGACCGCGCCCCAGGCCCCGCCGTCGGCCTCTGCGCTCATGCGCGAGTCGAGGGTCCGGATCAGCGCGACCTGCCCCCGGTTCGCAGCCCAGAAGCCGTTGGCGAAGGTCGAGGCCGCGACCGCATCGCGCGTCATGGCCAGGTTCTCGATATTCAGCAGCCCCCAGCCGTACTCGACATCGATGCCGGCGGCGCCCACGTCGGTCGCCGTCGCCAGCGTCAGCCGGGTCAGTTCCGCGCCGGACGCCTCCGGGAACATCTCCAGCGCAATCGCCACCGCCCCCGTGACATGCGGCGCGGCCATGGAGGTCCCGGCCATGGAGCCGTAGCCCCCGCCGGGCAGGGTCGAAACGATCATGGTCTGTTCGGCGGTCTGTCCCTCATCGGGGAAGTCGCCCCCCGGTGCCGCCAGACACCATTCCGCCGCCCGGCCGCACTGGTTGGCATAGCCGGCCAGGGTCCCCGAGGGCCCGACCGCCGTGACCGCCAGCCAGTTCGGCTTCAGGTCAGGCGCATAAAAGGGCAAACCCGCCTGCACATTGGGTTGAAGCTGGCTCTCGTTGCCGGTCGAGAAGACCACGATCGCGCCTTGCGCCACCGCTTCCCGATAGCCGGCCGTCTGCTCGACCATGGTCCTTCTGAAGGCGGTCTGGCCCGAGGCTGACCCGATATAGAAGTCAAACCCCCATGAGTTGTTGAAGACCCTGGCGCCGTTCTGCAGACCCGCCCGGACCAGATCCCCAACAATCGCGTCGATCTCGGCTTCGTCCTCGCCGGCGAGGCCCAGAATTGCCAGCCGCGCGCCGAAGGCCACCCCTTGCGTGCCCCGACCGTCCCGGGCCGCAGCGATGATGCCGGACACATGGGTCCCGTGCTCACCCGGATCCTCGGTCACCGGTTCACCGGTAGCGCCGTCGACCGAATAGGCGATCCGTCCCCGGAACTCGGGGTGGGTCGCATCGAGACCGCTGTCGATCACCCCGACGGTCACACCCGCGCCGGTATATCCCCGGTCATGGGCCGCCCCGGCACCGATCAGACGCAGGTTCCAGCTATTCTCCGTTGGTCCGGACTGGGCGGATGCCCCCGTCCCGAGCGTGGACAACACAGCCGCGCTTGCGGCCGCCAACAGAGCTTTTTTCAACACGTTCCCCGACGTCAGACTGAAAGGTCGGCCTCGATAACAGGGAAATGTCCGTTTTCAAGCGTGAACGCCTGATGCCGTCAGGTTTGGACGGGACGCCGGAACGACAGAAGCCCGCCGGGTCCCGGCGGGCTTCATTGATCGTCCGGAATGATCCGTGGATCAGTTCTTGGCGTCTTCCGCCGTCGTGGTCACGACCGAACCGACGGCCTGGACGTCACGACCGGCACCGGAAAGCGTGTTGCAGGCCGAAACGGCCAGGGCGGCGGCAACCAGCGTGAGGGTCAGGATCTTTTTCATGGGGGACTTCCTTGCAGCGAAGCTCCTCTAACGCAGCGCTTTCCGAGCGGTTGCATCGTCTCCGAACGGATCGCCCGCGCGCTGCGGTCGCCAGCCCGCTGCGAGTTCTGCTAGGTGAGTGGTCATGACCCAGCCCGCCGGAACCGCCGCCCGCCGCCTTGTCGAGACCCTCGCGCTCAACGGCGTGACGCGGGTCTTTTGCGTCCCTGGAGAGAGCTATCTGGCCGTCCTCGATGCCCTGGTCGACCACCCGGAGATCGAGGTCGTCACCTGCCGCCATGAGGCCGGGGCCGCCAATATGGCCGAGGCGTATGGCAAACTGACCGGTCGACCCGGCATCTGCATGGTCACGCGGGGGCCCGGTGCGACCCATGCCTCGATCGGCGTGCATACCGCCCATCAGGACTCAACCCCGATGATCCTGTTCGTCGGCCAGATCGCCCTGTCCGACCGGGGCCGGGGCGCGTTTCAGGAGGTCGACTACCGTGAGGTCTTCGGCGGCCTCGCCAAATGGGCGACCGAGATCGAAAGCCCCGAACGCACGGTCGAAATCGTCGAACGGGCCTTCGCCACCGCCTTGCAGGGCCGGATGGGGCCGGTCGTCATCGCCCTGCCCGAGGATCTGCTGCATGAACCGGGCGGGCCCGAACCGCTCCGGCCGGTGGTGCCGGCCCGCGCCGGTCTCGATCCCGCCTTCCTCGCCGATCTGGGCGAGCGCCTGTCGAAGGCGGAGCGCCCCCTGCTGGTTCTGGGCGGCTCCGGCTGGACCGAAGAGGCGGCCAGGGCCATCGGTGACTGGTCTGAACGTCTGGGCCTGCCCGTCGCCCTGTCGTTCCGCCGGAAAGACATCCTGTCCAACGACCGGTCAAACTATGCGGGCGACCTCGGTCTGGGCTGCAATCCCCAGCTGATGCAGCGGGCGAAGGACGCCGACCTGCTGATCGCGGTCGGGGCCCGGCTGGGCGAGAACCCGACCCAGGGCTACACCCTGTTCACCCGCGACCACACGGCCCGCACCCTGGTCCATATCCACCCGGGCGCGGAGGAGCTGGGCCGGGTCTGGACGCCGTTGATCAGCGCCACCGCCGACAACAGCCTGGCCGCCCACGCCCTGTCGACGCTGGAGCCTGGCCGCAGCTGGCACGATCAGGCGACGGCCGCCCACGCCCATTATCAGACCTTCTCGACCCCGGTGCCCGTCACCGGCGCGGTCAATATGAGCGAATGCATGGCCCATCTGGGTCAGGTCCTGCCGCCCACCGCCATGGTCACCAACGGGGCCGGCAATTTCGCCGCCTGGCTGCACCGCTTCTACCGCCACCGCGCCTGCCGCACCCAGCTGGCCCCAACCTCGGGGGCCATGGGCTATGGCTACCCGGCCGCTGTTGCCGCCAAGTCCCTGTATCCGGACCGTGAGGTCATCTGCGTTGCCGGCGACGGCGACTTCCTGATGACCGGACAGGAACTGGCCACCGCCGTCCAGCACGGCATCAACACGATCGTCATCGTCGTCGACAACGGCACCTACGGCACCATCCGGATGCATCAGGAGGGGCACTATCCCCGCCGGGTCATGGCCACCGACCTGAAGAACCCCGACTTCGTTCGATATGCTGAGGCCTTCGGGGCCTTCGGCATCCGCTGCGAGACGACCGCCGATTTTCCTGCCGCGCTTCAGGCCGCGCGGGATGCGGCCCGCCCCGGCGGCGTCCCCGCCTTGATTCACCTGATCACCTCGGCCGAGGACATCGCCCCCAACCGGACGATCAGCGGACTGAGGTCATCCTGAGCGAGCGTGGCCATTGACGGCGGGCCGCGGTTCCTTCCCCATGCTGTCTTCGCCCAGGGACCTTTCATGAACCGCATCGCCACCATCGGCATCGCCGCCCTCCTGCTGTCCAGCTGCGCGCTCCCGGCCATGGCCCAATCGGCCCCGGCGGTCGCGACCGCCCCGAGCCCGGCGCTCGCCACCCTGCTGAGCGACTATGAGGCCTTCCTGAAGGCCAACAATCCCGTCGCCGCGGGGCGGGAGGGCGACCTTGCGGCCAAGTCCCGACTGCCGGACGTTTCCCGCGCTGCAGAGGTCGCGCGTCAGGCCCCGCTCGAGGCCTTCCGGGCGCGCGCCGCCGCGATCCCCGTGGAGGGGCTGTCGTCCGGAGACCGGCTGAACCTGGACTTCCTGACCTGGGTCCTCGACCGGTCGGTCGAGGCCATCCGGTACGACTCGGGTCGCCTCGCCTTCAATTCGGAAGGCGGGCCCGGACAGACGGCGAGCTATCTGGCCTCGTCCACCCGGATCACCGGCGCGGCCGATGCGCAGGCCTGGCTGGACCGGCTGGCCGGACTGGCGACGCTCTATGACCAGGAACTGGCCAACGCGCGGCGAGGGCTGGAAACCGGCTTCACCCAGCCACGCTCGGTGGTCGAGAGCTTTCTCGTGTCGCTGCGCAACGAGGCCGCCTTCACGCCCGGGACCGATCCCCTGCTGCAACCCTTCGCCACCCTGCCGGCTTCGATGTCGCCGACGGAGCAGGCCGATGTCCGCGCCCGGGCGGCCGCCATCGTGGCCGACCGGATCGTCCCGCGCCGCCGGGCCTGGCTCGCCTTCGTCGAGGGCGAATACCTGCCCGCTGCCCTGCCCGAGGTCGGCATCGGTTCACGACCCGGCGGCCGGGACTACTACGCCTTCGAGGCCCGCAGCTATACGACCACCGACCTCACGCCGGACGAGATCCACCGGATCGGGGTGGAGGAGGTCGCCCGCATTCGCGCCCGGATGGAGACCGAGATGCGGGCCGCCGGCTGGACCGGGGATTTCGCCGGTTTCCTGACCCATCTGCGCACCGATCCCCGCTTCTACGCCACCTCGCGCGAGGAGTTGCTGGAGAAGGCCTCGGAGATGTCCAAACGGGCGGACGGCGGCCTGCCCGCCCTGTTCCGCACCCTGCCGCGCCTGACCTATGACGTCCGGCCGGTGCCGGAAGCGATCGAGGCGACCTATACAACGGGACGATACAACAGCGGCTCGCTGGCCGACGGCGTGCCCGGCGGCTACATCGTCAACACGGGCCGGCTGGACCAGCGCCCGCTCTACGAACTGCCCGCCCTGACCCTGCACGAGGCCGTGCCCGGCCATCACCTGCAGATCGCCCTGCAGCAGGAGGCGGCCGAGGGACCGTATTTCCGGCGCAATACCGGCGTGACCGCCTTCAGCGAGGGCTGGGGCCTGTATGCCGAGTTCCTCGGCGAGGAGATGGGGTTCTACCGGACGCCCGAGGAACGGTTCGGCCGTCTGTCCTACGAGATGTGGCGGGCCTGCCGTCTGGTCGCCGACACCGGCATGCACTGGATGGGCTGGACCGTGGACGAGGCCCGGCGCTGTTTCGCTGAAAACTCGGCCCTGGCCCCCCACAATATCGAGACCGAACTGCAGCGCTACATCGGCTGGCCGGGCCAGGCCCTGGCCTACAAGATCGGCGAGATCCGGCTGCGGGCCATCCGCACCCGGGCGGAGACGGCGCTGGGCGACCGGTTCAATGTCCGCGACTTCCATGACACCCTGCTGGTCGACGGCCCCCTGCCGCTGGACCTGCTGGACCGGCGCATGGAGGCCTGGGTGGCCGGGCAGCGTTAGGCGGCGGCAGGTTCGGGCCGGGCCTCCGGCAGGTCGATCCCGGCCAGTTTCCAGCCGAACAGGCCCTGACGCTTCAACAGGAGTTTCAGCGGTTCGGTGGGCCGATCCGGGTCGGTGAGGGTGAGGACGAAGGTGTTCAGGTCGCGGTAGCCGTAGGACTGACGGATATCGTCCTCTTCCCCCGCCGCTTCAGCTTCCGGGACCGCTTCAGGGTGGGCGGGATCCGGCAGGTCGGCCGTGCGGACCATGGCCGCCACGGTCGGGGCGTTGACGAGCGCATCTACCGCGCCGCCGACCAGCATGGGGGCCAGCATCATGCCCAACCCGCCCAGGGCACTGTCGTGGCTGCGTGAATCCCCACGCATCTCGGACATCAGCCGGGTGGTCAGTTCGGTCTTGGCGCTTTCGCGCAGGGCGGGGAAATCGACCAGCCGTTCCAGCGCCGCCTCATCGCCCGCCTTTGCCGCCGCGACCAGGGCGCGGACGGCAAGTATCGGCATGGCCAGAAAGGCCGCGACGACGGCAACCAGACCGAAGGCCAGAAGCCCCTTGCTGCTGCGGCTCATCGTTTCGCCACCTCGCCGGCAGGGCGCGCGGGGACCGGTGCGACCACCGGCGTCGCCCCGTCCGGCAGGCCGATGTGGACCAGTTTCCACTCGAACGGCCCCCGGCGTTCGAAAGTGAAGACGGTGTCGGAACCGCCCTCATCCGTCACCGCCATCCGGGCGCGGTTGATCCCCCAGTATCGGGGTGCGGGCCAGGGCGCGGCCGCTTCGTCCGTGCCGGGACGCGGCGGACGAACCGCCGCGTAGCGGCCCTCACCCCGGGTCAGGGCGTCGATGGCATCGGGTGTGAGAAAGGCGTCCGGGTCCGGGCCCAGGGGGGCGGCGGCCGCGTCCTCGAACTGGCGACGGACCGCCCCGATCGGGTCGTTCATGAAAGAGGGAGCCGGGGCCATGGCCTGGGCCCGGCCCGAAAGCTGGGGCCGGAGCGAACTCCGGACGGCATCGAAATCGACGAGGCGCTGAAGCCCCGCGATATCGTCCGACTGCGCCGCCGAGCGGATGCCGAAGAAGGCCACGGCCGGGGCCGCGAAGAAGCTGATCACGGCCAGGACAAGGGCGGCCAGCAGCAGTTTGCCGAATATCTGTCTCACGCGGTGGTCTCCCCTCCTCCGGCGTACCCCCCATCAATGCACGGCGGAGGCTCCGGCTCAAACGAAACCCCGCCGGAGAAGCTCCGGCGGGGTGGAAAGATTCAACCGAAGTTCGTTCAGCCGACGCCGGGCAGGGCCGTCTTGAGGTTTTCCGCCACCTTGTCGAGGAAACCCTCGGTGGTCAGCCAGCCCTGGTGGTCGCCGACCAGCAGGGCCAGATCCTTGGTCATGTAACCGGCCTCGACGGTCTGGACCACGACCCGCTCAAGAGTGGCGGCGAAGGTGGCCAGTTCGGCATTGCCGTCCAGCTTGGCGCGGTGCTTGAAGCCGCTGGTCCAGGCGAAGATCGAGGCGATCGAGTTGGTCGAGGTGGCCTCGCCCTTCTGGTGCTGGCGATAGTGGCGGGTCACGGTGCCGTGCGCGGCCTCGGTCTCCATCACCTTGCCGTCCGGCGTCATCAGGACCGAGGTCATCAGACCCAGGGAGCCGAACCCTTGCGCCACCACGTCCGACTGGACGTCGCCGTCGTAGTTCTTGCACGCCCAGACGAAGCCACCCGACCACTTGATGGCTGCAGCGACCATGTCGTCGATCAGACGGTGCTCGTAGGTCAGGCCGGCGGCCTTGAACTTGTCAGCATATTCGGCGTCGAACACCTCCTGGAAGATGTCCTTGAAACGGCCGTCATAGGCTTTCAGGATCGTGTTCTTGGTCGACAGATAGACTGGATAGTTGCGGTTCAGACCATAGCTGAACGAGGCGTGGGCGAAGTCGCGGATCGACGCGTCCAGATTGTACATGCCCATGGCCACGCCGGCACCGGGGGCCTTGTAGACCTCATGCTCGATGACCGCGCCGTCCTCGCCGACGAACTTCATCGTCAGTGTACCCTTGCCGGGGAACAGGAAGTCGGTGGCCTTGTACTGGTCGCCGAAAGCGTGACGACCGACCACGATCGGCTGGGTCCAGCCGGGCACCAGACGCGGCACGTTCGAGCAGATGATCGGCTCGCGGAAGACGACGCCGCCGAGGATGTTGCGGATGGTGCCGTTCGGCGACTTCCACATCTTCTTGAGGCCGAACTCCTTCACCCGGGCCTCGTCCGGGGTGATGGTGGCGCATTTGACGCCGACGCCGTGCTTCTGGATCGCGTGGGCGGCGTCGATCGTCACCTGATCGTCGGTGGCGTCACGGTGCTCCATGCCAAGGTCGTAGTAGTCCAGTTCGACATCGAGGAACGGAAAGACCAGCTTGTCCTTGATCCACTGCCAGATGATCCGGGTCATCTCGTCGCCGTCGATGTCCACGATGGGGTTGGCGACCTTGATCTTGGCCATGCGGCTAATGTCCTGTGCGGAGTTTCGGAGGATGCCGGGCGGTATAGCGAGGGTCGCCTCGCGAGGCAAAGGCCGCATCGCCCTGCATTAACCCTGCCTCGAAAAAGTCCCCTGTGGTCAAGCTGAACCGGCCGGGTGCAGACCGGTTCTCACGAACGGAAGGGCATCGCCTTTTGTTTGAGGACGACGCTACATGGAGACCGAGACCGAGGCCCTGATCCGACGCTGGATCGTCGCGTTCTGCGAGGTCCCGATCCTGATCGATCCGGAACTGATGCGGGGTTTGCTCGCTGATGCGGAAGCGAGGCCGGAGGAGAGCACGCAGTGACAGATACGCCCTTCGATTTGCGCTGTGGGGGTCTCCGGTGAGCAGGCCCCTGTCCGCGGTCGATACGCTGATCGTCGGGGCCGGACCCGCCGGCCTGACCGCAGCCACCTATCTGGCACGGTTTCTCCGGTCGGTGCTCGTGGCGGATGGCGGCGACTCCCGGGCGAGCTGGATTCCCCTGAGCCACAACATGCCCGGATTTCCGGCCGGTATCACCGGCGGCGACATCCTGTCCCGGATGCGGGAACAGGCGGTGGCATACGGAGCCGTGATCGAGGCCGGGCGGGCTGAGGGGCTCAAACCATCCGGCGACGGCTTCATCGCGGTGCTGAACGGTCGGCAAGTGACGGCGCGCGCGGTCCTGCTGGCGACAGGCGTGGTCGACCACCACCCCGATCTGCCCGGCGTCGAGCGCGCGATCGAGCGGGCGATCGTCCGCATCTGTCCGATCTGCGATGGCTTCGAGGCGACCGGCAAGACCGTCGCCGTCATCGGGGACAGCGACATGGGGGTGCGGGAGGCGGCCTTCCTGCGCACCTATTCCGACCGGGTGACCCTGCTACACGTGGGGACGGCCGACGCCCTGACCGAACGCGCAGCGATCAAGCGACTGGGTATCGAACTGATCGAAACGCCGATCGAGACCGTCCGTCTGGAAGGCGACCGGGTCACAGCGCTGAGCTGGAACGGCGCGTTCCGGGCGTTCGATCTGGTCTACTCCGCACTTGGCACCTCCGCGAACGCCAGCCTCGCCCGGGACGTCGGTGCGTTGCTGGCCGACGACGGGCGGCTGGAGGTCGATCTGCATCAGCGCACCAGTGTCCCGGGCCTCTACGCGGCCGGGGACCTGGTGCGCGGTCTGAACCAGATTGCCGTGGCGACGGCCGAGGCGGCGGTGGCCGCCACGGACATCCACAACGCCTTTCGTCGTGCAGAAGGCCTGACCGTCTGAGCCGAAATCAGGCGGCCTGCGCCGCGGTCCATTCGGTCATGACCCGCTCCAGCACGGTCAGGGGCACACCGCCGGTGTTGATGCCCGCGTCGTGGAAGGCCCGGATGTCGAACCGGTCGCCCAGTGCGGCCTGGGCCTTTGTGCGCAGCTCGACCCATTTGGTGTGGCCCAGCTTGTAAGAGCAGGCCTGACCCGGCCAGACGCAGTAGCGCTCGATCTCGGTCGTCACAGCGCTTTCGGCATCGCCCAGCGCGTCGACCATGAACCGGATGGCTTCCTCGCGGCTCCAGCGCTTGGCGTGCATGCCGCTATCGACGACCAGACGGGTGGCCCGGAACATCAGGGACTGGAGGTAGCCGATCTTGCCCACCGGATCGTTCTCGTACATGCCGATCTCGTCGGCCAGTTGCTCGGCATACAGCGCCCAGCCCTCGGAATAGGCCGAGAAGCCCAGCACCTTCATCAGCAGCGGCGTATTGGCCTTTTCCTGGGCCAGGGTGATCTGGTGGTGATGGCCCGGAACGGCCTCATGATAGGTCAGGGTCGGCAGCTGGAACTTCGGCCATTCGGCCGTGTCCCGCAGGTTGATGTAGTAGGCGCCGGGGCGTGAGCCATCCAGAGCCGGAGCGTTGTAGTAGCCACCCGGAGCCCCGGCCTCGATCGCCTTGGGCACACGCCGGATCTCGACTGCGGCCTGCGGCAGTCGTCCGAAGTACTCCGGCATGCGGCGGCGTACCTCGATGGTCTGGGCATTGAGATCGGCCAGCAGCTGGTCCTTGGCCTCATCGGTGTTCGGATAGAGATAGCGGGGATCCTTGCCGAGGGCGGCGATACGGGCCCCGACGGAGCCCTGCGTCAGGCCCTGGGCCTTCAGCAGTTCGTCAGCACGCGCGGACAGCTCCGCCAGCTGCTCCAGCCCGATGGCATGGATCTCGTCACCCGACAGATTGGTCGTGGTGTAGCTCTGGATGCCGTAGCGGTAGAAGGCCTCGCCGTCCGGCAGACGCCAGACGCCGGCGTCATGGGTGGCCCCGGCCTGCCGCGCCCGCAGGGCCTCGGCCTGACGGTTGAGGGCCGGGAAGACCGCATCGTTGACGATCGCCTCGGCGCGGGATCCCCACTCGCCGGGAATGGACTTCTCGCCGGTCCGGCGCACAACGGACTGAACCAGGGTGGTGCCGGTCGCACCACCCGCCATCAGACTCTCCATCTGGGCCAGGGTGCGGGCGATCACGAAGTCCGGCGGCACGGCCCCGGCCGCGAAGTCCAGCTCCATCCGCCCGGTTTCCTGATCCAGCGCCGTGGCGAAGGCCGACACCCGGCTCAGGTAAGCCTCCGCATCCTCGGCCGTTTCGATGGAATGCTGGCTGTCGAGGAAGTCCGGGATCGACTGATAGGCCCCGGTCAGCTGGCTGACGGTATAGGGCGACGGACCGAAACCCCCGCCGCCATACGGGAAGGTATAGCCGTTGATGGCCGTGTCGCCGAAGAACTCCAAGGCATCGTACCAGACCGTCTCATCGGCATTCAGCCCGGACCGGTCCACAGCCTTAAGCTCGGCAATCTGGCTGCGGAAGGTCTCGCGATCGACCAGTACCTTGGCCTGCGACCGGTCATCCAGCCGTGCCTTCATGGCCGCGTTCGGCCCCTTGTCGAAACCGAGCTGGGTCAGGAGCTCGGGAGAGGTCATCAGGCTCTCGGCGACGACCTTGTTCATGACGGCACGCAACGAAGCCCCTGCGGTCGACTGGGCCGGGGCGGCAAGAGTCTGACCGGTCGCCAGCAGGCTGGCCCCGGCAGCGGCAGTGAACATAAGACGGCGGCGGTCAATCATGGCAGGACTCCCGAAACAACGGGCCGCATTGGCCATCAAGTCACGGCTCGCCACAAGCCGCCGGGCCTTAAATGACCGTCATCATGCACAGCTTCGGGACCTGCGCGGCCGCTACGGTGGCCCGGTCAGGCCGGTCGCAATTCCTGCTTCACCCGCTCCGCCAGGGTCTTGATGTCCAGCGGCTTGGGCAGGAAGGACACGCCCGCCTCATCCTGCAGCAGGTCGGAGAAGTCGCTCTCGGCATAGCCGGAGATGAACATGACAGGGGCATCGCCCAGATACTGGCGGGCCTTCTTCAGCAGGCTGGGGCCGTCGAGCCCCGGCATGATGACGTCCGAAATCATCATGTCGATCTGGCCCGCCCATTCCTCGGCCAGGGCCAGGGCCTCCTCGCCGTCAGCGGCCTCAATGACCTCATAGCCACGTTGCCGGAGCAGCCGGGCGGCGATGCCGCGCACGGCGGCCTCATCCTCGACGAACAGGATCCGGCCGTTGCCGGACAGGTCGCGCGGTGCCGCCTTGGCCTTGACCTCGACGGGACCGGCTTCGGCCAGGGCCTGTTCCGAAGCGGCGGGCAGGAAGATGCGGAAGGCCGCACCGGACCCGTCCAGATTGGTCACGCCGATATGGCCGCCCGCCTGCTGGACGATGCCATAGACGGTGGCCAGACCCATGCCTGTGCCTTCGTTGACGGCCTTGGTGGTGAAGAAGGGTTCGAAGATCTTGTCCAGAAGTTCGGGCGGGACGCCGGGACCGGTGTCCGACACCTCGATCAGGGCGCTCTCGCCCTCCGGGGCCTCCAGCCAGCCGAGGGTTCGGGCTTCGTCGCGCGACAGCCGGCGGGTCCGGATGGTCACCACGCCCGCCCCGGGCTCGACGACGCCGCGCATCGCGTCACGCGCATTGACGGCCAGATTCATGACCGCCGTCTCCAGCTGGGACTTGTCGGCCAGGACGATGGGCATGTCGCGGCCGTAGTCAGTCTCCAGCCGGACATCCTCGCGGAGCAGACGCCGCAGCAGGACCGCGAACTCCCCGACCAGTTCCCCGAGATCCAGCCGCTCGCGCCGGACCGTCGACTTGCGCGAGAAGGCCAGCAGTTTGCGCACAAGATCAGCAGCCCGGATGCCGGTCTGACGGATCTGGTTCAGGCCGTCGTAGGACGGATCGCCGACCGGGTGGCGCTCCAGAAGTTCGGAGAGCTGCAGCTGGATGGCGGTCAACAGATTGTTGAAGTCGTGGGCGACCCCGCCGGCGAGCTGGCCCACGGCCTGCATCTTCTGCGCCTGCGAAAGCTGCATCTCCATCGACTTCTGGGTGGAGACGTCGAACAGCCAGACGCGGCGCCGGTCGCCTTCCGGGGCGACATAGAGGTGCAGCACACGGTCAGGATGGGCGCGGGCGACCAGCTCGATCGGCCCGGTGGAACCGGCCGCCATCCGGGCCTGCGCCTCGGCGACACCGACCGGGTCAAACAGGTCGCCAAACGCGGCGTCCCGCGCCGCGGCGGGTCCAGTCAGGGTGGAAAGGGCCGGATTGGCCTCCTTGGTCATCCCCGCAAACAGATCGTCACCGGCGATGACGGCCGACCCGAACGGCGCCCCGGCCGCCATGGCCCGCGCATCCCCCGTGCCCGCCCCTGAGCCCGCCCCCGCGGCAGCGGAGGTGACCGAGGGAGCCGGAGCCACCAGGGTCGCCTCGGGGGCCTCGCGCAGGAGAAAACGACCTTCGCCCGCCTGACCGATCAGAACCTCGATTTCCCGATCGCCGATCATCACGATCGCCCGCCCCTGATGACCGGATCGGGCTTGGGCGAAGGCCATATAGAGCGCCTGGGCCGACTTGCCCTTCGGCAGGGTGACCGTCGCGCCGTTCTGTGAAGCCCAGGCCCCGTTGAAGGCCAGAACCTGACCGGACGCCCAGACCAGCGCTGCCGGCTCGGCCATGGCGTCCAGCATCTCCACCGCCACGTCACCCGCCGGCCGGTCATTGCTGCGGACATCGATGCGGTTGAAGGCGAACAGGCCCATGAGGGCGACGGCCGCAACCGTGACCAGAAGAATGATATGGGGCGTCGTCACGGGCCCGGCCTGAAAGGCCGGCCACGCCAGCGCGGCAATGGCGACGGCGAATCCGACCGCCATCAGAAGGACGGTCAGGTCGAGCCGGGGCATGGCGGGTGGAGGGCTGGACACGGACATAGGCGGGGCTCCCGCGCGAATCAGGACGATAAGTATAGGGCAGTTTGGCCCGGTTCCGAGGTCGCGCAGCGAGGGGCCCTGATCCCGGGAAGAAGCAGAGTTCGGGCGCGGCGCTTCAGGGTCTGCGGCCGCGCTTCTGCATGACGAAGCCGATCACCTTGGCGGCGGCCTCGAAATGCTCGCGTGGAATGATCTCGTCGATGTCCACCGCCGCGTAGAGCGCCCTGGCAAGGGGCACATTTTCGACGATCGGGACATTATGCTCGCGGGCCATTTCGCGGATACGCAAGGCCACGGCATCGACGCCCTTGGCGACACAGACCGGCGCGGCATCGCCCTTGTCGGGTTCGTAGCGCAGGGCGACCGAGTAGTGGGTCGGGTTCGTGACGATGACGGTCGCCCCCGGGACGTTCTGCATCATCCGCTGGCGGCTCCGCTGCATGCGGATCTGCCTCAGCTTGGCCTTGATGTGCGGATCGCCCTCGGACTGTTTGTGCTCTTCCTTGACCTCTTCCTTGGACATGCGCTGACGCTTGGCGAAGCGCATCTTCTGCCAGAGGAAGTCTCCCCCGGCCGAGATCGCGAGAAACACCAGGGTCGACATCAGAAGCGCCACCAGCATGTCCCGCGCCAGGGGAAGGATCGCAGCCGGCGACATGGCAGCCATGGTCTCGAACTCCCGCGCATGGGGCTTCATCACCATCCAGCAGACAATCGACACGGCGACCAGCTTCAGCAGCGTCTGGCCGAACTGCATCAGGCCGTCGGGCCCGTAGATGCGTTTCAGCCCGGCCATCGGACTGACCTTCTTCCATTTCGGCTTGATCCCCTCGGCCGAGAACAGGAGGCCGGACTGAAGGACATTGCCGCTGACACCACCGACGATGGTCGCCAGCATCACCGCGCCAAGAAACGGCGCGATGGCCCACAGGGCGTTCATGCCGATCTCGACGCCGGCTCCTGCATCAAGCCCCCCCATCAGCAGGTGAGGCATGGCGATGAACGGCAGCAGCGACTCGGCCATCGAGGTCGAGAAATAGCCACCGCCCATGATGATCACGGCGGAGGCCCCCAGCAGGCTGAGCGCCGGGGCGACATCGGCCGATTTTGCGACATCACCCTTCTTCCTCGCCTGCTCAAGTTTATGGGGCGAGGCCTCTTCTGTCTTGGACTCGGGATCGGCGTCTTCAGCCACTGACGCCTCCCGTGCCCGACACGAACAGGTTCGCCAGACTGCGATACCGGTCGATGAAGACCGTGCCCATCACGCCGAGAGAGAGCGCAAGGATGGACAGGCCAAGAATGACGCTGAGCGGTGCGACCGCGAAGAAGATCTGGAACGCCGGCATCACCCGGGCGATCAGTCCGGACGCCATGTTGAAGACAAGGGCGAAGACGATCACGGGGGCCGACAGCTGCACGCCCAGCAGGAAACTGTCGCCCACGGTCCGGATGGCCAGTTCGACGAAATCCCCCGAGATCAGGGGCCGCGCGGGGGCGATCAGTTCATAGGACCCCACCAGGCCCGCGATGAACAGATGATGGGTGTTGGTGGCAAAGATCAGCACCGTTCCGAGCAGCATCAAAAAAGCCGCCACGGTCGTTGCAGGCTGGGCCTGAAGCGGATTGGCCGTCTGGGCGAAGCTGAGTGTGGTCTGCAACGACACGATCTCCCCGGCGATGGCCAGGGTGCTGATGAAGACGCGCAGAATGGTACCGATCATCAGTCCGGTGATCACCTCCCGAATCACCCAGCCGACGGTGCCGCCGAGGGTGGCCGGCAGGGCCGGAAGCGAAGGGGCGATGACCGGCCACAGGGCGAGGGACACCATCAGGGCAAGCGCCAGCCGGATCCGCGGCGGGACATAGCTCTCGCCGATGCCGGGCAGACTCAGCAGGATCGCTCCGATGCGGGCAAAGACCAGCCCGCCGGCCCAGACCTGTTCGGCGGTGGCATAAGGCTCCATGGCCGATCGCTACATGTCCGAGATGCGCGCGGCGATGGTCCGCATGAAGGTCCCCAGCAGCCCGCCCATCAGCGGCAGGAACAGCAACAGGGAGATGAAGATGGCGAGGATCTTGGGCGCATAGATCAGGGTCTGTTCCTGGATCTGGGTCAGGGCCTGGAACAGGCCGATGCCCACGCCGACCACAAGACCGACCAGCAGGATCGGGGCACAGAGCTGGATCGTCAGCCACAGGGCGTCGCGGCCCACATCCAGAACTTCCGCGCCGCTCATCGTCCAACCCTTCACGCTACCGGGCAGAAAATGCCGGGAGCGTGGTTAACGGCGCGTTAGCAAAGCCCGCCGATCGCGGCCTGAGGCTTGCGGATACTTCTCTCGAAGAGAGGATTTCGATGGCCTGGACTGCGATTTCGACCCGAAACGGGACACCGCCGATCACGCGCGGCGGCTGGCTGGACGCGCTGCGCTTCATCGTCGCCTCGCTGATCATCCTGCACCATTTCCAGGCGGCGGGTCCCGTGCCCCTGGCCGAGGCCCTGCATCCGGTGTTCGAGCGCGGCGGGTTCCTGCTGACCAACTTCTTCCTGATCGACAGCGGCTATGTGCTGATGCGGGTCTACGGCGGAAAGGTCGGGCGGGGCGGGATGTCGCCGGGCGCGTTCTTCGTCAAACGGTTCCTGCGGGTCTATCCGGCCCATCTGGTCATGGGGCTGGCGCTGGTGGCGCTGGTTCTGATCGGCACTGCAGCCGGCGTCGGGCCCCGCAATCCGGAGTGGTTCGCCTGGAACCAGCTGCCGGCGCAGCTGACCCTGACCCAGGCTTTCGGCGTTCCGGGCGGTCTGGGCTGGAACGCGCCCAGCTGGTCGATCTCGGCCCTGATCGGCTGCTATCTGTTGTTTCCCTGGATCCTGCGGGCACTGGCGCGGCTGGGGCCCTGGACGGTGGTTCTGGCGGTGATCGGCCTGTATCTGCTGGCCAATGCCGCCACCCACACCCTGCTGGGTTATCCGGTCTACCAGATGCCGCTCGGCTACGGCTTCTTCCGCGCCCTGCCCCTGTTCATTCTCGGCATGGGCCTGGCGGTGGTGTCAGAGCGGGTGTTCATTGCACCCCGACTGGCCGCAATCGTCGGCGTCACGGCCGCAGTCGGTCTGGCCACGGTCCAGGCGTTCGACAAACACGCCCTGATCAGCCTCGGCTTCATCTCACTGATCCTTCTGGCCGCAGGGGCCATGCCGGTCGTGCGGCCTTCGAAATGGATCGAACGCGCCAGCGTGGTCTCCTTCTCCATGTTCATCACCAATGAGGTGGTGCGGATCGCCTGGTTCGGCGTCGCCAATGTCCTGATCGCGAAATTCGCCCTGCCGACCGTCGTGCAATGGGGACTCTGGGGAGCCGGGGTCGCAGCGGCCTTCGTCTTCGCCTTCGCCTTCCACACAGTCATCGACCAGCCGCTGCAGCGCCGGATCAAGGTCTGGCTGGCGCAAGGACGCAGGGCGGGTCAACCGGTGCCAGGCGTCGCCGCGCCTCCCGTGAGCGGATAAGGCCGTCAGGAAAGGGCGGCTTGCGGGCCGACCGCTTCTCGCGCACTGACGGAAAATGAGCCGAGGGCAGTTGCGCGACGTCTTTATCACTGGCGCCGGCACCTTTCTGCCGGGACCGGCCATCGGTGTCGACACCATGGAGGACTTCATCGGTCGCGTCGGCGGGCGTCGTTCGGCCGTCGGTCGTCGCGCCCTGCGCTGGAACGGCGTGGAGACCCGGCACTACGCCCTGACCCCCGACGGTCGTCCCCTCCATTCCAACGCCTCCATGACTGCAGCCGCGACCCTGGCCGCACTGCAGGATGCCGGGCTTGCCATTGAGGCCCTCCAGCACCTCGCGACGGCCACGACCCAGGGCGACTATCTGGTGCCGGGCCACGCCAGCGCAGTTCACGCCGAACTGGGCAATGGGCCTCTTGAGCTCGCCAGCTATCAGTCCGTCTGCGCCTCGGCCCTGATGGCGGCCAAGGGCGCATGGCTTCAGATCCGTGCCGGAGAGGCGGATGTCGCCGTCGCCGCGGCCGGGGAGTTCAGTTCGCGCTGGTTCCGTCCCGAGTTCTATGAGGGGACCGCGCTGGTGGACGCCCGGGGCCGGACACGGGTCGAGGCCGACTTCCTGCGCTTCACCCTGTCCGACGGTGCCGGTGCGGTCGTGATGGAGCCGTCTCCACGACCCGCCGGCCTTTCGCTCAGAATTGACTGGATAGACCTGACCTCACTCGCAGGCCGGTTCGATCCCTGCATGTGGGCCGGCTCGACCTTTGCCGACCGCGGGGACATGAAGACCGCCTGGAGCCACGCCGGGCCGGCCGCGGCGCATGCCGCCGGAGCTGTGGCGCTGGTCCAGGATTTCGAACTCCTGAAGATCGTCATCCGGGCCTGGATCGGGGTCTGGCTGGAGAAGGTGGATCAGGGGCGAATCAAGCCCGACGAGGTCGACCATCTTCTATGCCACTACTCCGCGCGGTCGCTGCGGGAGGAGATCGTCAGCGTCCTGCGGAGCACCGCCGCCATGATCCCCGAGGAAAAATGGTTCTCGAACCTGGCCACAGTGGGCAATATCGGCGCGGCCTCCATCTGGGTCATGCTGGACGAGTTCATGCGGTCGGGAAGGGCGAGGAAGGGCGAGAAGGTCCTTCTGATCGTGCCTGAAAGCGGGCGGGCCATGGTCGGATTCATGATGTGCGAGGTGGTGTGATGGCTGACGGCGCGCGCATGGACGACCAGGTCTCCGACACCTTGCGGAAACTCGCGGTCGTCTTCTCTGACTTTGAACAGCGACTGGAAGCGACACCGCTGATCCGCAAACTGACACGGGGCCGTTTCGTCCTCGCGGACTATCACGCCTTCCTGATCAATCTTCGTCAGCAGGTGAAGGACGGGGCTCTGTGGATGTCCCGCGCGGCATCGAACGTCGGTGAGGCGCATCTGGAACTCCGATCCACCCTGATGCGTCACGCGGTGACCGAGCATCGGGACTTCCGGCTGCTGGAGGCCGACTTCGTCTGCGCGGGCGGCGCGCTCGAGGTGATCCGGGACGCATCCAGGAACGTCGGGTCAGAGGCGCTCTCGGCGTGGATGTTCCATGAGGCGTCCAGGCCCGAGCCGTTCGGCCTGCTGGGTGCCATGTTCATTATCGAGGGCCTCGGGTCCATCAAGGCCGCGCCCTGGGGTCGGCGAGTACAGGAACGGCTGGCCCTCCCCGACGAGGCGGTGCGGTTCCTGCTGTATCATGGAGAGAACGACGCCAGCCATATGCAGGAGTTCGAGGCGATGCTGCGGATGGTGCTGCCGGACGCGGCGGTGGCCGAACGTATCGTGATGACCGCGAAGGTGACGGCGCGTCTGTATGCGATGCAGATCGAGGAGATCCCGGTGTGAGCCTGTCGGACGGCGGCGAAACGACGCAATGGAAGGATGATCCCTTCGACTGGCGGCACCATGATCCCGCAGACCCGGACCCATGGCTGGCGCTCTACCTCGACCACTCCCTGCCGATTGACCCCCAGGCCAAGCGTGCGCTCCTGCTGGGCGCGCGATCATGGTCGCGGCGATGGCTGTTTCCGGTCAGTCGCCCGCTGGTCTTCCTGTTCTTCGGAATGGTGAAGGTACTTCGGGCGATCTCCCCGCGGTATCCCAACCTGAACGGCCTGCTGCACAAATCGATTCACCGGGGTCTTCGAACCTTCGGTTCGCCGGAATGCAACACACTGATCCTGCGTCACTTCCACGTCGGAACAGAGTTGCTGGCCTTCCTTAAAGCCAACGCCGGCGTGGACCCCGAGGCGGTGAAGACCGTGCCGCTCAAGCCCCTGACGCTCAAGGCGCTGGAAGACAATGTCTTCCTCCAGCATGACCTGAACATCTTCAACTTCATCATCGAACTGAACATCGCCCTGCGCGCCGCCGGAAAGGAGATCACCCCGCCGGACAGGGTGGATTTCTCGATGATCTCGGATCTGGAACCAGACTTCGAGGTCTTCCCTTCCGGACCGCTGAACCGGATTGATATCCAGACGGCGGTGGAATTCTACACACCGCTCTACGCCCTGCTGCTCCCCCGCGCCGACTTCATGCGGGCCAGCCATTCGCTGCAACTGGACGAGATCGTCGGCATCTACATCGGCCGGATCCTCGGGACCGACTACCACATGCATTTCGTCAAGAACGGCCACCCCATGGTGGCCCTGTCGACGCTCCAGGCCGGCTACAGACTGATGATGCATGGGCTGGACTGCGAGGCCATGCACGGATGGCTTCGGGTCCTGAAGGCGCGGCAGGCGGCCGGGCTCGCCCTTGATCCCCGGGATCCGACGGGCGGCCCGGAACTGGCCTGACCCGGACCGCACAATGCTCTAGGCTCAGGCGGCCCGCCGCCGGGCGACCGAGGACAAAGACGACTCCGCGTGACGCTTCCAACCACCCGCGACCTCATCATGGGCAATCCGGTCGCCCGCGCCTTCGCGGTCACCGGCGACGCCTGGACCCAGTTGATCCTGCGCGAGGCCTTCTATGGGGCGCGCCGGTTCTCGGTCTGGCGCGAACGCCTCGGCATGCCCCGCAGCGTGCTGACGGACCGGCTGAACCGGCTGGTGACCGCCGGCCTGCTGGAACACCGGGAGGCCGCGGGGTCCACGACCCGCCTCGAGTACCGGCTGACCGAGATGGGGCTCGACATGTTCGGCACCGCCGTCATGCAGGGCCAGTGGGAACGGAAATGGGCCCGCTCGCCGCTGCAGGAACGCTATGCCCTCGCCTTCTTCGACCGTGAGACCGGAGCCCGGGTCGAACCGACCGTGTTCGATCATGAGGGCGGGCAGCCCGTCGACGCGTCCCGGGTCCGGTGGGAAGCGGGCGAGGGTCTGATCCCGATCGCCCCGCCGACCTCGCGCCGGCGCCGGACGGCCCCGATCGAGACGGACCGGGCCATCATCGACCGGTCGACCGACATCATGGGCGACTACTGGAGCTGGGCCGTGCTGGCCGCCGCCTATTTCCGCCTGCGCCGGTTCGATGAGATCCACGAGGCTTTGGGGGTCGCCACCAATATTCTGGCCGACCGCCTGAAGACGCTGGTCCTGCATGGCGTGCTGGAGAAACGGCTTTACCAGACCGCTCCGCCCCGGTTCGAATACCGTCTGACCGAGGCCGGACGCGACCTGTATCCGATCATCATGACGATGCACGGCTGGTCGGAGCGCTGGCTCTGCCCGGACGGCGCGCCGCTCCGTCTGATCGACACCACCACCGGCCGACCGATCTCGGCTGTCGTCTGTGACCGGACCACCGGCCGCCGCGTGGACCCGCGCGCGATCCGCTGGGAGGTCGAGGCGGCGGCACCGGTCGCGACCAGCGCCGCCTGATCTCCATCAGAAGCTGCGGCTGATCGCGATGCCCCAGGACCGCGGAGCCCCGAAGACGCTGAAGCCCACACCCACATTCTTGATGATGTGGGTCTGGTATTCCTCGTCGCCCAGGTTCTTGCCATAGACCGCGATCTTCACCCCGTTGACGGCTTCCCACGAGGCATAGGCACTGACCAGACCATGCGCCGGTGAGAGGACTTCGGGGTTGTTGGACGGATCGAAGAAGAAGTCGTCCGTCCACTGATAGTCAACCCGCGCTGCCAGTTGCCCTCCGAAGGCATCCCACTCACCATCGGCATAGAGGGTGTACTGGCTGTCGGGCGACCGCGGCAGCGTCAGATTGTTGTAGGGCAGGATCAGCGCGCCCGACTGGGCGTTCGATGTATAGCGAGCGTCTAGGTGGGTGTAGGATCCGCCCAGGGTGATGCTGTTGCTGAATGCGAAGGCCCCCTCCAGCTCGTAGCCGTCGACCTCGGCCTGGGCGTTGGACGTGACCAGCGTCAGACCCAGCAGCTCATAGACCTGCAGGTCGTCGTACTCGAGCCGGAACAGGGCACCGTTGAACCGCAGCCGCCCGTCCAGCAGCGTGGACTTCAGCCCGACTTCATAGTTGTCGAGGATTTCGGACCGCAACGGCGTGCGGGCCTGAACGGCCGTCTGGGCGGTCGAGGGGAAGGACCCTGCCTTGTAGCCGCGGTCATAGGAGGCATACAGGCGGATATCCTTAAACGGCTCGACCGACAGGGCAATCTTCCACGTCGGTTCCTCGAACTCGGCGCTGCCGGTGGTGCTGTAGCCCGTGCCGGTCGGTCCCAGCGGGATGCCCGCCGGTGGGTTCAGGCCATTGTCATTGTCGCGCGCAATCTGGGTGACCTCCCGCTCATCATGGGTCCAGCGGGCACCGACAGTCAGTTCCCAGATGTCGCCGAACGGCACGGTCGCCTGACCGAAGGCGGCATAGCTGGTGTTCGAAGCCGTCTGGAGGAAGGTGGTATCCCCGCCGAAAGACGGCGGCGCGATCGGCAGGCCGGTGCGGACGATGAACCGTTCCGCGCGGTCGACATCCTCGCTGAAGTAGAACACGCCAGCGACCCAGTTGATCGATGAGTCCGGCTTCGACACCAGGCGGAACTCCTGACTGAACTGGTTGGCGTCCTCGGTCGCCTGGTCATCGACCTCCAGCGGAAAGTTGGGGAACGGCAGACCGCCGAGGTTGTCCCGCCAGCGATAGCTGTTGTCACGGTAGGAGGTCAGGGAGACGACATCAAAGGACTCCGCCTCGTACTCAGCCCTGACGGTTGCGCCCCAGTTGTCCCGGTTCTGGTAGTTGTCCGCCGACGAGTAGCTCTGGCGGCGGTCGAGCCCGGCACGGAGACCGTTGATCAGGGTGACGAAGGCGGGGGCCGTTGCGGACGCTGTCACCGGAATGCGCGCATGGCCGTCCATGCGGTCCCGTGAGACATCGATCGACCCCAGCACAGTCCACGGGCCGGACTGGTTCAGCAGGGACAGGCGGGCCCCGTACTGCGCCCCGCCTGCGAGCGCACGACCGGTCGGCACGTTCTCGGCATAGCCGTCATTGCTGTTGACCCGAACGGCCAGCCGCGCCGCGCTGTCCTGACCCATCTGCCGGTTCAGCACGACCTCGGCACCATATTCGCCAAAGCTGCCGGCGCGCAGAAGGGCCATGGTGGTGTCCTCCATCGCGGGCCGGCGCGTATAGACGTTCAGGGCCCCGCCCGAGGCGTTGCGACCATACAGGGTACCCTGGGGTCCGCGCAGGATCTCGACCCGTTCGATGTCGAGGAACGCCAGTGAGCTGGCCCCGGCCCGGCCGATGGACACTTCGTCGATCGAAATGCCGATGGACGGATCGCTGGCGGCCGAATCGCTCGTGGTGCCGACGCCGCGAATGTACAGTTGGGGCTCCCCGATATTGAACTGGGTCAGGGTGACACCGGGGGCCTTGGCCGCGATGTCCTGAATGCCGGTGGCTGCCGTCCGCTCAAGCGTTTCGGCATTGAAGGCCGTGATGGCGATCGGCACGTCCTGGAGCGACTGCTCGCGGCGCTGTGCGGTCACAATGATGTCGTCGAGCGCAGCCGATTCCTGCTGCGGAACGTCCTGCGCGAACGCCGGAGTGCCCAGCCCTGCGGCCAGAACCAGCGCGGCGACGGACGCGGTTTTCCCAATGATCGTCTTCATTTGGCGGTCCCATTCCCAAGGTTGGCTTCCTGTTGTCCGGAAGCTCTCCCCTGACGCTTGCGCCAACAGACCAGTTTTGCAAGTCTTTTTACGCAAGGGGCGACCGGTGGTCGTTTGTGATGATCGATCACCGAAACGCCGTGTCGTGCCCGCCACGGGCGCAAGGCCCGGTTCGTGCCGCTCGAACCGATGGCTTCAGACGGTCACTGGCCTCCCCTGAATGACTTGCGTTAAGATACCTGACCGCCTAGTCTGTCGACACTGATCGAGGAGACCGCCCCATGGCCGATGACGCCGCTATCGCTCGCCGGATCTCGACCGGCCCCCTGACCGGCCTGAACACCCTGAACCCCTATCTTCAGGGCCTGTATGAGCCTGTGGCCGTCGAGACCACGGCGCTGGACCTGCCGGTGATCGGCGAGATTCCGAAAGACCTTCACGGGGCCTTCGTGCGCAATGGGCCCAATCCGCAACACGCGCCTGAGGGCATGCACCACTGGTTCGACGGCGACGGCATGGTTCACGCGGTCTATTTCGAGAACGGTCGAGCCGAATACCGCAACCGCTACGTCGCCACCGACGACTACCGCACAGAAAAGGCTGGCAAGGCGATCGGGGCCGGTGGCGTGCTGATGCCATCGGCGGCGGCGCGTCCGGATTCGACGCGGGGCGACCTCGTCTACAAGGACACTGCCAACACCGACCTCGTCTTCCACAACGGCTCGCTGATGGCGCTCTGGTACATCTCGGGCAAGCCGGTCCGGGTCGATGCGAGGACGCTGGAAACGATCGGCAATGAGGATTTCGGCGGTGCCCTACCCCGCCACGTCTCGGCGCACGGCAAGGTGGACCCGAAGACCGGCGAGTTTTGCTTCTTCGACTATTCCCTGACCAAGCCGTGGATGACCTGGGGAATTGTGTCGCGGGACAATGTCCTGACCAATTTCCAGCGCGTCGACCTGCCCGGTCCGCGCCTGCCGCACGACATGGGGCTGACGGAAAACTACGTCATCCTGCACGACCTGCCTGTGGTCTTTACCGAGGGCGGACTGCGCAATCACATGTGGCAGATCAAGGTGGCCGACCAGCCCGCGCGGTTCGGCGTCGCCCCCCGCAATGGCCGGGGCGACCAGATCAAATGGTTCGAGACCGAGACCTGCTACATCTATCACGTCGCCAATGCCTGGGAGGATGGCGACGAGGTGGTCATGACCGCCTGCATGATGCAGCCGAACGGCTTTCCCCCGAACCCGGCCTATGGCCCCTATGCCTCGATGGTGAATGTGCTGGCGCTGAACGCTGTGCCCGTCGAGTGGCGCATGAACATGGTCACTGGCGAGGTGAAGAAGCGCCAGCTGGACGACCGGATCGGCGAGTTCCCGGTCATCAACCTCGACTACACCGGCCGGAAGTCGAACTGGTCCTACCACGTGTCGATGGCCCCCGAGGAACTGCAGCGGTTCAACGGTCTTCTGAAGTACGACCTGACCACGGGACGGGCCGAGGCCCATCGGTTCGCCGACGGCGTGGGCGGATCGGAACCGGCCTTCGCCCCGCGCATCGGCGGGACGGACGAGGACGACGGCTATGTCGTGGTCTTCGCCACGGCCCCGGACGGCACCTCGGAAGTCCAGATCCTGGATGCCAAAGCCTTCGACAAGGGACCGATCGCCCGCGTTCCCCTGCCGGTCCGCGTGCCGGCAGGATTTCACGGGACCTGGGCGCCGGGCGACCAGATCGCGGCCTGACCGGCGCAAAGAACGCCGGCTGAAACGGGGAGACGACCATGACTGCCTATCTTCTGGACGCCGTGCGGTCGCCGCGCGGCAAGGCCCGCCCCGACGGGGGTCTAGCGTCGCTGAAACCGCATGAGCTGGTGGGCGGACTGATCGATGCCCTGGATGCCCGCAATGCCGGGGCCGCGCGCAGGGTCGATGCCCTGATCCTGGGGGCCGTGGGCCAGGTCGGGGCCCAGGGCGCGAACGTCGCCCTCGTCTCCAAGCTGTATGCTGGTCTCCCGGACGAGGCCTTCGCATACAGCCTGAACAACTACTGCGTCTCGGGTCTGACCGCGATCGGCCAGGCGGCACAGCTGGTCGAGACCGGCGGGGCCCGAACGGCGCTGGCGGGCGGGGTGGAGATGATGTCGCGCGTCCCCTTCATGGGGGACAAGGCGGACTACTATGAGGACGCCAGCTTCCCGTCGCGCACCCGCTACATCCCGGTAGTGGTGGCGGCGGACCGGCTGGCGGAAGACCTCGACGTCACCCGCGCCGAGATGGACACCGCAGCCCTGGCCTCGCAGCAGAGGACCGCCGCCGCCGAGGGCACGCCGCTGGTCAAATCACGCATCCCGCTGAACGGCCTCGACGGCGAAGAACCGGCGCGCGCCTCGACGACGGCCGAGAGCCTTGCTGCCATGCCGGCCGCCTTCGGAGCCCTGGGCGCGCAATATGCCGAGGCCCTCGACGGCCGGGTGATCGACCACCGCCACACCGTCGCCCACGCCCCGCCCATGTGCGACGGCGCAGCCCTGGCCATCGT
>JAIEQA010000094.1 GCA_019748095.1 Caulobacteraceae bacterium | reverse complement strand
CCTCAGGGTCAGGCTTCCAACCCGCCTGAAGTCTGACAAGACCAGCGTGCGGGTGGCCATGTTCCAGCGTCTCGCGGCGTCCCGGCTGTTCGCTTACGGTGACCGGTCGGGTTGCCTGCGGGCAGCCCAGAACCGCTCCGGCCGTCCCTTCCGGCTGGACGTCCGTCAGCGCGTCATGGTCAAGGCCCTGGTGTCGCGGCACATGGGCAAGGGGTTCGCCCGAGGCGCCGCGCTCGCCGCTCACGTCTCCTACCTGGGCCGTGCCGGCGCCGGGGAGGACGGCGCCCAGGCCGAGTTCTTCAGCGCCTCGCGCGAGCCCGTCGACGGGTCCGCGGCGACGGACGGCTGGGCGAAGGACCGGCACCATTTCCGCTTCATCATCAGTCCGGAACACGGCGACCGGATCGCCGACCTCAAGGGCTACACCCGTGAGGTCATGAAGAGGGTCGGAGAAGACCTCGGCGAACCCACCCTGAACTGGATCGCGGTCTGTCATTTCGACACCGACCAGCCCCACGCCCACGTACTGGTTCGCGGACGCCGAGCGGACGGCAGGGACCTGGTCATCCCGCGTGATTACATCGGCTACGGGTTCCGGGCCCGGGCTCAGGAAGTCGCCCAGGAGCGGCTCGGCGATCTGAGCCGCCAGGACGCCGAACGGCGGATCTGGAGAGAGACCGAGGCCGACAGATTCACCGCCTTCGACCGTCGGCTGATGGCGGCTGCCGATGCCGATGGTAGCGTCGCCGATGGTGTCGGCGGTACGGACGCCTGGACCGCCCTGACCCGCGGCCGGCTGCGTCATCTTGAACGCCTCGGCCTGGCGACCCCGACCGGTCGACGCTACCGGCTGGACCCGGATCTGGAGCCGAAGCTGAGACGCCTCCAGCTCTCGAAGGACGTGATCCGGACGCTCAACCAGAGACGGCTGGAGGGCGCCAGGGGCGTCGACCAACTCGGGCGGGAAGCCGTTACCGGACGGGTCGTCAAGGCGGGCTTCCACGACGAGTTGGGCGGCTCTCCCTATGTGGTGGTGCGGACGTCGGCTGGACATGAGTTCTACGGTCGCCTCGGGGTCGGCCGCGCGGCGCCGGCTCTCGGCAAGACCGTCACCTTGCAGCTCGATCCCAAAGGCGTCGCTCAGGTTCTCTCGGGTCAGGTCCAACGAGACCTCGGCCGTGGCTAGCGGATCTCAGACAGCGTGTGCGCTTCGCCGGGGAACCGGCGAACGAAGGCCCGCCATTTCAAGGCGTTCGGCAGAGGGGCTTCTGACCACTTTTGTCGTGTGCACGGGCTTCAAGGGCTGGCAGACTTGCCGAATTCGGCCGCGCCTGCGAACCAGCGTCGCGGAGGGAATTCAGAGAGATATGGCCAAGGGACCGACGATCGACTTCCGGACTCTGCGGCCGCATCACCACGACCGGAAACTGGCCTTCGAGGAGCTGATGCGGCAGCTCCTGGTCGCCGATCCGCCGGCACGATGTCTGCGTTTCGAGCACAAGGGTCCCGGCGCTGACGGCGGGGTGGAAACCTTGGCCCATTTCGCGGACGGATCCTCGTGGGGTTACCAGTCGAAATTCTTTCTGGACCAGTTCGGCGCATCGGAGATCAACCAGATCTCCAGCTCGTTCCGGGCGGCGTTGGCCGCCTATCCGGCCTTGTCCCGATACGTCGTCGCGGTCCCGCGTAATCTCTCGGGCGGGATGAAGGCGAACACGCTGTCCCAACAACAGAGGTGGAGCCGTTGGGCGGAGGCGGCCGGCGACGAGGCGAAGGCGCTGGGACGGACCGTCGCGATCGAGCTCTGGGACGAGACCCGGTTCGTCGCCGCCCTGTCACGCCGCGACCCGATCCACGCCGGGATACGGCAGTACTGGTTCGACAGCGACACTCTCGATCAGGCATGGTTCGCTGACCGGTTCGCGACCAACCGGGCCGATCTGAACGCTCGCTACAATCCCGCGCACCATGTGGACGTGAGCGCTCAGTGGGCGCTCGACACCCTGTCGCGGAGCGTCGCCTACCGGGCGACCGTGGGCTCGCATCTGGAGGCTCACGCGGCTGCGCGGGAGGCGTTCAAGACGCTGGCTTCAATGGTGGGCGATCGCCGCGATCCCGCGCTTTACAGCGCTCTGGATGCGAGTCTGGCGGCGGCGGCCGCGGCCGGATCAACGCTCGGCTTCTTCGGAAGCCGGCCTGTCGACTTCGAGCCTCTCCGCAAGGCTCTGGATCACCTGGTCCTCACCGAAGGTCTCGAGTCTCCATCAGACCTGCGCTTGCAGCGCGAGGCCTCTGCCGCTGTCGATCCCGACCCCCAGTGGGGAACGCAGGAGCGTCGTCAGGCGTGGTTCGCATACCGCGAGGCGCTCGAACGTCTGCTCGAAACCGCGGACGAGATCGATCAGGAAACGCTCGCTCTCCCTCGCGTCCTGCTGGTCGGAGAGGCCGGCGCCGGCAAATCCCATTCTCTGGCGCACCTTGTCGAATCCCATCTCGCGCACGGCGGAGCTGCCGTCATGGCGCTCGGGCAGCACTTCGTCTCGGGGGATCCGAGGCCACAGTGGCTGGATCGCCTCGGCTTGAGCCAGATCAGCTTCACTGAATTCCTCGGAGCCTTACAGGCCGCAGCGGGGGCCACCGGCAAGCCGGGCCTGATAGTCATTGACGCCATCAACGAGAGCCACGATTTCTCGATGTGGCAGAACAACCTGGCCGGTTTAGTCGATGAGATCAGCCGCTTCGACCAGCTGGCCCTCGTCATCTCATGCCGGGAGACCTATGAGGCTGCCTGCGTCCCCGAGGGCCTGACCATGGTCCGGCGCGAGCACCACGGCTTCGCCGGCAATGCCTCCGCCGCCATCAAGGCCTATTTCGACGATCACGGCATCGATCGCCCGTCGGCGCCCTTTCTCGACTCAGCCTTCGCCAACCCCCTGTTCCTGTCGGTCTGCATACGCCGGTTGAACGCGGAGGGCCGCCGCGCCTTTCCGCTTGGGTTGGACGGGGCCACGGAGCTCTTCAACTTCTGGATCGACGGTGTCGAACGCGCGCTTATCGGCCGCAACTTTGCTCGACTCGCGCTTGGAGACGGACGCCTGCGCGAAGCGATGCGGAGGTTTTCGAGCCAGCTGGCGATCGAGGGCGCCAGCGCCTTGCCGATGGCCCGGGCGAAGGCCCTTTTCGAGGAGGCGGTGGCCGATATCGCCCCGGCCACCGCCCGGGACATCCTGCTGTTCCGGCTTCTGGATGAGGGCGTCCTGCGGCGCGAGATCGACCGGGCTGGCGTCGAGACCGTGACGATCACCTTCCAGAGATTCTCAGACTATTTCATCGCAGACGCCCTGATCGACATGACCGGATCCGCGCCCGCTCTCGCAGCGGCGCTGCGTCCGGGGGGAAGCCTTCATTATCTAGTGGCACGCGGCGCAGGACGGTACGCCGGGGTCGTCGAAACGCTTATGGCGCGGACGCCCGAGCGCCTCGGCGTGGAACTGGTCGAACTCGACACTGACTTCCCTCGCGATGTCCCCTTCGGACTGGACGTCTTCCTGAGCAGCTTGCGCTGGCGGGCGCCTGCGGCGGTTAGCGCGAGGACCGTCCAGCTGTTCGAACTCCAGTGGGCGAGGACGGAGGGTCGGCGGGCCGATCTCCTGAACCTTCTGATCCAGGTCAGCACGGTCCCGGATCATCCGCTCAACGCCGATTATCTTCACGCGCGACTTCGTGACCTTCCCATGCCCGAGCGTGACGTCCTCATCGCCGACTACCTCATCCGGCATATGGTCGAAGGGCCCATAGAAACCCTCTTGGACTGGGCGGCCGAGGCGCGGACAGATCTGGCCGAGCCGGAACGTGTCCGGCTGGCCCTCCTCGTCATCGCCTGGGTAACGGCCTCATCAAACCGGATCGTGCGCGACAATGCATCGAAGACCCTGACCGCGGTCCTGTCGCGATCGCCGCGACTGATGGGGGATCTCATCGACGCTTTCTCCGGCGTTGACGACGCCTATGTCCGTGAACGGATCCATGCGGCGGTGCTCGCGACCGCGACCCATGCCGAGGGGGAACCCGAAGCACTCCGGCGCGCGGCGGTGGCTGCCTGGCGTGACATCTTCGCCCGATCCCCCGTCGAGCGGCACGCCTTTATACGTCACCATGCGAGGGGCCTCATCGAGCTGGCGGCCGCCAGAGGCGTGCTTGCTGAAGAGATCGAACTGCAGGAGGCTAGACCGCCATACGCGTCCGCGCCGATCCAGAACTGGCCCGAAGCGACCGATCTTTCGGCCTTCACCGAAACGGCGTCGTCGATCGTCTCCTCGGTGCTCGGGTATTACGACGACGAGGAAGAGCGTTTCAGCACCCCGGGGGACTTCGGCAACTATACGATGTCCACCCTCGGCCACAGCTTCTACGCCGAGGTCCGAAGCGAACTTCCGCCGAGGCCCCGGGGTCAGGTGGGAGAAGCCTTCTGGAAAGGGCTTGAGGCGCAGGGAGGCGATGTCGCGGCGCGGGCGGCGGAGGCGTTCTCGGCCCACACCGCGCTCGAGGAGGCTCGAAGCCGCCGTCCGTCGCCCTACTTCTCGCTCGATCTCGAGTCGGAAGATCCACCTGCCGACATAGATCTCGAAGCGATGGCGGACCGCTTCGATGTAGCGAACGCGGCCCTCCGGGAGGTTCTGCCCAAGGGCGCGCCTTGGCCGCCCTACCCCGATCACCGGGCTGACGATTACCCCCTGTTCTCGAAGTCGCGGGCCAGGCTCTGGGTCGCACAGCGCGTCATGGAGCTCGGCTGGGTCGCGGATCGCCACCGGGAACTTGAGGAGCGGATGTCGTACTGGGGCGGCCGCGACAAGCATGCCCTGGAGCGCATCGGCAAGAAGTACCAATGGATCGCCTTCCACGAGCTCATCGGAGCCCTGCAGGATCACTACTGGAGCGTGGGCGACGACGGGGTGCCGGAGGTGCTGATCAATGTCCTGCGCGTCGAGGAGCTGGACATCGACCTCTCTTATACAGTGACGGCTGTCGCTTCACCGCCGCCTGGACTGCCCTCAATGGGGATGATGGACACGGATCGACCAAGGCCGTCGTCGATCGAGGAGGCTCTGTCCTGGGCACGGGAGCCGACTGACATTCCTCATGTTCCGGACCTGGTGGAGGCGCGCGCGGCTGATGGAGACCGGTGGTGGCTTGTCTATGGGACCGAGCGGGACAGGGGCTATATGGACAAGCTGCAGGCTGTCGGCCCGATGCGCACCTCCCAGGGATCGATCCAGCTTGTCATCGTTCCGAAGACCGAAATCGCGCTCCTTCATGAGCGCCTGAGCGCCGCGAAGCTCAACGCCGTGGAGATGATGGAGTCGGGTCACTATCAGGACGACCTCTTCGGTCAGTACCGGAGCGAGCTCGCCGGCGACGAACCCGCCCTGACGCGGCGAGCCGGGAAAATCGACTACGGGTTCGTGTCGCGTCGGTTCTCGCCGCATCGGGGGGAATACGACCATAGCGGCGTCAGGGAGATCAGCTTCGAGATACCGAGACCCTGGATCCTTCGCGGGCTCGATCTGCGACCGGCGGGCCCTGACGCGCCCTGGTACGTCGATCGGCACGGGCGGCCAGTCTTCGTCGACCGGTGGACGATGGACGCAACCGCCGGCACGCCGATGATCAACGCGGACCGGCTTGAGCCCCTGCTGGCGGAGCGAGGCTATGTCGCCGCCTGGCTCTACTGGGGCGAGAAGGACGGCGGCATGGGATCCGGCAAGGGCTTCTCTCGCCGGGAGGGACCGTTCGTGCGGGAAACCTACTGCGGCCTCTGGTGGCGTCTGGAGGCGTTCTGGCAGGGGTCGTTGTGGAAGGCCGACGGCGACAAGCTGCACCCGTGGATGGACGACGAGTAGTCGAGAGGGGGCCCTGGCAGGCCTGGAGCGGGGGGCGGCGGAGCGAGGACATGGCCGACAACAAGAACCAGCATTTCGTGCCCAAGGTGCACTTCAAGCCTTTCTCGGTTGGCCGGGAGGGAAGGGCGATCCACCTGTTCAACCTGGACAATGGCCGGGCCATCTCGAACGCCCCGTCGGAAACCAGTGCTCGGGGGATTATTTCTACGGTCACGACCATAGGCTGGAGACCGCGATCCAGACGGTCGAAAGCGCCTACGGGCAAATGCTACAGCGGCTGCTTCCGCCGGAGGCGGAGCCCGGCGCGCTGGACGGCGTCGTTCTTCGTCGGTTCATGCTGCTGCAGAACCTGCGCACCGAGGCGGCGGCGGCGAGCGCAAGTCAGGTCGTGGCGGCCATGGCTCGCTTCCCAGGCCCCTTTCCCGATGGTGAGGCCTTCGACATCAAGTTGGCCATCAAGGTCGCGGTCGAGGAGGCCATGCTGGTCTTTGCCCGATCCATGAAGATCGTCGATGATCTTCGCCTCACGATCGTTCGGAACCGCTCTGGGACGCCGTTCATGACGTCCGACGATCCGGCCGTTCTGACCAATCGTTGGTACCTCCAGAACCCTCGGGCGCGGGGCCTGTCCTTCAGCCTGCGCCAGGCCGGCCTCATCCTCCTCATGCCGCTTTCGCCGACGACTGTCGCCCTTCTGCATGATCCGGACGTCTATGCGATCGGCCATCGCCGGGGCGTGGTTTGGTTCGATGACGACGCGGAAGCGGAAGCGCTCAATGCGCATCAAATCCTAAACTGCGCCGCCAACCTCTATTTCCACGACTGGGAGACGCGCGATCGCGTGGCCGCAAGCGTGGTAGCGTCGCTGCCGGCCCGTTTGGTCCAACGCCATCGCACGACCTATGCCGTGCGCGGCGAGGAGGTCGGCGAACATGTTCGTTACGACGTTCAACCCTTTGAGGAGATCACCTTCGAGCAACGAAGAGACGTCTTGATCCACACGGAGGTTCTGAGACCACAGCCCGGCCGTTGGCCGGCCTTCCTCAACTATCGCAGGGGCGGCCAAGTCTATTCGAATGGCTCGCACACCGGATTCGTACGGCGCGGCTGCCTGGAGGCCGGGTTTGTCGAGGGGACCGGGTATCGGCGGATTAGGCTCTGACGGGTCGGTGTCGTTTCACCGGGCGGTGAAAGCCGCTACTGCAGTGAAAATCATACGCCGGAGCCTGTTTTGCTTCACCGAGGTCGGCCGGTTTTGGATCCAATGACCGTCCAATCCCCCTGATCGTTCACTGTGCGGTCGCGTTCCTGCTGACTGTAGATCGAGAGACAAGAATGCCCGTATTTCTTCAGGCCGGTCTCTGGGGGCTGTTCTCAGCCAGTGGCGTGACGATCGGCGCCTTGCTCGCCGTCACCCTCTACAAACGCCTGTCCCATCGCGTCATCGCCGGAGTGATGGGGTTCGGCGGCGGGGTGCTCATCGCCGTCGTTTCCGTCGAACTGATGACCCAGGCCTATACGCGCGGCGACCCCCTCTCCGCCGTGGCGGGCCTTCTCGCCGGGGGCGCTCTGTTCAGTTTCATCAACTGGCGTCTCGCCCAGCATGGAGCGAAGAACCGGAACCGGTGCGGAGACTGCGTCGCCCAGCCTAGCGAAACGGACCAGAAGGGGAGCGGCCTGGCCATCGCGGTCGGCGCGGTTCTGGACGGCATTCCGGAAGCGCTCGTCATCGGCCTGTCGATCCTCGGCGGGGGCAAGCTCGCCGTGGGCGTGGTTGCGGGCTTCTTCCTCGCCAACATCCCCCAGGGCCTTTCGAGCGCGTCCGGCATGCGACTGGCGGGTCGTTCGAAGCGCTACATCTTCACGGTCTGGCTCGGCATACCGGTCATCACGGCGACCGCAGCGGCGATGGGGGCTCTCGGTCTCGCGTCGGTATCCGCCGAAGTTCCGGCGGTGATCCTCGCCTTCGCGGCCGGCGCGGTTCTGGCGATGCTCGCCGAGGCGATGATTCCCGAGGCTTTCGAGAACGCCCAGCCCTTCATCGGCCTGATCACGGTGGTCGGTTTCCTCGCCGCGTTTCTGCTTCTGCAGCAGCACTGAAGCCAGGCGAATACCCGACATCCGGAGACGTCAGCGACGCGTTTGATCGAGCCCCTGGTCGACCTCGGCGGCGACGGCGTCCACCAGGCACTCGACGAAGGCGTGCAGAATTTCAGACCCCGGCGTGCGGACGAGGACGCCCACCTCGCGCTGGATGAGATCCGAGCCAAGCGAGACGACCCGCACGCCCGGCGGAAGGGGGGTGACCGTTCGCGTCAGGGGGGCGATGGCGACGCCGAGGCCGCGCGCCACGACGGCGACGATCGCCTGAAGGTCGTCGACCTCCAGCCATTCGCTTGGCTTCAGAGACGTCCTGCGCAGCAACCGTTCGACCTGACGACCGCCATAGGAAAGACGGTCGTATCGAATGAAGGGCTGCTCGGCGACGAGCGCTCGCCAGTCATCGCCCTGCACGGCTGACGGCGCCAGCAGGACATAGTCCTCCCGGTCGAGCGATCGCCACAGCAGATCGGCCGGCAGATCGAAGGGAGGCCGGATGATCAGCGCGAGGTCGAGCTGGTGGGCGTCCACGCGTTCCATCAGATCCAGCGAGACGCCAGGGGACAGGTGCACCCGACAAAGCGGGAAGCTCGCCCGGAAAGCGGCCAGGGCTTGAGGCAGGATGGTGGACTGGGCCGAGGCGATGGCGCCGATGGCCAGGGAACCGGTCCAGTCCTCGCTCCGCGTGACATTGCCGATCACGTCGAACCGACCGACGAGGTCCTCGGCGCGTTCGAGCGTCCTCAAGCCCGCGGCGTTCAGCGTCGCCGAACGCCCGGTGCGGTCGAAGAGCGCGAAGCCCAGAGCCTCTTCCAGTCTGCGAATATGACCGCTGACGGCGGCCTGGGTGAGGCCGACCCGATCGCCCGCGGCAGCGAAGGTGCCGTGGCGGGCCACGGCGATCAGGGTGCGCAATTCAGTGATCATGTCTCATAAGATATCGCACTGCTGAGGAACGGGATATATCATTTTTATGGATGCCAGGTGATCGCTAGTCTGCCCAGATCAGCCGTGATTGGAAGTCGCTCATGACCCCTCTTCATCCGTTCCACCTCGCCTTCCCCGTCAACGATCTCGACGAGGCCAGGATCTTCTACGGCGGCTTGCTGGGTTGCCCCGAGGGTCGCAGCTCGCCCGAGTGGATCGATTTCGACTTCTACGGCCACCAGATCGTGGCCCACCTCGCACCCGATCAGACCGGCGCGGCCGCGGTGAATGCGGTCGACGGCCACGGCGTGCCGGTTCGTCATTTTGGCGTGGTGCTGCCGATGACCGACTGGCGAGCGCTTGCCGACAGGCTGACCGGCGCAGGCGTCGAGTTCGTCATCGCCCCCTATGTCCGGTTCAAGGGCGAGCCCGGCGAACAGGCGACCATGTTCTTCCGCGATCCCAGTGGCAACGCCGTCGAGATCAAGGCCTTCGCCGACATCGCCAGCCTGTTCGCCAAGTAGGGACGAGGAGACGCCCGTGCACATCACCCGTATCGCCATCGCAGGCTTCGGCAATGTCGGCCGGGCCGTGGCCTCGATGCTGCTCTCGCGCCGCGAGCGCTATCGCACTCTCTACGGCGCCGACGTGCGTCTGGTCGCGGTCTGCGGCTCCCGCGCGGGAGCATCGGACGGGGCGGGTCTGGAGGCCGATCGGTTCGACAGCCTCGAACCCGGACTGTTCGGCCCGGACTTCATCGGGTCCAGCGGAGCCGACATTCTGGTCGAGGCCGGGCCCAGCGACTTCCGGACCGGCGGGCCGGGGCTCGCCTATATCCGCTCGGCGCTCAGCGCTGGCCGTGACGCCATCGTGATTTCGAAAGGCGCTCTGGTCTACGACGGGCGCGCCCTTCGCGACCTCGCCCGGACCTCGGGCGCGACACTGAAGATCAGCGGCGCCACAGCCGCCGCCCTGCCGACCATCGACCTCATCGAGCACAGCCTGCTCGGCTGTCAGGTTCTGCGGGTCGAAGGCATACTCAACGCCACCACCAACTACCTGCTCGACGCGATGACGACGCGCGGCGTCGGGCTCGACGAGGCGCTTCAGGAAGCCCAGGCGGCCGGGGTCGCCGAGCGCGATTCCCGCAACGACATCGAAGGCTGGGATACGGCCTGCAAGCTCCTGATCCTGGCGAACTTCGGGCTCGGCCTCGACCTCTCGATCGACGACATCTCCGTCGGCGGCATCGAGACGGTCACCGGCGCCGAGATGCAAGCCTGGCGCGCAGGCGGGCTGGTCCCCAAGCTGGTGGGAAGCCTGACACTGACCGACGGCGTCGCATCCGCCGGCGTCGGCGTGCGCGCCTATCCACAGACGGATCCGTTCGCCCTGGTGGGCGGCAAGACCAAGGCGATCCGTATCGTCACCGACGTCATGGGCGAGGTCCTCTCCATCGTCGGGGGCGCCGGTCCCGAGGCGACGGCCGCGGCCGCGCTCAAAGATCTCGAACACATCCTTCTGGCGCGGTCGCAGCGAGCGGCCCCGAATCTGACGGACGCAGCCCGATGACCCGTTCTGTCCACGCCCTCCGTCAGACCGGCTTCGAACACCCCGGGCGGTTTGCGCCGTTCCGGGACGACGCGCTCGATGTCCGCAGCCGCCTCCCGTTCAACCCGGATGTCCGGCTGGCGTTCGACACCCTCGCCGACACCCTCGCCTCTCGAATTCAGGCGCGTGACGAAGCCGAACGCCACCGCGAGCAGATTCGGTTGCGGTCCCTCGAAGACGCCGTGGTCTCCCGTCTTGGAGCACCCGACGCGCCGGACCGGTTCTTCTGCACCGCCGGAGCGGAGCTCTGCGGCATGCTCGCGGCGGATGGGTTCGCCGCCGTGCAGGCAGGGTCCGTCTATCCCGCGGGACGCTGTCCTCCCATTGCCGACCTGATGGCGATCGCCAGATGGGTCGAGGGCCTGGACCTCAGCGAACCCTTCATCGCCGATCGACTCCCCGGGCAGGCCAGGGCCGCAGCCGACTATCCCGGTACGGCCGGCGGCCTTCTCGTCGTGACCATCCCGACGGAACAACCCACCGTCCTCCTCTGGTTTCGGGCCGAACAGGCCCGCAGCCCGGACTTGAGCGGCACGTCGAACGAAGCGGCGGAGAGAGAGCCGGGAACGCCTTCGACGCGCGGCGCGTCATGGACGGACCGGCGCGGAGCCGGCCCCGAAAGCTCGCGGCCCTGGACCCAACTCGACCTCGAGTCAGCCCGCCGCCTCATGCGGACGACGGTCGATGCGCGACAGAACCGCCGCATGCGGGACCTGAACCAGGACCTGTCCGCGACGCTCGAGGACCACGGCCGGCAACTGATCGAGAAGGACATCCTGCTCAAGGAGGTCAGCCATCGCACCCAGAACAGCCTCCAGCTGGTCTCGGCCTTCCTGTCCCTGCAGGCTCGCAGCGTCGCGGACGCCGGCCTGACCGGACACCTTGGAGAGGCGCAGCGACGCATATCGGCTGTCGCCCTGGTCCATCGCCGGCTTTACGGGGACGGCGGGCACGAGACGGTCGATCTCTCGTCCTACCTCGATGACCTCGTGATCGACATGAAGGCCTCGATGGACGAAGCGTGGCGCGACCAGATCACGGTCGAGCTGGCGCCGATGATGGTGTCAGCCGACCACGCGATCAAGCTCGGACTGATTCTGACCGAGCTGATCATCAACGCCAACAAATACGCCTACCAGGGTCGCCCGGGCCCGATCTCCGTGGGTCTGGAACGCCAGGGCTCCCACCTGCGCCTGACCGTCGCCGACAGGGGCGCCGGCCGCACGGGCGGGCGGGTCGGGTTCGGCTCCAGGATGATCGCCCTCATGGTCGCGGGCATCCGGGGGACCTTCGACGAAACCGCCAATGCTCCGGGCTTCCGGGGCGTCGTGACCGCGCCGATCGCCTGACAGCCAAACTCATCCGCGCATCCCCTGAGGTCGCGGCTCGTGTTTCCCCGCTCGGCATGACGCCGAACGGCAGCAGAATTCTGACTTCAACGAGGATTGCCCCATGCCCGTCACCGATGTTCTGCTTCACCTGGACAGCTATCCCGAGCCCACGTCGCCGAGGGCGGTCGCGCGCGGAATCGCCATCGCCGGTCTGTTGGGGGGAACCCTCACCGCAATGGTGGCCGATGTGGCCTTCCCGGTCAGAAGCAATCGCGCCGCCGACTATCTGCTGGATCTCACCAGTCACGCGCGTGACGAAGAAGGACGCTCGCGCCGGAACGGCGATGACGTCTTGGGCGCTTTCGCCGCCGCCGCCCAGGCTGCGGGCATCCCGCATGAAACCCCTCGGCGGCGCGCCCAGATCTTCGACGTATCGAACCACCTGGCCGAGGCCGCGCGAACGCGCGATCTCTGCATCGTGCCGCTGGGGAGCGCGTTCGGCGGGCCGCAGGACGTCGCCAGGGCGGTGTTGTTCGATTCCGGCAGGCCAGTGATCGTCTTTGGCGACGACATCCCGGAGCGGGTGCAGACCCTGGACCTTGTCGTCCTGGCCTGGGACGGCGGCCCGGCCGCAGCCCGGGCCATGGCGGACGCACTGCCGATCCTGAGGCGGGCGGGCGAGGTCAGGGTTCTGACCGTCGCCGGCGACAAGCAGGGCGTCGATGACGACCAGGCCTCGGAGGCCCTGCGTCATCTGCGCGGCCACGGCGTCAACGCGGTCGCCGACGTCGTTCACGCGCACGGCGAAACGATCGGTCAGGTTCTGTCCGGCTATCTCTTGCAGCATGACGCCGATCTCCTCGTGATGGGCGCATTCGGCCATTCCAGGCTGCGTGACTTCATCCTCGGCGGCGCGACCGGGCACATGCTTGGCGGCGGGGCATCGACGCCGGTGATGATGTCGCACTGAAGGCTGCGCCCGGCTTGCCGGCGTCGCAGGTCCGGCGACGCTGCAGGCCCGTAGTCGTCGTCCGATGGTGGACGACCGGCTCACGATGTCGCCGGGGTCCACGGCGGACTGCGGCGTCGGACAGCTGCAATGAAAGCGATGAAGGCGTAGAACCGTGTTGTGGAGTAATAAATGACGGACGTGGTCATCACCCTCGCAGTTTGCGGGTTCGCCTTCTGGATGGGGTATTCCATCAACCAGGGCGGCACCTGCGCGGTCGTGACCGCCCATGAGATCCTGCATCATCGGAGCCCCCGAAAGTTCATCGGGCTTCTCGCCGCCTCGGGGACGGCCGCCCTTGTCGCGACGGTGCTGGTATGGTCCGATTTCGGAGGAGCGATGCACGCGGGAACGATCCCGGCGACCCGGACCCTGCTGCTGGGCGCCGTCGTCTTCGGCTGCGGCGCGCTAGTCAATGATGCCTGCCTGCTCGGCTCGTTGAGTCGCCTGGGAGACGGCGAACTGCGTCTCCTTCTGGTGCCTGTCGGCCTGGCGGCCGGCTTCACCGCGGCGCGTCTCGCCCTGGGCGAGATCGCGGCTACAGGCGTCAGTTTGCTTTCTGAGGCAGGCCCCGCGGCGCTCGCCGGTCTGGCGGCCTGGAGCGTGGTGCTGGTCCTGTCACTGATGTTCGTCGCCCGGAACGGCGCCGGGGCCCATGATCGCGGTCAGCCGCCGCTTCGAGGCCACAAGCCCTGGCCGCTCCCTCTGACCATGGTCGTGCTGGGCCTGACGGGAGGAGCCCTGTTCGTCACCGCGCCGGCCTGGACCTACCCGGACCTTCTCCGCGACGCCTTGCCGCTCGCGATGGCCATGGCTAGGCCGGACGTCATGACGGTTGTCGCCGTGGCTGCGACGGTGTGCGGGGCCGTCACCTCCTCGCTGCGAAGAGGGGCCTGGAAGCCGCAGCGCATCACGGTCCGGGCGGCCGTCACGACCCTTGCAGGCGGCGGGCTAATGGGTCTTGGCGTTGCGACGATACCGGGCGGCAACGACGGCCTTGTGCTGGCCGCCGTGCCGGCCCTGTCCCCCGGCGGGATCGCCGCCTATCTCACCATGATGGCGACAATCCTTTCCGGCCTCTGGCTCATACGGTTGCGCACGGGGCGCGGCCGGGTCGAAGCGGAACGGCAGGTCGGCTGAGCGGCGTTGGGGCCGGGACAATGATCCTGGCGATCGCCCCGCGGGCCGCTGACGTCGGGAGCAAATTCTTTGGGGCGCCGAGCAGATGCGTCCGCTTCTGGCCTCGCAGGGTCTAACCGCTATCGAGTGTGGCGGACCTCAGATCACCGAGATGCAGGCTCGAAGTCGACTGACCGTGGTTGCCGCCGCTTCGCCCAGTATCAACCCGGTCAGGTCAGTCGTGACTGTCACGCCCTCTCCCCCATTGGCGGCTCCGACCGTGGTCAAAACATAACGCGTCCCATGAGGGGCCATGGTGGCGGCTTGACCGGCTTCGCCCGGTCCGTAGGCTTTGGGCGCCTGAAATTCACGCAGCGCGTCGGCTGCGAGAGCGACACCGGGGCAGTCCCCTCCGTCGATCCAGCGATCAAGCTGTTCTGATTGGCCAGGAGGACCGTAATAATCCCGCTTCAGGCGGACGCGCCACGACGCGTCACCTTGGAATTCGGCCATAAGGTAGAAGCTGATCTCCACGTGGTCGCCCGTGGCAAATCCCCGTCGATGGCTCTCCAGCCTAACGATGGGCGATGTTTGAGGTGCGGCCGCAGCGACTTGCGGAGACAGCACCAAAGTCAGGATAGCGGCCAGGATCATCAGCTCTCACAGTCCTTGGGCGCTTTGAACAGCCACCACCCGTCGCGGACATTCATCGCGGCGGGTTGTAGCGGACAGAGGCCCGCAGCAGTACGACCGACGCCGCCATGAGTACGGCGTCCTTCAGAAGGAATTGCCCCGGCGCCGCCGAAAGCGCCGGAAAACCCCCGGCCGTCATCTCCGCCACGCCGGGTGTGGTCATCAGGAAGGTCAGCGTCAGCATGAAGGTGGCGGCCGACATCAGCGCGCCGAGCGCGGAGAAGAGCGGGTGATACGCCCCGAGGATCAGAACGAGAGCGACGGACAGTTCGATGGTTCCGATGACATAACTCTGACCCTGGGTCCCGAACATCCCGAGCCAACTCATGAGCGGGCTGTGCTCGATGAACGGGGCGATGCCACCCGCTTCGTACGCCGTGAACTTCATCGCGCCGAACCACAGGAAGACGATCACGAGCGCCCATCGAAGCAGGGCGAAATCCTTCCAGCTCCGCTCGGCCACACGAAATTCGCAACGACCTAAAGCGCTCATTTGGACTCCTCCGGAACAGGTGATCCCGTCACGGGGTCAGGGATGATGTCTCGACGGGACAGTCGTAGCAGCGGGCGCGATCGCAGAGACGGCATGTCGCCAGGCCTCGCTGGGGATCGCTGAAGAGGGACGACAGGATGGAGTCCGCGACCCGCTCGAGGACGACGCGATCCTCGGCAGGGACATTGCGGAGGATCTCCGCAAGCACGGCGTTCCGAAGACCGAGGAGTTTGGTCCGCTCGCTCTGACCCTGCGACGTCAGGGTGACGTGCACCACCCGTCGGTCCGACGCCGACTGTGATTTCGCGACCAGGCCCTGGTCTCCGAGCCTCTCGACGACGCGGACCGCCCCGGCGTGCGACAATCGCAGGATCTGGCGGATCTGGCCGATCGACATGCCCGGCTCGTGACCGATCGCGATCAACGCCGCCGCTGTCTGACCGCCGGCACTGAACGCCTCCGCGATCGCCATTCGAACCCTGTCGGACACGGCCAGCGAGAGTGCGCCGAAGGTATTGATGAGGCGGTCGGAAGAGTCGTCCATCGCCAAGGCTCCGGAGTATATGCGCCATGCATATAGTCACCGGCGCGGGATGTCGAGTGGCGGCCGCCCGGGCTTCCGGTCTCAGGGCCGACGGGCGCCTGTGGCGCGCCTTGCAGAGCAAGCCCGGACCCCTTGGTTTGTCTCCGACCCGAAGCTCTTTGAGCTCCGACACTTCGAGACGCCCGGCGACTTCCATGTCGGGGATCGCGGCCGGGAGGTGAGGCTTCGATCTGCCGAAGAGATTTTGCTAGATCAGCTTCGCCATCGCCAGAGCGGTGTCCGCCATGCGCGTGGCGAAGCTCCATTCGTTGTCGTACCAGGCGAGGACACGCACCAGCCGGCCATCGACGACATCGGTCTGGGGAAGGGCGACGATCGACGACTCGGTTCGGTGGGTCAGATCGACGGATACGAGGGGTTCGGTCGTGACCGCGAGCACGTTGCTCATTGCCCCCTCCGACGCCTGTTGAATGGCGTCGTTCACCTCGTCGATCGAAACCTCCCTCGAAGCCGACACGGCCAGGTCCACGACCGACACGTTCGGCGTCGGGACCCGGATCGAGGATCCGTGAAGCCTGCCGCGCAACTCTGGAAGGACGAGCCCTATCGCGTTCGCGGCGCCCGTGGAGGTCGGGATCATCGACAGCGCGGCGGCGCGCCCACGGTAGAGATCCTTATGGAGGGTGTCCAGGGTCGGCTGATCGCCGGTGTAGGCATGGACCGTGGTCATGTAGCCCCGTTCGATCCCGAAGAGATCGTTGAGGACCTTGGCCACCGGCGCCAGCACATTGGTCGTGCAGGACCCGTTGGAGACCACGAGATCCTCCGAGGTCAGGGCCTCGTGATTGACCTTGAAAACGATGGTCTTGTCGGAGCCTTCGCAGGGTGCGGACACAAGAACCCGCTTCGCGCCGGCGCGAAGGTGGGCGCTCGCCTTGTCCTTCGAGGTGAAGAACCCCGTGCATTCGAACGCGATGTCGACGCCGAGCCGTCTGTGCGGAAGGTTCGACGGGTCGCGTTCAGCCGACACCGCGATCCTGCCGTAGCCGACGTCGATCCAGTCCTCGCCGGTCTCGATGGTCCCGCGATAGGGGCCGTGAACCGAGTCGTATTTGAGGAGGTGGGCCAGGGTGGCGACCGGGCCCAGGTCGTTGATCGCAACGACCTCGATGTCCTGCCGCTTCAGCTCCATGATCGAGCGCAGGGCGAGCCGGCCGATCCGCCCGAAGCCGTTGATGGCGACCTTGACTGTCATTCTCGTTCCCGTCGCTCTGAAAGGACTGACGGCCGCTTGGCGGCGACTCGGGGCGTCTCGATCTCCGCGCGCAACACGTCGGACGCCGAGACCCCAAGCGGAACCGTAGCTCAATGTATGCGCCACGCACAGACCATTCCGTGAAGACAGGAGAGGTCAACGGGTGCGGCAGGTCGAGCAGGGCGACAGCTGGCCGGATCGGTGAGGGCTGGCAGGCGGTCGGGGGGTGTCGGCTATAGCGTCCAGGTATCGGACCGGCCCGCTGTTAGCAGAGCCAAATACGAATTTTTCCTGATCGCCAGCGCGTAGCTAATGCGGTTTTGTCATTTAAGAACAATCGCTTCCGTCAAATTTGGCGGCCGCTTCAGGTGACACCCCGAGACTTGCTGTCTATGCTTCGCGCACATATACACACCGCGATGGATGGGTCTCGAGGTCGAAATATTTTCGGGGCGTTCGCACTGATGATCAGCGACGACATCGTTCGCGCCAGTTCGTCGCGGGCGCCCGAAGCCGGACCGGCCGCCTCGGCCCTCGCCTTGCTGTCGCACAAGCCCGGGCTCTCCATCCGAATGCTGGCGGTTGGCGTGGGTCTGTCGCATGCCGGGACCGTTCGTCTGGTGGATCGACTGGCGGCCGAGGGATTGATCGAGCGCAGGGAACATTCGACGGACGGCCGCAGCCGGTCCCTTCATCTCACCGCCGCCGGCGAAGTCGCGAGCAATGCGGTCCTGGCCTCACGCGATCAGGTGATCGCCGAGGGGCTGTCGATCCTCGAACCCGGCGAGCTGAAGATTCTTTCCGACATCGCTGAACGTGTTCTGCGTGACCGTCTGGAAAACCTTGAGCACTCGTACCGCATCTGCCGCCTATGTTGTTACGCGGGCTGCACGAACTGCCCCGTCGATGCCGAATTGCTTGAACGCGGCGTCGATCGGGAAAAGACCGACACTCCGTAGGCGCGAGCGCGCCTGCAGCGACGCTATTCGCGTCCGTCTGTATGGGCCGCATCTCGACGCATCTCCGGCGTGTTCGACGTCCTTTCAATCCAGGCGCCAGGTTGGGCGAGCGAAGTGGCAGCTGTAGCCGCCGCGATGGCGTGACAGGTAGCCCTGGTGCTCCGCCTCCGCCTCCCAGAAGGCTTCTTCCGGATTGATTTCAGACACGACCGGGCCGGGCCAACGCCCTGACGCCTCGATCTCGGCGATGGTCGCCAGGGCGACGTCCATTTGCGCCGCCGAGGTGTAGAAGATCGCCGATCGATAGCTCGGACCCAGATCGCTGCCCTGTTGCTCGTAGGTCGTGGGGTCGTGGATCTGGAAGAAGAGCTCCAGCAGGGCGCGGTAGCTGACGACCGAAGGGTCGAAGGTCACTTCCACCGCTTCCGCATGGCCGTGATGGCTCGCATAGGTCGGATCAGGGCTGTCCCCGCCGATGTAGCCGGCTCGCGTCGAAACGACGCCCCTGGCCCGGCGCAGCAGATCCTCCATGCCCCAGAAGCAGCCGCCCGCGAGAATGGCCCTCTCTGTCGCACCCGCCTCCTTGCCGATCGTTGACTGGCTCACGGACTGCTCCCTTTCCGTCGTGCGGAACCATCAGGCCGGAGTGGTGGGACTGCTCGTCTGACCGGCGCTCTGGAGTTCGGTCTGCACGTCCGAGCCACGGATGAGGCTCAAGTCGACGGGGCATCGATCCGCGATCTCGAGAATTCGGGCCCGCTGTTCATCACTCAGCGGCCCTTCGAGAACCACGGTGCGAGTGAACCGGTCAGGCGGCATCATGTCCTTTATCTTCGCATGCTGAACGGTCGTGCTCGCCCGTTCGAGCGGGAACCCCTTGCGGTCGGCGTAGAGGCGCATCGTCATCACCGTGCAGGCGGCGAGGCCGGCGGAGACCAGTTCATAGGGCGACAGACCGGTGCCCAGACCGCCGACCGAGGTCGGCTCGTCGGCGAGCAGCGCATGCTCGCCGCTGCGGATGTTGAGCTGAAATTTCCCCGCAAGCGTTTCGGTGGCGACGACCCCCTCGGCGACCTCGATCTGCGGGAGGTCCGCCACGAGAAGGGGCAGGAAGCGGCTCGCCCACGCCGCCACCATGGCTGCGGCGTAGTTGGCATCGTCGATGTCGGTGAGAAGGTGATCCCCCGTATCGAGCGAGAGGAAGCTCTTGGGGTGTCTGGACGCGACGAAGAGGCGCGACGCGTGGTCGATGCCGACGACCTGATCCAGCGGCGAATGGATGATCAGAACCGGACGTCGCAGGGACGCGATACAGGTCTCGACATCATACCGCTCGACAGCCTCCAGGAAGCTGCGGCGAATGACGAAGGGTCTTCCGCCGATCTCCACCGAGGCCTCGCCCTCGCTTCTGATGGCGTCGAGATCGCTGGCCGGGAAGTCTCGCAGGATATGCCGGAGGTCGGCGGGGGCGCCGATCGTCGCCACCGCCGCGACGTCGGGCAGTTCGGTTGCGGCGATGAGCGCCGCGGCGCCGCCCAGGCTGTGCCCGACAAGCAGTGAAGGCGACATACCGGCCCCGGCCATCGCCTGCGCGGCAGCGCGCAGATCCTCCACGTCCGAAGCGAAACTGAGAGCGCCTTCCATCCCGCCGTTGATCCCGGTTCCGGCGAAATCGAACCGCAGGACCCCGATGCCCGCACGCGACAGCGCACGCGAGATGCGAACGGCGGCGTGGCTGTCCTTCCCGCAGGTGAAGCAGTGGGCGAAGATCGCCCAGCCTCGCGGCGTGCCCTCCGGCCCCTCGAGATGCCCGGACAGCGGGGCTCCCGCCCTGCCGACGAACGTGAATGTTGATCTGGCCATATGCATCGAACCTTCAGCGGGCGGCCTGGCGTCGGCGCCTCCGATCCGATCCTACGGCCGGAAGCGCAATCGCTGACCAGTGAACGTCATCTCGCGAACGCATTATTATATGCGGGGCGCATATAGACAAGCCCAAGGGTCTCAGTTATATGCGTCGCGCATACTTCTGCGTCCGTTTTCGAAGGCGGGCTCCCGGGGAAGCGTCTGTCAGCGCATGGGCCGAGGACTATGGAACTCACTCAGGTCAGCTATTTCATCAACCTTGCCGAGACGCTCAATTTCACGGCGGCGGCGCGGCTGAGCGGCGTTTCACAGCCCAGTCTGACCCGCGCCATCCGCCGCCTGGAGGAGGAGCTCGGCGGGCCGCTGATCTATCGCGACGGGAAGAACAGCCGCCTCACCGGCCTCGGTCAGGATGTCGAGGCGGAGTTCAGGCGCATGAAGGCCGCGATGAAGAGCGTTCGCGACCACTCCGAGAGCTGGGCGATGGGGCGACATCGCGTGCTGGATGTCGCCGTCGCGTCCACGATCGGACCAAAGATCCTGGCGGGCTTCTTCGCGCGCGTGCTGGCGGAAGCGCCCTTGATCGAGATCAGGCTGCACTCTCTGAACGCGGGCGAGACCACATCGGAAATCCTTTCGGGGAAATATCACGCCTGTGTTCTGGCCCGGGAGACCAGACTGGACCGGAAACTGGACGTGCATCCGCTTTATCGGGAGCGGTTCGTCCTTGGCTGTTCCGAGCGACATCCTCTGGCCGGCCGGGAGATCGTCCGCAGCGAAGACCTGTTCGCCTTTCCTTTTGTCGACCGATTGAACTGCGAGTTTCGTGACCAGATTCTCGAACACTTCGGTCGCGGGGACCTGCTCATGCGGCCGAGGTTGCGGTCTGATCGCGAGGACTGGGTGCAACGGGTCGTCGCCGACGGCGACGCCATCTGCATACTCCCGGAACGATCGGTCTCGGCGGACGGCCTGGTCACCCGCCTGATCGACGGCTTCACCCTGGAGCGGGAGGTGGTGCTGGCGACAGTGTCCGGCTCGACCGCCCCGGTGGAGATACGCAAGGTCGCGCAGCTGGCGACCGGGTTCGAGTGGGGCTGAAGTCGTCGACGGCGCCCCACGCTATGGAAACTATGCGCGCCGCGCATTGGCGAACGCTCTGCGGCTCTGCGATGATCCAGGCGGAGACTGGCGAAGCCGACTGCCCGCGGCCGTGATCTCATGCGGACTACGCCATTCACCCGCTTTAGATTGATCACTTTATGAGTTGCTGAACAACATAATATATCATTTTCTCGATAGCCCCGCGTCGCTAGAGTGGCCCCATCACACAGGCATTGGAGACGATCATGAAGTTCGAAAAATCCCAGACAGCCGTCGACCGGCTGACCCCCGAGCAACGCCGGGTCACCCAGGAGTCGGGCACTGAACGACCCTTCACGGGGGAGTACAACGACAACAAGGCCCCCGGAATCTACGTCGACATCGTGTCGGGCGAGCCGCTGTTTGCGTCGACGGACAAGTTCGATTCCGGCTCCGGCTGGCCCAGCTTCACCAAGCCGATCGTTCCGGCGAACGTGAACGAGGTGCGCGACAGCGCCCACGGCATGGTCCGGACCGAGGTCCGGTCGGTGCACGCCGACGGCCATCTCGGCCATGTCTTCCCCGACGGTCCCAAGGACAAGGGCGGCCTGCGCTACTGCATCAACTCGGCGTCCCTTCGGTTCGTCCCGCGCGACGAAATGGAGGCTGCCGGATACGGCGACTATCTCAACCAGGTGAAGGAGGCTTGATATGCATGAGCGCGCAGTTCTCGCGGGCGGTTGCTTCTGGGGCATGCAGGATCTGATCCGCAAGCAGTCCGGCATCGTCTCGACCCGCGTCGGTTACACCGGTGGCGATGTCCCGAACGCCACCTATCGCAATCACGGAACCCATGCCGAGGGGATCGAAATCATCTTCGACCCGGCGGTGACGAGCTACAGGGCTGTCCTGGAGTATTTCTTCAAGATCCACGACCCGACGACCAAGAACCGCCAGGGCAATGATGTCGGCCTCTCGTACCGATCGGGCATCTGGTACGAAAACGAAGACCAGAAGCGCATCGCCCTGGAGACGATCGCCGACGCGGACGCCTCCGGGCTGTGGGCCAACAAGGTGGTCACCGAGGTCGAGCCGGTCGGCGAGTTCTGGGAAGCCGAGGCCGATCACCAGGATTATCTGGAGAAGCGGCCGAACGGTTACACCTGCCACTTCCCCCGGCCCGACTGGGTGATCCCGAAGCGTCAGAACGCGAGCGCCACGCAAGCTGCGGCCGGGTCCGCACCGGGCTAGGCGTTCCCCGACCATTCCCAGGACCGGTCGGTTGGCAATCCTGATGGCCGCATCGCCAGCGATGCGGCCATCGAACCCGACCTCGACGAGGCCGGTCATCTCCCGCAGTCGTCGCAGCCTCAGGATCCCAGAACCATGCCGGGCCTCTCGTCTTTCCCCATCACACAGCGCTGGCCGGCCTCCCATCCCGAGCGTCTGCAGCTGTACGCCTTCCCCACGCCGAACGGCGTGAAGGTCTCGATCATGCTGGAAGAGACCGGCCTGGCGTACGAACCCCATCTGATCGACATCTCGACCAACGCGTCCAAGGATCCGGCCTTCGTGTCGCTGAACCCGAACGGCCGCATCCCGGCGATCCTCGACCCGCACGGGCCTGACGGCGAACCCCTGGCGCTGTGGGAATCCGGGGCGATCCTGGTCTACCTGGCGGACAAGACGGGGCTGTTCCTGTCGAGTGCGCCCGCCCAACGCTACGAGACCCTGGCCTGGGTCTTCTTCCAGATGTCCGCCATCGGGCCGATGTTCGGTCAGCTCGGCGTCTTCACGCGCGGGCCCGCCAAGGACTTCGAGGACAAGCGCCCCCAGCAGCGCTTCATTGACGAAACGAAGCGTCTTCTGGGCGTTCTGGATCGCCGACTGGAGGGTCGCGACTGGATTGTGGACGAGTATTCCATCGCCGACATCGCGACGATCGGCTGGGTGGACGGGCTGATCGGACTCTACGATCTCGGCGGCGTAGTGGGGTTTGACGCCTTCGCCAACGTCCAGGCGTGGCGCGGGCGCGCACTGGCCCGGCCCGCCGTCCGACGTGGCTTGCTTATCCCTGCGAGGCCGGCATGAGCGTCCTGGCCGCCTACTACTACAAGGACGGCAAGCGCGTCCGGGAGGTGGCGATCGACGAGCGCCTTGAGCTCGACAAGGGCCGCTCTGGGTTCTGCTGGATCGCGCTTCACGACCCCACCGACCAGGAGCTTGGCGCGCTTCAGGCGGCCTACCACCTCCATCCGTTGGCGATGGACAATGCGATGCACCCGCTGTGCCCGCCAAAGCTCGAAGTCTACAACGGCGAGCTCTACATCGTCGCCCAGACCGCCGAACTGGTCGGCGACCGCATCGCCTACGGCAAGATGGCGATCTTCACCGGTCACAACCATCTCATCACCGTCAGACACGGCAGCGCCGGAGCGCTCGGCAACCTGCGAGCGCAGCTAGAGGCGTCTCCGGGGCCTTTTGGCCAAGACGTCGATTATGTGCTGCACGCCATCCTGCACCGGATCGTCGACCAGTATCTGCCCATCTTCGAAATGATCGAGGATGACGTTCTGGAGATGGAGAGACGGTCGCTAGACGACTTTCTCGGCCGGGAGGATGTTGCCCGTATCTTCGCCCTGAGAGGCGAACTCACGCGCTTCCAGCGCACGCTCGGAGGCATGGCTGAAGTCGTCAGAAAGCTCGTCCGTGGACATTTTCCCTGCATCAGCGCCGAGGTGCGGCCCTACTTTAACGACGTCGTGGACCATGTGGATCGCGTGCAATCGATGGTCGACGGCCTTCTTCAAAACCTGTCATCGGTCTTCGAGTTCAGCAGCCTTCTGGAAGCCCAACGCACGGGTGTGATCACCCGCCAGCTCGCGGCCTGGGCGGCGATACTGGCCGTCCCGACGGCTATCGCGGGAATATACGGCATGAACTTCAAGCACATGCCGGAACTGGAGACGGCCTATGGTTACTTCGTCGTGCTCGGGGTGATCACAATGTTTTGCCTGTTCCTGTTCATGCGCTTCAAGAAGGCCAAGTGGCTGTGAACCCCGCGTCTTCCATTACTCCCAACCACGGGATCGGCCTCAGCGATGCTGATGCAAGCTCAACTCAACAACAGCCACAGGTGCAATCATGACAACCCAAGTAACAGACGTCCTGGACGCGGTGCAGTCCTTCGTCGCCAAGGGTTATGACCGGGAATACCGCGTCAAGGACGGCCAGGTCGTCGATCTCGCCCTCGGAACGACCCTCGTCGCCTGCGACCTGAGCGTCGATGCCGCGCTGCGCCTCGAGAGCGGGGATGACGCCGAAGACGCCTCCAACATCTATGCGATCACCGACCCCGCGACCGGGCACAAGGGTCTGTTGATCGACGCCTTCGACGTCTTCGACGAGCTCTGTCCCGTCGACCTGTCCGAGCGGCTCACCGCGCATCGGGAAACGGCGCCGGCCGGCGATCAGGACGTGCCGATGAAGTACGGTCTGCGCAAGATCTACAAGGCCGAGTTCGAGCAGGACACTGCCCGTTACGTGCTGCGGGAAGGCTTTCCGGACGTGCCCCCCTGCCCCTTCGGCGAACACTTCAGCATCCTCGGCTTCGATACCGCCGAACAGACCTACGTCTGGCTGGTCACGAGCATCATCCGCGATTCCCGGCTGATCAGGGTGCCCTACCAGGGCGAGGACGTCATCGACGAGGACCAGGGCGATCCCCGGCTCTGAGGTCCCGACCGACACGATCACGGCCGCTCCGGCCCGAACATCTTCAATCATAGAAACCGACGAGGACCTGATGGACTGGAACAAAGACCACCTTCGCGAGACCATGCTTTCGCTGGAGGCCGCAGCCCTGACCAGCGCGCGCGAGATCTATGCCGACTACGTGTCGGCGGCCCGGATCGACCGGTCCGAACCGACCGAGAACGACGAGCGCGCCCAGGCCGAGATCGCCAGCGACTTCTCGGAAGCGCTCGACGACACGCTTCATGACCAGACCGACAAAATCGAGAAGCTGAAGACGATCGATTTTGGACCCAAATCAACCGTCGTCGAGGGTGCGGTGGTCAAACTGTCGGGCCGCTGGTTCGTGATCGCCGTCTCGACGAACAGGTTCACCTGTCGCGGCCGGGAGTTCATGGGCATCTCCACGATGGCGCCGATCTTCGAAGCCATCGAGGGGGCGCATGCCGGGGAGACCGTGCAGTTCAACGGCCGGGACGTCGTCGTCGAAGAGGTGGCCTAGGCTCCGTCCGCCTCACTCGTCGGGCGGCTCGGTTCGCTCTGCGACGCTTCCTTCATTCGGATCATCGCCTCCAGAGACCCGGTGATCATCGGCGTGCTCGGACAAAGGGTCGCTCTGGCCTGGGTCGGGCGCGTGGCTCGCCTCCGGGCCAGGGCAAGCACCGCCAGGGTGGTGAGCACCGCGGCCGCATAGACGAACAAGCCGCCGGGGCCGGCGATGTTCATCACCGCGCCCCCTATGATGGGCCCGGCGGCGGTCCCGATCCCGTTGAGCAGAAGAAGGCCGCGTGCGGTGCCCAGCAGCCGATCCGGGGGAAGATCGTCGTTCGCGACGGCGAGACACAGCGAATAAATGGGGATGCCGAACCCGCCGAACAGGCCGCCCGCGACGAGGAGGATCGGCAGAGGGGCCTGCGCCAACAGAGCCACGCCAATGGCCGCCGCCGCGGAGGCCAGGGCCGCGCCGGCAATGACGTATTTGCGCGGGACGCGGTCCGAAACCCAGCCAAGCGGCCACTGCAGGACAAGGGTTCCCCCCAGGACCGCGGCCATGAAGGCGGATATGCCGCCCACATCGAGGCCGATCCTCTGGGCGAAGTTCGGGCCCAGGCCCCAGAAGCCGCCGATGGCCAGGCCGGCCAGCAGGGCGCCGACCGCCGCGAGCGGCGACATGACAACGAGATCCCTGAAGGCGACCGGCTGCTGTTTCACCTCGGCCGGAGGATGGGTGGGCAGCAGGGTGAGAGGAACCACGGCCGCCGATATCAGCAGAGACACGACCAGGAACAGGGTCATGCCGGCCGTGGGAGCCAGGTTGAGAAGTCCTTGTCCGAGGGCCCATGAGCCCATCGACACGATGCCGAAGATCGACAGCAACTGCCCTCGCGTCGAGGGCAAGGCGTGGGCGTTGAGCCAGCTCTCCGTCGCCAGGATCATGCCGGCGTAGGCAAAGCCGGTGACGAGGCGCAGCGGCATCCAGGCGACCGGCTCGACGACGGCGCCATGAACAAGGGCGGTCATCGACGCGATCGCAGCAAAACCGGCGAAGGTCCTGACATGACCGACGGAAACGATGATCCGCGGCAACACGAGCGCCCCGATCGTGAAGCCCGCGAAGTAGAACGACATCATCGCGCTGATCGCGCCGCTTGAGAAATCTTCCTGGCCGGCTCTGACGATCAAAAGCGTGCCCAGCAGACCATTGCCGAGTAGCAGGGCCGCGACGCTCAGCAACAGGCCGGCTACCGGCGCGAGCACGAGGCCGCGCTTGCAGGCCTCCATGACCGATTCCACCGACGGGCTCATCCTGCGACCGACGGTGAGGGCTGATACTGAGAAGTGCGGATGGTCTGGATCGACGAACGTCGCATGGTTACGCCAGCTCCAGGCCCTTGACGAGTTCGTCCGCGTCGAGATGGAAGTCCGAGAATATGATGCGACCGCCGGCATCGATCACCGTGAACCAGGGGGTTCCGCGTGTGCGGTAATCTTCCATGACAGTGGGAAGTTCGGCGCCGACAGGCGGCTCGTCTTGCCCGAACGGGACGGGAAGCGCGTACCTGAGCTGATTGACCCGCAGTTTTTCGAAGGTGTTCTCCTCGGCTCCTTCGAAGACGGTCTGGATCACGGCGAAGCCGACGCCTCTGACGGCGAGTGCGCGATGCAATCGCTGCAGCGTCGGAAACCCGTGCACGTGGCAACCCCGGCACCAGTGCTGGAAGGCGAACAGTATCTTGGGCCCGGCGCCGAGATCCGACAGCTTGAGCGGTGCGACGAGGTTTTCCCCATCCTCGCCGATCCATCTCTGCACCCGCAGCTCGGGCGCTTGGTCTTCGGCCATGCTCATCTGATCCTCCGATGCAGGCGCCCGGTGGATGACCGGGCGTCACGACGACAGCCGAACCTCCAACCCTGTCGTGCGCCCCGAGATGTCCATCGGCAAGAGCGAGAGCTCTTTGGGCGTCTACTCAGGATATGAGTTTTCGCGCACCGGATTATGAAGGTGGGCGAGGCGGGTATCCAATAGCGGATAGACATAGTTTCCATGTCTCGGCTCGTCCCGCTCAGGCAACGATCCTCAGTCTGGAGCGCGGGATGATATTGCCGCCACGGCTTCGAAACTGCGCGGATCAGACCTGATCCGCTACTTCAGCTGACAGATGTCCAGCTTGTCCATGTCGGTATAGTCGAGGTTCTCGCCGCCCATGGCCCAGATGAAGGCGTAGTTGGACGTCCCGGACCCCATGTGGATCGACCAGGGCGGGCTGATCACGGCCTCGCCGTCCGCCATGACGATGTGACGGGCCGCGTCGGGCGCCCCCATGAAGTGGAAGACCCGCTCCTCGGGCGTCAGGTCGAAATAGAGATAGGCCTCCGACCGGCGGTCGTGCAGATGCGGCGGCATGGTGTTCCAGACGCTGCCGGTCTTGAGCAGGGTGACGCCGAGCAGCAGCTGGCAGGACCTCACCTTCTCGGGGACGATGTACTGGTAAATCGTCCGCTGGTTGGAGGTTTCCAGCGCCCCCATCTCGAGTGGCGTCGCCTCGTCGATCCTGATCCGGGTCAAGGTGTGGCGAGCATGAGCCGGGGTCGAGATGAGGTAGAATTTGGCGGGGTCAGCAGGATTGACGGAGGTGAAGCTCACCTCGCTGGAGCCCATCGGGACATAGAGGCCGTCGCGAACGGCCATGTCGATGGCCTCGCCGTCAACGGTGATCGTGCCGGCTCCGCCGGTGTTGACCACACCAAGCTCCCGGGCGTGCAGGAAGGGCTTGCCTTCCATGGACGGCGGCTCGCTGTGGGTCGGCAGGGTGAGTGCGCCGTCAGTCGGGGTGGCCCCGCCGAGAACCATGCGCTCGTTGTGCGAATAGTTGAGACTGATCCTGCCGGGCTCGAAGAGTCCCGAGATCAGATAGCGGTCGCGCAGCTCATCGTTGGTGGCGCCGGCCATCATGTCGGGATGGGTCGCGTGATAGACCTTGTCGTACACGGGCTTTCCTTGTCGCTGCGGGCTCAACCGGGTCCGTGCAGAACCCCGCAGGCGCAGGCGGGGAGGCTCGCAAGGCGCTGGCGGCGCCGCCTTCTAGGTGTGAAAGCTATCAAAACTATAGCGACACGCTATTTGGAAATCGTGCGGGCGCGGCGTTATAGTCCAGCTACGGTAAGTGAGACGCGGGCTGAATCAAGGTAATTCTATACTGACAGCGCAGCCCGCTTTACGATTTTCATTCAATTGACCCGCGCGCCGACTATGGATGCGAGGACCTATACAGATGTCGAAGCGAGCCCGGCGAAGGTTGTTCGGGCGTTAGCCAGGGAGTTGTCATGGTCACTAGAGGCTTTATCGGCCGCGGTTCAGGCGGCGACACGGCCGCTCGCATCCCGCCGGGTCAGCATCTCGTGGAGAACTTCCCCGTCCTGACCGCCGGTCCGACCCCGGAGGTGGACCTCGCGAACTGGAAGTTCACCGTCAAGGTCGGCCCGAAGCCTCACAAGACGTGGTCTTGGGCCGAGTTCAACACCCTGCCGAAGACGAAGATGACCGCCGACATCCACTGCGTCACCGCCTGGTCCAAGCTGGACACAAAATGGGAGGGCGTCCTCATCGACGACATCCTGGCCGATGCGGGGCTCGATCGGCCCACCGATTTCGTGCTGGCGCACTGCTACGACAACTATTCGACCAACGTCCCCCTGGCCGACCTGCTGTCGGGCAAGGCGATGGTCGCCCTGACCTACGACGGCAAGCCGCTCGAGCGCGATCACGGAGGGCCGGCGCGGCTCCTGGTGCCGCACCTCTACCTGTGGAAGTCGGCCAAATGGGTGAACGCGCTCCAGTTCACGACCCGCGACGAGCCCGGTTTCTGGGAGGGGCACGGCTATCACATCTACGGCGATCCCTGGCGCGAGCAGAGATACACCCATGACTGAGACCGGCGCCCAGCTGGCGTCGTGGCAGCCCTGCGTCATCGCGGACATCGTCCAGCAGACCCCGGGCATCAAGAGCTTCTTCTTCTGGCCGGAGCGGCCCTTCGTTCATGTCCCGGGGCAGCACGTCGATGTCCGGTTGACCGCGCCCGACGGTTACACCGCGATGCGCAGCTACTCGATCGCCTCATCGGCGATCTCGTCTCCAACGCTCGAACTGGCGATCGAGCGCCTGCCGGACGGCGAGGTGTCGACCTTCTTCCACGACATCGCCGAGGTCGGCGACGAGATCGAGATCCGGGGGCCGCTCGGCGGCCATTTCCTTTGGCCCCAGCCCGCCATGGACCCGGTGCTGATGATCGGCGCGGGGTCCGGCCTGGTGCCGCTGATGGCGATGATCCGGCAGCGCCGCGCCTGGGCCCAAGACGTGCCGACGGCCCTGCTTCTCTCCGCGCGGACGGCTCAGGACGTTCTCTTCTCTCAAGAGCTTCATGCCACCGAAATGAGCGATCCCTCGTTCGTCCTGGGGCTGGCGATCACGCGGGAGACGCCCGCCCGCGCCTCGGACTTCGCGCGGCGGATCGACAGCGCCATGGTCACGGACATGGTCGCCCGGCTGCCGCAGAAGCCGGAACACGTCTTCGTTTGCGGATCCAACGGGTTCGTCAACATCGCGACCGACGGCGCGGTGCTGGCGGGCCTCGACCCCTCGATTATCAAGACCGAGCGCTACGGCGGCTAGCGGCGCAGACGACTGCGCATCCCGCCGCTCGTGGATGTGCAGCCCAGACCTTAATTCCGGAGATCAACATGAGCCGCTTCGCCAAACCCGTCTTTGTCGCCGCCGGGCTTCGCACCCCCTTCGGCCGCGGCGGCGGCGCCCTGGCCACCTATGACGCCGTCTCATTGTCGGTGCCGGTCATGCGGGCCATGGCGGCGCAGGCTGTGCCCGACCTCCTCATCTGGGGGACCGTGATCCCGAACCTGGGCTGGAGCAACATCGCCCGCGAGGCCTGGCTGGACGCCAAACTCGATCCGACCGTTCCGGCCTTCTCGGTGGTTCTGGCCTGCTCCACCAGCATGACGGCGACCTTCACCGCGGCGGGGATGCTGGGCTCAGGCACGGACCTCACCTTGGTCGGGGGCTCCGAAGTCATGAGCCGCCCGTCGATCGCCCTGACGGCCGAAGCGTCCAAGCGGCTCACCGACCTGTTCGCCACGGATGCGATGGGCGCGCTCGCCGCCCTGCAGGCGCTTGCCCCGAGCGACTATGTGCTTCCCACCAAGGGCTGGGCCAACCGGATCACCGGCAAGACCATGGGGGATCATATGGAGGAGACCGCCAAGGCCTGGCGGATCTCGCGCGAGGCTCAGGACGACTGGGCGCTCAAGAGCCACCAGCGCGCGGTCGCCGGCTGGGACCGGGGCTTCTTCGACGATCTCGTGGTCCCCCTGCCGGAACTGGCGCGCGATGCGAACCCGCGCGCCGACACCTCGTCCGAGCGGCTGGCCGCACTGAAGCCGGCCTTCGATCGCTCGAGCGGAATGGGAACACTGACCGCCGGAAACAGCTCGCCGATCACGGATGGGGCCGCCGGGTGCTGGGTCGCCTCCGAAGACGGTCTGGAGAGACTTCCGGAGGGAACCCCGTTCGCCCGGCTCGTCGACTACGAGATCTCGGCCGTCGATTTTCACATGGAGGGCCTGCTGATGGCGCCCTCCTACGGCATTCCCCGCCTGCTCTCGCGGAACGATCTCTGCTTCTCCGACATCGCCCTGTGGGAAATCCACGAGGCTTTCGCCTCCCAGGTCCTCGCCAACGTCGCCGCCATCACCGACCCGGAATGGGTGCGGACGACGGCCGAGGTCACAGCGCCGATGGGAGATTTCGACTGGGACCGCGTCAATCCGAACGGGGGTTCGGTGGCCCTGGGCCATCCGTTCGGCGCGACGGGCGCGCGCGACCTCAGCCAGGCGGTCAAGGAGCTCTGGGCCCTGCCGCCGGGCTCGCGGGCCATCGTCAGCATCTGTGCCGACGGCGGCCAGGGCACGGTCGCCCTCCTCGAACGCGGCTGACCGGGAGGGCCCGCAGCCTGCACCCGTAGCGTGGCGGGGCCCGGCCATCAGGTCCCGGCCTGGCTTCAACCCACACTCATAACCCCTCGGAGACGCGATATGACCGCTGATGTCCTGATGTACACCACGAGCTGGTGCCCCTTCTGCAGCCGGGCGAAGACGCTCCTCAAGGAGAAGGGCGTGCACTGGACCGAGCTCGATATCGAGGCGGACCCGGTGATTCGCGAGGCCATGGTGGAGGCGTCCGGGCGAACCTCGGTTCCGCAGATCTTCATCAACGGCACGCTGGTCGGCGGGTCCGAGGAGCTGTTCGCCCTTGATGTCCGGGGCGAGCTCGACGCGCTTCTCGGGCGCACGCCTCAACCCCGATGACCGGCATGGGCTAGGCCGCCCGCCAATCCCGAACCGTATGATGAAAAAGGAGAGACCGATGATCTCAGCGATCTGGAAAGACACCACCATCGCCACGAGCGACGAGACGGTCGTCGTCGAGGGGAACCACTACTTCCCCCCGTCGGCCGTCGATTTCAACCTGCTCGAGATGAGCCCGCATACGACCGTCTGTCCGATCAAGGGCGCCGCGAGCTACTACCATGTGCGCGTGGGAAAGGAGCTGAACCAGAATGCGGCCTGGAGCTATCCCGACCCCAATCCGGGGTCGGAGGGCATCCGCAACCACATAGCCTTCTGGAAAGGCGTCGAGGTCGGATAGAAGAGGGGACCTGCGGCGGCGATCGAGCCGGGTCGGCTCGTGGCCGGCTCTTTTGCGCGTCTGGGGATCTTGAGGGAGGAACGCCGTGGAGGATGCCGGGTTCGACGCCGCCCTCGCGAAGCTTGCGGATGGATACGGCGAAGGCCTCTATCAGGGCCGGCGTTACGGCCTGACGGTCCGGCGATCCGCAGACGGACGACGCAACAGTCTTTTCGCCAGGGAGCTGGCCGGAACCGACATCGTCAGCTTCAATCTCTATCGCACCGGATCGGATAGAGCCCTCCTGAAGCCCTGCGAAATGTCCTCTGAAAAGGTGGTGGCGTTTGTGCTGGAGTTCAGACCGGACACCTGACGGGCAGGCAGACCCACCGGGTCGGTCGCCATCACTGCTCTGGAGTTTGTGACTGGGTTCGAAGGTATCGAAACTATAGCTGGCGGCCATTGGACTTCAACGGACGATGAACCCATCGTCGAGACCTCGCCCTCCGTGGGGGAAGCGGCGGCGGCTCTCGTCCGAGCCTGATTGAAAGTTCAAGCCATGACGACCACCAGCGCCGCAACCCTTCTGACGCCGTCTGATCTCGACGAGGGCGCGGCGATGACTGTCGCCGACGCCCTGAAGATAATCCTGGCGAACAGCTACGCCATCTACCTGAAGACCAAGAATTTCCATTGGCACGTCTCGGGACCCTACTTCAGGGACTACCACCTGCTGCTCGACGAGCAGGCTGCGGAGATCCTCGCCGTCACCGATTCGATTGCCGAGCGCGCCCGCAAGACGGGCAACACGACCATTCGATCGATCGGTGATGTCGCCCGCCACCAGACCATCAAGGACAATGATGCGGAGTTCGTGACCCCGCAGGACATGCTGAGCGAGCTTCGCGCCGACAATCTTCACATGGTCGAGTCGTTCCGGCGCGCCAAGGCCGTCGCGGACAAGGCGATGGACAATGCGACGTCCGGCCTGATTGATGCCTGGACGGACGAGGCGGAACGCCGTGCCTGGTTCCTCTTCGAAATGAGCCGCTAGGTCTTAGCCGGACGAACCCTCGTCGGGGATCGCGCGCCGGCGCGGGAGGTGCAGATGGCCAAGGCAGGCTTTGGAGGGGGGTGCCACTGGTGCACCGAAGGGGTCTTCCAGGCCTTGCGCGGCGTTTCACAGGTCGACCAGGGGTTCGTCCAGTCGGACGCGCCTGCGGATGTCTGGTCGGAAGGGGTGGTCGTCACCTTCGATCCATCCGTCATTCCGCTGTCGACCCTTGCAGAGGTGCATCTTAGAACCCATTCGGCCACCCGGGCCCGATCCCCGCGCAGCAAGTACCGCAGCGCGATCTACATCTTCGAAGACAGCCAGCGGCCTGACGCCGAACAGGCCATCGTCCGCTTCGCCGAGGCCTCGACCAAGGCGGTTCACACCTTGGTCCTCCCAATCCGGGGGTTCAGGGCGTCGGACGAGCGCTATCAGAACTACTATCGAACCGACCCGAGCCGACCCTTCTGCCGCCGTTTCATCGATCCCAAGCTGGATCTTATCCGACACCACTTCTCGGATCTGGCGCTCCCTGAAGCGAACGCGGTCACAGAGCTAGACTGACCAGCCGGTCGACACGGAGAGGCGAGATGAAGATCTACGACTGGCATACGGGCCCCTATCCGGCCCGCGTCCGGATCGCCCTGGCGGAGAAGAACCTGCGACCACGGGTCCGGTTCGTGTCGATCGACCTCTGGAAGGGCGAGCACAAGACACCGGAGTTCCGGGCCAAGAACTACTCGGGCACCTTGCCGGTGCTCGAACTCGATGACGGGACCTGCATCGCCGAATGCACGGCCATCACCGAATACCTCGACGCGCTTGATGGCGCTCCCACCCTGACCGGCGGGACGCCGCGTGAGAAGGGGCTGATCCACATGATGAACAAGCGCGCCGAGCTGGAACTGCTCGACCCCATCAGCGTCTATTTTCACCATGCCACTCCGGGACTGGGGCCCAAGGTCGAGGTCTATCAGAACGCCGAGTGGGGATTGCGTGAGCGCGACAAGGCGCTGAGGGGCATGCACTATTTCAATGGTATTCTGACGCGCCAGCCCTTCGTCGCCGGCGTGACCTTCTCCATGGCCGACATCACGGTCATCGGCGGTCTGATCTTCGCCGGGCTCGTCGGTCTCGCCATGCCGGCGGACTGCGACGCGCTTCAGGCCTGGTACGCCGAGATGCAGAAACGCCCCAGCGTCAGGGACCGGGTGACGATGTCCGACCCCGGCGCGCCCTCAATCTGATTTCGGGGGTCAGTCGGCTCCCGAAAGGGGGAGCGCTTGGCCGCAGAGCCGACTCTTGCTCCGGGGATCGGCTCAAACCGGTTTCAGCAAGCCCGAGACCAGGAGCCGAAACGCATTGATCGCCCTGTCGAGCACCGCGCGAGGCTCATCCGCTGCAGCCACCCACAGCGCGGCGTTCAGCGCCGCTCCGTTGACCAGCCTGGCGGCCGCCTCAGCGTCCACCGGATGCAGCATGCCGGCGTCGATCAAGGTCTGGACGGTCGATGTCGCTGTGCGGAGACAGGCCGTCTGATTGGGCCACCGCGAGGGGTCGCCAAGCACGGCGGGGCCGTCGAGCAGCATGATCCGCTGGATCTCCGGCTCGAGGGCCATCTCGATATAGGCGACGCCCTCGTTAAGAAACGCCTCCCATGGGGTTTGCTCGGGCGTCACGGTCGCCCGCATGCGCGCCAGCATCTCGGCGTCGATCTGGTCGATGACCGCCTGCAGCAGCCCCTTCTTGTCCTTGAAGTTATGGTAGAGCGCGCCCCGCGTGAGGCCGGCGTCCGCCGTCAGATCGTCCATGGACGACGCGGCATAGCCGTGCAGGGTGAAGGCGGCACGTGCGGCGCTGATCAGTTTGGCGCGCGTCGCCTCCATCATCTCGCTTCGCTTCATCAGCCGGACCCCGCACCGCTCGACATTGACATACGCAACGTATGTCAATACATCAAGAGATACGCCTCGTACATGAAACGCCACTGGATGGCGAGACAGGACCAGACATGACCCATCGCGAACCCGTGTTTCCAGCCGGTCGGCATGCCCTCTACGACAAGCATCGCTACTCGGCGGCCATCCGGTCCGGCGACCTGCTCTTCGTATCCGGCCAGGTTGGAAGCCGGGAGGACGGATCCCCTGAGCCGGACTTCGAGCAACAGGTCCGGCTGGCCTTCGACAATCTGGTCGCCGTGCTCGCCGCCGCCGGCGCGACCCTGGAGGACATCGTCGACCTGACCACCTTCCACACGGATCCGGAGGCCCAGTTCGAGACGGTCATGGCTGTGAGGGAGACGGCGTTCGCAAGCCCTCCCTATCCGAACTGGACTGCGGTCGGGGTGAACTGGCTTGCAGGCTTCGATTTTGAGATCAAGGTGATCGCCCGCATACCCGCCTGACCGACTCCGGCGGCGTTTGAAGGACGACCGGAGCGGCTGTCTCGTCGACACCGTTCTCGGAAACGGTTCGAACGCAGGCGCTGCCGCCGTTTCGGCCGCCTCTCCTATTTCGACATCTCCAGTCCGGAGGCGACCAGGGTGACCAGGAACAACACGGTCAACGCCGACAGGAGGAGGAGGTTGAGCTGTCGCTTCCGGGCCGCAGCCCGTTCGAGAAGGCCGCGGATCGTGCGGGAAGATACCTCGGTCGTGGCGTCGAGCGGCGCCTGCGGAAGGCCTGGGTGCGACATCCTTTAACTCCTGAGATTGTCAGGCCGGGTCACGGCCTGCTTACGACCCAACCGGGGGGCTCGCCCAAAGGCGGCCTTTCCTGGGTCGGGACCACGGTTGGTGTCGTTGAGCGGCGCCCAGGCGCGTCCGCGCCGTCGCGGCCCGGAAGACGAAACGCTGGAGCGCGGTCACGTTCGCCCTCCGTTGCTGATACTTCCCGGCTGCCAGGCCCCGGGCGGTGGCGGCAAGCCGTCGATCAGATCCATGAGGCCTTTGCCGTAGGTCTCCCGGAGCGACACCCAGTACGGGTCCTCGGACCTCACAGTGACGATATTGGAGCCAGAAAAGCTGTCCGCCTGGTAGAGGAGCACATCTATCGGCAGGCCTACGGAGAGGTTGCTGCGGATCGTGGCGTCGAACGACAGCATTGCGAGCTTGGCCGCTTCTGCCAATGTGGTCGACCGCGTCAGGGCGCGATCGAGGATCGGCTTGCCGTATTTGGTCTCGCCGATCTGCAGAAACGGCGCGCGGTCGCTCGCTTCCACGAAATTGCCGGCCGAGTAGATCTGGAAGAGACGCGGCGGCTGGCCGGCGATCTGGCCTGAGACAAGAAAGCTGGCGGCGGGATCGCCGTACGGCGTTACGAAGGCGCCGTCATGTGCGATCGCCGCGCGCAGCTGCTCGCCGACGATCCGCGCCACTCCGAACATTGTCCGACAGGCTTTGACGTCGAGCGCCGGGTCCCCCCCGCCAAACGCCTCGCGCAGCCTCGTGATCACCCCTTGCGTCGTAGCGAGATTTCCCGCCGACTGGATGGCCACGAGCCGGTCCTGCGCGGGCGGCATGAGGTTGAGCTTGTTGACCTTGGCGATCTGGTCGAGCCCGGCGTTGGAGCTGGTATCGGACGCGAGCAGAAGGCCCTGTTCGAGGAGAATGCCGAGGCAGTAGGTCATAGCGCACTCAAAGGGCCAGGGTGGCGGGGGACCGCACTCCCTGGGCTACCTCTCCCCAGCGCCGCGGTTGGTGTAGGTGAGGCCGACCCAGGCGTATCCGACAGCGTCGCGGCGGACATGGCCGACCCCGGGGAAGGCTGCGTGGGGGATGGCGACCAGGGTCTCGTCGCGCGCGAATGCATCGAACGCCTCAGCGCGGACCCGCGCCGCGCCCGGTGCGTCTTGATCGTACGCGATGGTCACCGCAGGCTCCGGAAACTGCACGGCCGAAGAATGGACGAGGTCGCCAACGAACACGAGTTCTTCGCCGCCATCGCGCAGTGTGTAGAAGGCGCTGCCCGGCGTATGGCCCGGATGCAGGGTCGAGAAGAGGCCGGGAAGAATCTCGCCGTCGGCCGCGATGGGGCTCACCTTGCCTGCATCGAGATAGGGCTTCAGGGTCGTGGCCGCGACGTCGAAATACTGCTGATCATAGCCCGTGCGTTGCTGGGCGTTCGCATCGAAGAAGAAGTCGAGATCCGCCTTCCCGACGTGGATCGTGGCGTTCTCGAACACCCGTTGGCCGCCCTTGACCAGTCCGCCGGCATGGTCGGAGTGGACATGGGTGATCAGGACGTCGGTGATCTGCTCCGGCCTGAAGCCGGCCCGTTCGAGGCTCGCGAGCAGACCGCCTCCGGCGCCGGGGCCGAACAGTTCGCCTGAGCCGGTGTCGATCAACACCAGCTTGCCGGGCAGCTGGATCAGAAAGGCGTTGATCGAGGCCTCGGCGGGATTGGTCTGGAAGTTGAGCTTCAGAAGGGCGTCGGTCTGCGCAGCCGTCGTGTTTTGGAGAAGCGCATGAAGGTCCATGGGCACGGAGCCGTCGGAAAGGGCGAAGACCGGCACGGCGCCGATGCGAAGACGATAGACGTCAGCACCCTGCGAAACGACCTGCTGGGCCGCGGCCGGCGTCGGGCTCGCCAGGGCGGCGGCGCCAGGGACGGCGCCGAGAAGCGCCAGGGCGAAGGGGAGTACGGTGTATCGTGTGGAGCGGGTCATGTCGTATCCTTGGTTGTTGGTTATGGAGCTGCAAAAAGGTCAGGCGTCGTCGATCAGCCGTCGTCGAAGAGCGGTTCCAGCCGGGTCCGAATTGTCTCGTTCGGGGACGGCGCAGGGCAAGCTCTTGATCCTGCCCACGACGGCCGGGTTGTCGGGTTGAAGCTGTCGATCCGCCGCTCGGGCGCATCACCGGTCGTCTAGATTTCGGTCGCCAGACACCGACCTTCGCGCTGTGGCGTGCGCATCAGGGCCATCGTGTCGTCGAGGTAGGTGACGTCCTCGGTCGGAGACAGGGGCCGAACGAGATGCTCTTCGAACAACGCCAGGACGCGTTTGGTGTAGTCCAGCTGCCAGTGCGCATCGAGCGCCGCCTGGTTGGTCCATCGTTCGAACAAGACCAGTCGGTCGTTGTCGTCCTTGGCGCGAAACACCTGGAATTCGACATTACCCGTTTCTTCGCGCGTCTGCAGAGCGATGGGCACAAGCTCGGCGAGCACGTGATCAAGGGCGCCCGGCTTGAACTTCAAGCGCAGCATCACGATTACTTCCGGATCTGCGGCGGTCGTATCGGGTTTCGTCATGTCCCACTCTCCAGTGATGGTGTGTGCAGCGCTTGGGCGCCCTGGCCCAATGCCCGGGTGATGCGGACAACCTAGCGAAGACGGACAGATACTAAAACTGATATATCGTATGCCTCAGAAATACATATCCTTATGGATTGCAGTCTTAGACTTTATCCGGACATCGTTGCTCAACCTCGCAGCTCCCGAGGACTCAAGGATGTTCACGCCGGATCGAAGTTAACAGACTATTGGTCGAGCATGCTCGGAATATACAATACGTCTCGCGTATAGTTTCCATAGCTTGGACGCTCAGAACCGCGACCATGTCTGCGGCCCGACGGGGCGAACCGCCTAGTGCGCCGCTCGCAGCCGCGCCTCGAGCAGGTCGATGTCACGGACCATTCTGAGCGCGACTTCGCCGTTCATCTCGCGCTCGCGGGCCGCCCTGAAGATCTCGGCCCTCTCGGCCTTGAGCCCGGCGAGCCTCAGTCGGCGCTCTATCGCCATCATGCGTCGGGCCACGGCCTCCGCCTCGCCGGACTGGAGCCGCCCGTCGATGCGTTGGCGATATTGATCCATGATCCGGGACGCGGTGTCCGTGTAGAGGTCTGCGTCCGGCTGGCCCTCCGCCAGCCGGTGCTGCTCCGCCTCGATGGCCCGTATGGCGGCCTCCGAGGCGGCGGCTCGGACACGATGGACTTCCGCGTCCTCGGAGGGCTCGGGCGGAAGCTCGAGATGTTCGAGCAGCCGGGGAAGACCGATGCTGGCGACGATCATCGAGACGATGATGACCCCGGCCGCGAGGAAGATGGCGAGGTCCCGCGCCGGGAAGGCGGTTCCATCGAGGAGGGTCATGGGCAGGGTCAGAACGCCGGCCAGGGTGATGGCGCCCCGCACGCCGGCGAAAGACATGGCCGCGACCAAGCGCAGTCCGACACGCTGCGGACGCGCTTCGGATCGGCGTTTGAACCAGGTCAGCCTCAACGAGGTCCAGACCCAGGCGAATCTCAGGATGGCGAGGGACAGGCTGATGGCCAGGACGTAGACGCCCAGCCACCAGGCGTCGACATGGCCGGTCATGCGCACGGTCTCGTCGGCCTCGGAGATGATGCCGGGCAGCTGCTCGCCCAGAAGCACGAAGATGACGCCGTTGGCCGAGAACTGGACCACGTCCCACACGGCCGCGCGCCGCACTCGGGTCACGGCGAGCGTCTTTCCACTCTGCTCGGCGAACCCCATGGTCACCCCCGCCGCGACGGCGGCGAGGATGCCGGAGCAATGCAGCGCTTCCGCCAGAATGTAGGCGCCGAACGGGATCAGCAGGCTCACCAGGATTTGTGCGCTCGTGTCCTCCCCCAGTCGCATCGCGATCCAGGCCTTTCCCTTGGAGACCGACCAGGTCACGGCGGCCCCGATCAGGACACCCCCTGCTGCGATCCAGAGGAAAGAGCCGATCGCCTCCTGAAGCGAGAACGATCCGGTCAGCATCGCCGCGACCGCGAAGCGCATGCAGACCAGCCCCGACGCGTCGTTGAGCAAAGATACGCCTTCGAGAATGTGCATCATCCGCTTGGGAATCCCGGCGCGCGCGCAGATCGCCGAAACGGCGACCGGATCCGTGGGCGAGACCACCGCAGCAAGGGCGAAGGCGACCGGCAGCGGCATGGCCGGGATGAGCCAGTGGATCAGAAAGCCGACGCCGACCACGGTCAGGATGACCAGGCCTAGCGCCAGTTCGATGACGGCGCCGCGATCTCGCCGAAGGTCGTCCTTCGGAATGCGCCACCCGTCCAGAAACAGAAGCGGCGGCAAGAGCAGGACGAAGAAGAGCTCGGGGTCCAGGATGACGGTGGGCACGGTCGAAAACGCGATCGCGACGCCCAGTCCGATCTGCACCAGAGGCAGCGGCACTCGCGTCAGACGCGCAGCCGAGCCGCTCACGACGACGGCCAGAAGCAGGAAGAGAATAGTGCCGACCCGTTCCATGCCTCTGCCTAGGCCGCCATCCGGCGGGGAGCCAGTGATCCAGGCGCCGGACCGAAGTTCGCCGGCCTTGGAACCATGATCGACATCGTCGGCGTGGGCGCCCCGGTCGTCCACCGCTCCGTTGACGCCGACACCTTCATCCTGGAGTTCACCGGTGTCGGGCGCGGCGTCGCCTCCGGCAAGACCTATGAGCAGACCTACATTTCGGTGATCAGGGTCTCGGGTGGTCGCATCGTCCACTACCGCGACTACTGGAACCCCAACGTGATCGCGCAGGTCGTGGGAGACGCCCACGCCGTGTCCGGCTCCCAGGCTGGAGGTGAAACCCATGGCCGATAATGTTCTGGTGACCGGGGGCACAGGCAAGACCGGACGGCGCGTCGCGGACCTCCTGCGGGGCCGCGGCATCCCCGCTCGTGTGGCGACGCGCTCGCCGGCCGCGGCCGATCAGGTCCGCTTCGACTGGGCCGACGCCGACAGTTTCGCAGGCGCCCTTGAGAGCGTGCGGGCCGTCTACATGGTCGCCCCGACCGGCGCGGCGGATCCGCTCGACGCCATGCGGCCCTTCATCGACCAGGCGATCGGCGCAGGCGTCGCGCGTCTGGTCCTGCTGAGTTCTTCCATGCTGGAGGAAGGCGGGCCCTTGATGGGCGCCGTCCACGCCTATCTGAAGGCCAAAGCCCCGGGCTGGACCGCCCTGCGCCCGAGCTGGTTCATGCAAAATTTCTCCGAGCACCAGCACGTCGAGACCATCCGCACGGAGGGTCGCATCTATTCCGCGACGCAGGACGGACGCGTTCCGTTCATCGACGCCGGAGACATCGCCGCTGTCGCGGTCGAGGCGCTGCTCGGCGACGACTTCGGGAACGGCGACCTGATCCTCACCGGACCGGAGACGCTGAGCTACGACGAGGTGGCGAGGCTGATTTCGGCGTCATCCGGACGGCCGGTCGCGCATCACCGGTTGACCCTCCAGGAGCTGACGTCGCGTTTCGAAGCCATCGGCATTCCGGGCGCGTTTGCCCAGGCGCTGGCGGGAATGGACGGGGCGATCGCCCACGGCGCCGAGGACCGGGTCACCGATACGGTCGAGGCGGTGACCGGGCGCAAGCCGAAGACGTTCGCGGAGTTCGTGCTGGAAAACGGACCGCGCTGGAAACTCTGAAGCGGCGACAGGTGTCCGGCGCCATGGCGAAGGCGCGTATGAAAGTCTAGGTGACCTTGTGGGACGCGGCACACCCAGCGCGTCCCGCAAGATCACTTTCGAGGCCGCCGAGGTCCCATGACGCTTTCCCTTTACGACACCCTGCACCGTGAGAAGCGGGTGTTCACGCCGCGCGATCCCGACCGGGTGACGCTCTATGTGTGCGGACCCACGGTCTATGACTATGCCCACATCGGCAATGCGCGCCCGCCGGTGGTGTTCGACGTGCTGGTCCGGCTGTTGCGTCGCGAGTACGGCGCCGACAGCGTGATCTACGCCCGCAACGTCACGGACGTGGACGACAAGATCAATGCGAAAGCTTTCAAGGAAGGCGTGGCGATCGGCGAGGTCACGGCCCGCTACGAGGCCGCCTATCTGGCCGATATGGGCCTGTTGAACGTCACGCCGCCGGACATCGCGCCCCATGTCACCGACCACATCGACGCCATGGTCGCCCAGATCGGCAAGATCGTCGACGCCGGCTGCGCCTATGCGGCGGAAGGCCATGTGCTGTTCGACGTGTCGAGTTATCCGGCCTACGGCGCGCTGTCTGGCCGCAACCTCGATGACATGATCGCCGGGGCCCGGGTCGAGGTCGCCCCCTACAAGAAGAACCCGCACGACTTCGTCCTGTGGAAACCCTCCAAACCCGACGAACCGTCCTGGCCTTCGCCCTGGGGCGACGGGCGGCCCGGCTGGCATATCGGATGTTCGTCCATGATCGAGGCCGTCCTGGGCCTGCCCATCGACATCCACGGCGGCGGCATCGACCTGGTCTTCCCGCACCATGAGAACGAGATCGCCCAGGGCGTCTGCGCCCACGGCCATGCCCACGAGACGACCGCGCCCGCCGAATATAGTCGCTACTGGATGCACAACGGCTTCCTGACGATGGACGCCGAGAAGATGGCCAAGTCGATCGGCAATGTCCTGTTGCTGCACGATCTGGTCCAGGCGACGCCGGGCGAGGTCGTCCGGTGGGCCCTGCTGAGCGCGCACTACCGTCAGCCGCTCGACTGGAACCAGGCGCTGCTGGATCAGTCGCGCAAGAACCTCGATCGCTTGTATGGAGCATTGCGCCGCGCCGCTGGCGTCGAGGCGCTGGGCGACATGCCGTCATCCGCGTTTATCCAGGCCATCTCGGACGACCTGAACACGCCTGGGGCCATGGCGACCCTGTTCGCCCTGTCCAGCGAGATAGAGCGAGCCATGACGGCCGGCGATCACACGGCGGTCGGCATCGCCAAGGCCGATCTGCTCGCCTGCGGCCGGATTTTGGGGGTGCTGCTGGCTTCGCCGGATGCTTGGTTTGAAGGCGGATCCGACGACGTCCTGAAAGCCGAGGTCGAGACGCTGCTGGCCGAGCGGGTGACCGCGCGGGCGGGGAAGAACTGGCCCGAGGCGGATCGCATTCGAGACCGGCTGACGGCGCTGAACGTCGTGGTGATGGACGGGCCGACCGGCGCCACGTGGCGGCTGAAGGAGTAATCCTTCAGTCTCCCTTCCGGGAGCGGGCGCGCTGATCAGAGAGCCGCGGTCGCCATGGGCGCGTCGCGAAGATGGTCGACCAGGGTCGCATAGGCCGGATCGTCCCGGGTAACCTCCGACAACCGGCGTTCCAGAGCCCGAAAGGCGTCAATGACGAGGCGCCCCTCCGCGGTGAGGCAGGCTCCCTGGGCCGGCCCGCCGCGGGTGGCGGTTACGAGCGGGGTCTTCCAGCACCGGTTCATCTCATCCACCAGCGCCCAGCAGCGCTTGTAGCTCATGTTCAGGGCCCGTCCGGCTCCGGAGATGGAGCCGTGCGCCGTGATGGCTTCCAGGACGGCGGCCTTGCCTGGCCCCATGGCGCTGGTTTCGGCGCTCATGACCTGCAGCCTCAGTTTCACCGGACCGATTCGTGTCAGCATCTTCCGCCTCCTCGCATTCCCTGTGATCCTAGGCCGCCCGGTGCGGTGGCAGGAAGACGGTCGCGCGAAGGGACCGGCTCTCCGCAGAGCGTCACGCTTCCGGGAGCAAGACCTCGACCCGGGACCCGGCCTCCAGCGGTGGTGCGCCGGGGAGCCGCCGCACCAGCGCGTTGGCCGCCGCCATCACCGTGACGAGGGAGGAGTCCTGGTCGCTCATCGGGCGCACGCGGCGGCTGCCGTCAGGGGCGGTTTCGACGATGGCGCGCATAAAATGTTCGCGCGGACCATTGGCGGAAAGCGGCCCGTTGAGAACGGCGGTGTCCACGGCCGGATCGGTCCTTCCGCCCTGAAGCGCGGCGATCAGGGGGGCGAGGAACAGCTGCGCGCACACCAGGGCGGAGGCGGGATTGCCGGGCAGGCCCAGCAGCGGCCGTCCGTCGGCCAGATGCGCGAACCAGACAGGCCTGCCGGGACGCACGGCGACCCCTTCGACCGAAAGCACCGCGCCGGCCGACCGGACAGCCGGCTTGACGCGATCATGATCGCCGACCGAGGCGCCGCCGACCGTTACCAGCAGGTCGAAGGTTCCTGCGTCGATCGCGGCGAGGATGGAGGCGTCATCGTCCTTCGCCCGGCCGAGAAGGACCGAGGTCCCGCCACTGCGGCGCACGAAGGCCGCCAGGGCCGGGGCGCAGGCGTCGTAGATCTGGTGCGGGCCGGCCGTCTCTCCAGCGGCGACGAGTTCGTCCCCGGTCGACAGGAGGGCGACCACGGGCCGCCGTCTGCAGGTGACGGTGGCGCGGCCCGCCGAGGCGGCGAGGGCCAGGCGCCAGGGATTGAGCCGGGTCCCGGCCTCGAGCAGAACCGCGCCGGCGCGGAAGTCGCATCCCCGCGGACGGACCCAGGCGGGCGCGTCTGCGGCGGCGGCCAGGACGACCGTCCCCCCGTCGCGTTCGGCTTCTTCCTGGATCACCACCCGGTCGCTGCCGGGCGGCAAGGCGGCGCCTGTGAAGATGCGGGCGGCCTGGCCCGGGGCGACGGTCACGCCGGCGTCGTGGCCCGCGGCGCTCTCGCCGACGATTTCAAGCCGCGCACCCGGTCGGAGATCCACGCTGCGAACCGCCCACCCGTCCATGGCCGAGGCGTCGAACGGGGGCTGGTCGCGTTCGGCCGTGACGGGTTCGGCCAGCCAGCATCCGTCGGCCTCCGCCAGGGGTATCGCTTCCGCCGCCAGTGGGACGATCGCCGACAGCATGGTCGCGCGGACGGTCTCGATCGACGGCAGGCTCATGCCCGGCTCCAGTCGCCCGAAGCGCCGCCGGACTTGGCCAGGAGGCCGATATCGGTGACCACCATCTCGCGGTCGACCGCCTTGAGCATGTCGAAGAGGGTCAGCAGGGCGACGGACGCGGCCGTCAGGGCCTCCATCTCGACCCCTGTCTGCCCTTGCGTCCGGGCCGTCGCTGTCGCCTCCAGACCCGATCCGTCGTCCGTCGTGCGGATGGCGACCTTGACCGAGGTCAGCATCAGTGGATGGCACATAGGGATCAGGTCGGAGGTGCGCTTGGCCGCCATGACGCCGGCGATCTCGGCCACGGCGCGGACGTCGCCCTTCTTGCCGCCGCCGGACAGGGCCAGCGCCAGGGTCTCGGGTCGCATGACGATCCGGCCGCGCGCCGTCGCCTCGCGTGTGGTCGTCGCCTTGTCCGACACGTCGACCATGCGGGCGCGTCCGTCGGCGTCGATATGGGTCAGGCCGGTCCTCAGGGGCGGCATAGGATCCGACATCACCGCTCCAGCAGCCGGGGCATGAGTTCCACCATGTTGCAGGGCTTGTGACGGCTGTCGAGCTGCCAGCGTATGACCTTGTCCCAGCCGTCGCGGACAGCCCCGTTAGATCCCGGCAGGCAGAAGACGAAGACGCCGTCGATCAGGCCTGCGGTCGCGCGGGACTGCAGAGTCGACAGGCCGATGGTCTGGTAGCTGACCTGATGAAAGATCACCGAGAAGCCGTCGATCCGCTTGTCGAACAGCGGCTCCAGCGCCTCGGGCGTGACGTCGCGGCCGGTCAGGCCCGTGCCGCCGGTGGTAATGATCGCGTCCACCGCCCCGTCGGCGATCCAGCCCCGGACCCGGGCGCGGATAGCCTCGATGTCGTCGGGCACGATGTCGCGCAGGACCGACGGGTGACCGGCCTCGACGATCCGGTCGGCCAGGATCTTGCCGGAGGTGTCGCTCTCCTCGTCCCGGGTGTCGGAGATGGTGAGGACGGCGATGCGGACGGGGGTCAGGGGAAGGTCGACGAGGCGGCCGCCGGGGGCGGGCGGTTGCAGGTCGGGATGCGTGTCGGTCATGGGGTCTCCTCGGCCCAGCGGGCCCGATCGGCGTGGTCCTGATCCCGGGGCTCGATCCAGCGGCGGCCGTCGGGTCCGTCCTCCCGTTTCCAGAACGGCGCCCGGGTCTTGAAATGGTCCATCAGGAAGTCGGCCGCCTCAAAGGCGGGACGACGGTGGACAGCGGCGACGGCGACGAAGACCACCGGCTCGCCCACGGCGATCGTGCCCCAGCGGTGGACGGCGAGAACATCCTGGATCTCGAAGCGCGCGCGGGCCTCGGTCTCGATCTCCTCCATCACCCGCTCGGTGAAGCCCGGGTAGGCCTCAAGCGTCAGGGCGTCGACGGCTCGGTCGCCGGTGCGGCCCCTCGTCAGGCCGGTGAAGGAGACCACCGCCCCGGTGTCGAGGCGATCGCGGGAAAAGTCCTGCAGGAGTGAGGCCGCGTCGAGCGGATCCCGGGTGACGCGGATCATGGGTCAGCCCCCGCCGACCGGAGAGCCGAACGCCACCTCGTCGTCGTCACCGATCTTCAGCGCCTCGCATCTCAGACTGTGGGGAATGAGGGTGGCGTTGAGGATCACCAGGGTGCTGGGATGATCGAGATGTTCGGCGAGGCGGGCATCGGCGCCCGCGGCGGCCGCCTTGATCTCTTCCAGGGTTGCGCCGGCCAGGGTGGCCTCCGACCAGCCGGCGATGTCGCCGATCCTGCCAAACAGTTTCACGACCGCCACCTCAGCCTCCCGTCGTCGACATGGTGCGCAGAACGGCCGGCGCAGCGCCGGGGCGGTCGATCCTGAAATCGTGTCCCTTGGGCTTGAAGGCGATGGCGGCGCGGATCGCCTCACGCAGCGGCGCGTCGTCCCCGGGGTGGTCGCGCAGCACCTGGCGCAGGTCCGCCTGATCGTCCTGGCCGAGGCACAGAAAGAGCTGGCCCGTGCAGGTCACCCGCACCCGGTTGCAGGCCTCGCAGAAGGTGTGGCTGAGCGGGGTGATGAAGCCCAGCGTTCCGCCCGTCTCCTCGACCTTCATGTAGCGGGCCGGGCCGCTGGTGCGGCGGGTTGACGGCGTCAGGGTCCAGATCCGGCCCAGGGTCTCGCGGACCGTGGCGAGGGACAGATACTGGTCCGTGCGATCCGCGCCGATCTCGCCCAGCGGCATGGTCTCGATCAAGGTGATGTCCATGCCCAGACCGTGTGCCCAACGGATCAGGTCAGGAAGTTCGTCGACGTTGTCGCCTTTCAGGGCGACGGTGTTGATCTTGACGCTCAGGCCCGCCTGCCGGGCCGCCTCCAGTCCGGCCATCACAATCCGCAGATCGCCGCCGCGGGTAATCCGCCGGAACTTGTCGGGGTCGAGCGTGTCCAGGGACACGTTGATGCGGCGCACGCCGTGACCCGCGAGCGCCCGGGCATGGCGCGCGAGCTGGGTGCCGTTGGTGGTCAGGGTGATCTCCTCGAGATCTCCGGTCCTGAGGTGACGCGACAGGGCGGCCACCAGATCCATCATCCCCTTGCGGACCAGGGGCTCGCCGCCGGTCAGCCGGATCCGGCGGCAGCCGAGATCGATGAAGGCGCCGCACATCCGCTCGATCTCCTCCAGGCTGAGGAGATCGGCCTTGGGCAGGAAGACCGGGTTCTCGGCCATGCAGTAGAGGCAGCGCAGGTCGCACCGGTCGGTCACCGAGATACGGACGTAGTTGATCGCGCGGCCGAACGGATCGACCAGCGAAGCCGAGGTGCCCAAGCCGATCGGCGTCGCCTTGTCAGACTGATAGATGACCGTCATGTTCGGACGACTATAACGGGTCTCCGTAGAAGGGCGCACTCTTTCCTCTCATGACCTGGAAAACCCTGAAGATAGTCCTGGCCGGCCTGGTCGCTGTCGCCTTGGCCGCCTGTTCGCCCGCGCCCTCATCCGGGCCAAGGCCTACAGTGACCGTGTTCGCAGCGGCCTCCCTGACCGACGCCTTGACCGAGATCGCCGCCGACTACGAACGCGACGAGGGGACCCGCGTCCGACTGTCGTTCGGCGCCAGCGGCGCGGTGGCGCGTCAGGTCGAGGCCGGCGCGCCCGCCGATGTCGTGATCCTGGCGGACCCGATCTGGATGGACCGGCTGGCCGCCGCGGGCCGTCTGGGCCCGCAACGCTTCGACCTGCTCGCCAATGACCTGGTGGTGATCGCCCCGGTCGAAGCCGCAGAGAGCCGGGACGTGTTCGAAGCCCTTTCCGGCGGAGGGCGTCTCGCCATCGGCGATCCGGAGAGCGTACCCGCCGGCGCCTACGCCCGGACCTGGTTGAAGGCCACAGGTCGTTGGGAGGCCGTCCAGGATCGCCTTGTCTTCGCAGCGGACGTGCGCGGCGTGCGCGCCTTCGTCGCGCGACACGAAGCGGCGCTGGGCATCGTCTATCGCAGCGACGTCGTGGGACAGGACGCGGTCAGGATCGTGCTTGAGCCTCCGCCCGAGGAACAGCCCGCGATCGTCTATCCGGCGGCCGGGACGGCGGACGACGGGGCGGACGGACGGGCCTTTCTGGACTATCTGCGCACGCCGCGGGCGGCGGCGATCTTCCGTCGTCATGGCTTCGAGCCCGTCGCCTGAATGTTCGAGCCCGTCTCCGCCTTCGAAAGCGAGGCGCTCTGGCTGTCCCTCAAGGTCGCCACGGCGTCCCTGGCGCTCTGTCTACCTATCGGCCTGGCGCTGGCCCTGATCCTCGCCCGGGGTCGTTTCCCCGGCCGCTGGATCATCGAGGCGGCCGTCAACATCCCGCTCGTCCTGCCGCCGGTCGTGACGGGATTGATCCTGCTCAGCCTCTTTGGCGTCAGGGGCCCGATCGGTCGGGCGCTCCACGACGCCTTCGGCGTCTCTCTCGCCTTCCACTGGACGGGGGCGGCCCTCGCCGCGACCATCATGGCCCTGCCGCTGGTGGTCCGGCCCTTGCGGCTGGCGATCGAGGGTGTGGACCGGGGTCTGGAGGACGCCGCAGCGGTTCTGGGCGCGCCACCCCTGTCGGTGTTCGCCCGGGTCACCCTGCCTCTGGCGGCGCCCGGTCTCGTAGCGGCGGGGCTGCTGGGGTTCGCCCGGGCCTTCGGCGAGTTCGGCGCCACGGTGACCTTCGCCGGCGCCATCCCCGGCGAGACCCAGACCTTGCCGCTGGC
>JAIEQA010000021.1 GCA_019748095.1 Caulobacteraceae bacterium | reverse complement strand
GGGGGCCCCCCGCGCGCCCGCCCCTCCTTTGGGCCGCCCCCCGGGGGGGGGGGGGGGGGGGGGGGGGGGGGGGGGGGGGGGGGGCCCCCCTCACCAGGGCGCGTCGCTGATCCGGGCACGGATTGCGTCGCGGATTTCCTCGGCGCGTTCGCGTGAGATGCCAGGCAACACGACCAGACTGTTCTCGGTGCCGGCCGTGTGCAGACTGAGGGTCGCCACCCCCGCGCTGCGTTCGATCGGGCCCTGGCTCACATCGATATGCTGGACGCGGGACACCGGGACGATGGTGTGCACGCGCGTCAGCCAGCCGCTGGCAACGTGAAGCTCCCGATCTGTGAAGGCATAGCCCCAGCGCCGCCAGCGCCCCGGGACCAGAACAACGATCGAAAGAAGGCCGAACAGGAGGATCGGTCCACCGACCACGCCTGGCGGGAAACCGACCCGCCACTGCAGTCCGACGTCGGCCACAGCACCCATCGCGGCCAGGACCAGCCAGCCGAGGGCCGACCGGATGCGCAGGACCCTAAGGTAGCCGCGCTCCAGCGGCTGGAGAGGAACTGGTTCAAAGGCCATTACTGTCCCTTATGCGCCAGCCCGGCCCCCCGGCTCAAGCGGTTCGGAGCCGTCCCTCCGGCGTCGGGGCCTCCCTGCGGCTGTCCGGAAAGACCGCCGTATCGAGCACTGACCGGTCGTCCTGCCCGACGATGTGGCGGCAGACCTTGCGGGACGCCCGCCTCGATAGCACCGGCAGTGCGTCCTCACAAAAGCTTGCGTAACGAGACTTGGTCATTGGACGGCTTCATTCTGGATGGTATCGTAACAAAACCCACAGAGGCGAAAGCCTCTCGAACGATCTGGAGGATGCCATGGGGATCGAACGTACCGGCGCGGGACGCGCAGCCTTCAAGGTCTCCCTGACGTCGGCAGACCACCCCTATATGTCGGGGCCCTGGACGCCCCAGCATCAGGAGTTCGACGCCGAGGACATGGTGGTGATCGGGACCATCCCGACCGACATCGACGGCGTGTATGTCCGCAATACCGAGAACCCGGTGCACGAGCCGATCGGGCGCTATCACCCCTTCGACGGTGACGGCATGTTGCACGTCATGGCACTGCGCGACGGCAAGGCCACCTATCGCAACCGCTTTATCCGCACCAAGGGCTTTCAGGCCGAACAGGAGGTCGGGCGCGCGCTGTGGGCCGGTCTGGCCGAAAACCCCGCGAAGTCCGAACGGCCCGGCTGGGGGGCCCACGGGGGCCTGAAGGATTCCTCGTCGACGGACGTGATCATCCATGCCGGCGCGATCCTGTCGACCTTCTACCAGTGCGGCGAAGCCTACCGGATGGATCCCTATACGCTGGAGCCGCTGGGGACCGACACCTGGTGTCCGCCGCAGGGAATTTCGGCCCATCCGAAGGTCGATGAGCGGACCGGCGAGCTGCTGTTCTTCAACTATTCCAAGACCGCGCCCTATATGCACTACGGCGTCGTCGGGGCGGACAATGTGCTGAAGCATCTGACGCCGATCACACTGCCGGGGCCGCGCCTGCCGCACGACATGGCGTTCACGACGAACTATTCGATCCTGAATGACTTCCCGCTGTTCTGGGATCCGGCCCTGCTCGAACGCGGCGTGCATGTGTCGCGCTTCTATCCGGAGATGAAGAGTCGCTTCGGGATCCTCCCGCGCTTCGGCACCGATGCCGAGGTCCGCTGGTTCGATGCCGAGCCGACCTATGTGCTGCACTTCCTCAACGCCTGGGAGGACGGCGACGCGATCGTGATGGACGGCTATTTCCAGCACGATCCGGTGCCCGAGACGAGCCCGGACGCCTGGCCGGGCCATGAGCGGCTGATGACCTTCCTCGATCAGGCGATGATCAAGCCGAAGCTGCATCGCTGGCGCTTCGACCTGACGACGGGGCTGACGACCGAGACCCAGCTGGACGACCGCACCCTCGAGTTCGGCATCATCAACAACCAGTATGCCGGGGTGAAGTACCGCTACGCCTACAGCGCGGTCTCCAAACCCGGCTGGTTCCTGTTCACCGGTCTGGTCAAACACGACATGGACTCCGGCGAAAGCTGGACCCTCGATTTCGGGCCCGAGCGCTACGGGTCCGAACCCGGCTTCGCCCCGCGCGTCGGGGCGACGGAGGAGGACGACGGCTATCTGGTCACCTTCATCAGCGACATGGTCGAGGACCGGTCCGAATGCGTCATCTATGATGCGCGCAAGCTGGCAGACGGGCCGGTCTGCCGGATCATCCTGCCTGGCCGGATGTCCAGCGGCACCCATGCGACCTGGTCGCAGGGCGAGACCATCCGGGCGGCCCGGGACCAGGTGAAGGTGGGAGGCGGCGTGTGACCTATATCCTCGGCGGCTGGCAATCGGATTTCGCGAGGAACTGGGCCCGCGAGGGCATGGAGATCGCCGACGGCTTCTCCGAGGTGCTGGGCGAGGGGCTGGCCTCTGTCGATCTGGAGCCCGGCGACATCGACGTGGGTCACGTGGGCAATTTCGTCGGCGAACTGTTCGCGGGTCAGGGGCTGCTCGGCGGCTTCTTTGCCCAGGCGGATGCGGGCTTTGACGGCATGCCCACTTCACGGCATGAGGCGGCCTGCGCGTCGGGGAGTATCGCCATCCTCGCGGCTTGCGCCGACATCGAGTCCGGTCGCTACGGGACGGCCGCCGTCCTGGGCCTTGAGATGATGCGGAATGTCCCGGGCGTGACCGCAGCCGGGTATCTGGGGGCGGCGGCCTGGACGGGCCATGAGTTCGGGGATGCCACCTATGTCTGGCCCCGGGCCTTCTCCGATCTGACGGATGAGTATGACGCCCGGTACGGGATTGACGAACGGCATCTGCGCCGGATCTCGGAGATCAATTTTGGCAATGCGAAGACCAATCCCAACGCCCAGACCCGCAGCTGGGGCTTCACCAGTCTGAGCTTCACCGACGACGATGAGGCCAATCCGGTGATCGAGGGCCGGGTGCGCAAGACCGACTGCGGACAGGTCACCGATGGGGCGGCGATGATCGTGCTCGCCTCGCCCGAGCGGGCGGCTGACTATGCGAGGCGGCGCGGCTTGCCACTGGACAGCCTGCCCCGGATCCTGGGGTGGGGGCATCGGTCGGCCCCGATCAGCTACCGATCCAAGGTCGAGGCCAGCGCGGCCGACGCCTATGTCTTTCCGCAGGTCCGGCGCGCCATCGAGGAGGCGAGAGGCCGCGCGGGGATCGGTCTGGACGGGATCGACGCGGTCGAGACGCACGACTGTTTCTCGATGACGGAATACATGGCCATCGACCATCTGGGGCTGACCGCCCCGGGCGAGAGCTGGAAGGCGATCGAGGCCGGGGACATCGAGATCGGCGGCAAGCTGCCGATCAATCCGTCCGGAGGGCTGATCGGCTGCGGCCATCCGGTCGGGGCGACCGGGGTGCGGATGGCGCTGGACGCCTTTCGCCAGACGACGGGGACAGCCGGCGACAATCAGGTCGAGGGGGCGAAGACCGTCCAGACGCTCAACATCGGCGGCTCGACGACGACGACCGTCAGCCTTGTGATCGGGGTCGCGGCCTGAACGGTCAGACGGTGGTTGCGACGACGCCGGGCGGTACGGGCGTCTCATAGAGTCGCTCCACCTCGGCGTGGCGGCGATCCAGAACGGCACGCCGGTTGATGCTGCCCTTGTCTGACACCTCATGGGCGTTCGGGTCGGGCGGGGTCAGGAGCAGCGACAGGCGTTCGATCCGGCGACTGGCCCCAGAGACGCTGCGGTTGTGGGCGTCCAGACGCGCCTGCAGCGCCGCCGCGAGCGCGCCGGAGCCGATCGCCTCCTCCAGCGGTAGCCCCGTTTCCGCCCGGACACCGTCTGCGGACGGCCAGACCAGGACGCAGAGACAGGGTCGATTGTCGTCGGCCAGGACGACCTCCGTGACGAGGGGGGAGAGGGCGCGCAGGGCAGCCTCGCGCATCTCCCCGCCCGAGACCCAGGCCCCGGTCGCCAGCTTGAACTCCTCGGCCATGCGCCCGGCGAAGGCGAGGCCGCGATCCGGGTTCTCCGGATCAATGAAGCGGGTCAGGTCGCCGGTGCGATAGAAGCCTTCCTCATCAAAGGCGGCGGCGCTGCGTTCAGGATCGTCGTGATAACCGCGGGTGACGGTCGCGCCCCGAACCCGCAGTTCGTAGCGCTCGCCGTCGGGGACCAGTTTGATCGTCGGCCCGGGCAGGGGCAGGCCCAGTCCCACGGTCTCGGTATAGTCGTAGATGGCCATGAAGCCGGACGTGGTCTCAGTGGCCCCATAGGCGGAGATCATCAGGATTCGGTGCCCGGTCTGCGCGATCGCCATCCGCTGCAGTCGGTCGGACAGGGCCTGCGACAGGGCGGCACCGCCATAGAGCATCAGGCGAAGCTCCGAGAAGAAGATCGCCTGGAAGGCCGGATCCGCTTCCAGGGCATCGACCAGAAGCGCGAACCCGGCCGGGACATTGACGTAGTAGCGGACTGGCCGCTCTTTCAGGTTCCGCACCGACAGGTCGAACAGGCCCGGCACCGGTTTCCCGTCGTCCAGATACATGTGCCCGCCGGTCAGCAGGACGGCACGAAGAATGCCGGCCCCGGCCGCATGGTGCCAGGGCATCCAGTTGAGCATCTCGCTGGTCCATTCCAGACCGCTCAGCTGCAGGTTGGCCGCATTGTTGGCCGCGACATTGGCCAGCGATGTCGGCACCGCCTTGGGCAGGCCGGTCGAACCCGAAGTCAGCAGAAACTGGACCGTCCCTGCCGCAGTCAGAGCGTCGATGGACGCGGCGACCGCCGCAGTCACGGGTGTCGCCAGCACCTCGGCCAGTGAGACCGTCGGACGCGTGAACACCTCCGGCGTGCCGGTGATGATCGTGACGTGACCCAGCTCGACGGCGTTGAGGCCTGCCGCCAGAGGCCTTGCGTCCTCCACGAACAGGACGGTCGGTTTCAGGAGCTTCAGCACGTGCCGGAGTCGGGCCAGGTCCCCGCCCATCAGGGCCAGCTGGGGGCTGACCGGTGCGCTGGGGACACCGATCGCCATCGTGCCGAAGATGAAGGCGGCCATGGCCACGGAGTTGGCCCCCATCATCAGCACGGGGCCGGGTGTCGGGTGATCGAGCAGCCATTGGGAGACGGCGTCGCACTGCCGCTTCAACTCGCCATAGTGGGTGGTCTGCCAGTCCCCGGTTCCGCCCGCGCGGCGGGACAGGGCGGGGGCCTCGGGCCGGGTGGCGGCGATGGAGGCGAGAACCCGGGGCAGGTTCCAGTCGTGTTCGGCCAGGGGAATCCGCGAGGTGATCAGGATCGTCCCGTCCCTGCGCCGGTCGACTGCAAGGTCGACCGGCAGGAGTTGCGCATCGTGATAGGGCGCTTCGGCGATGGCTTGGGTCCGGCTGGTCATCAGGATCAGTGCTCCTCGATCCGCCTCGGCGGCATGGGGACAAAGCCGCTGGTGCGCGCAATGTAGGACTCATAGTCGGGTCGCGTCCTGCGCATGCGGTTCTCGGTGGTCGGGGCACCCGACCACTTCATCAGGGTCCAGGTCAGAAGCGCCGGGCCGACGACGGCGAACAGACCCGGCGTCGTCTCGGCCGCGATCAGCCACAGTCCCCACCAGGCGCAGGCGTCGCCGAAATAGTTGGGGTGGCGGGTGTAGCGCCACAGGCCCGTATCCAGCACCTGACCGGCCCTGGTCGGGTCCTTGCGGAACCGGGTCAGCTGCCAGTCGCCGATGCTTTCGAAGGTGACCCCGAACACGGTCAGGGCCGCCCCGATCCAGGCGATCGGACCGACCGGGGGCAGGCCGGCGATCTGGCCCAGCTGGACAGGCAGACAGACGATGAACAGCAGGGGGGCCTGGGTCAGGAAGACCATGGTCAGTGAGGCCCGGGCGAAGCTGAGCCCCTGTTTCGTCTCGGCCCGACCGAGCAGGGCCTTGTAGCGGCGGTCCGGCCCGTGGTCGGCCCAGCGCCAGAGCATGTATCCGCCCAGCCTGAGGCCCCAGAGAGCGCAGAGGCCCACCAGCAGGGCCTTGCGAGTCGGATCGCCGTCGGGCGTCATCAGCCAGGTGGAGATGGCGACGATCACCATGTTCAGCGCCCAGAAGGCATCGACATAGGTGACGTCCCGAAGCTTCAGCCCGACCACCCACAGGGCGATCATCAGGCCGAGGACCACGACGGCATTGGTCGCGAGCAGGGTCATAATCTGTTGCAACATGCCTGCTCCCGGACGCGCCAGCGAGAGGATCGGGTCGTCCCGACGGCTCTGCTGGAACCCAATCGGTCTGATTATACAAGTCACATCTCAGACAGCAACAGCGCCGGTTTCGCGCGTGTCCGTGACAAGCTTGACCTTCCGGTTGCGGGACCGCACAGCTGACCGATGCTTCATGCAAACGCCACTGTGGCGGCCGCAACCCCCGGTGCCTCCCAGCCGGTGCGCGCCAGTTCGGCGGCTCGCGCGCTGAACATCGTCGGCGACCGCTGGAGCCTGCTGATTCTCTACGCCGCCTTCTCGGGCGAGACCCGCTTTGACGCCTTCCAGAAGCTGACGGGCATGGCGCGCAGCATTCTGGCGGACCGGCTGAAACGGCTGGAGGAGGCCCGGGTCCTGCACCGGCGCAAGTATCAGGACCGCCCGGCGCGCTACGAGTATCGGCTGACCCGCGCCGGCGTCGGTCTCTATCCGGCGGCCCTGGCTGTGCTGGGGTGGGAGAAGCGCTGGCACTACGATCCGGATCTCAGGTCGCACCGCCTGGTCCATTCCATCTGTGGCCAGACCTTCACCCCGACCATGGTCTGCGGGGCCTGTCGCCAGCCTGTGACGGCGCGCGATGTCTCTCTGGTCGATGGCCCGGGCGCGGGTCTGGAACCGGGACCCAGGGCCCGTCTGCAGCGGCGATCCACCCTGGCCTCGTCACCGCTGCCGGAGGACGGCGGGACCCAGCTGCATCCGATGATCGAGCGCTCGATTGACATTCTCGGCGACCGCTGGACCACCCACACGATCGCGGCCGCCTTCTACGGCTGCCGGCGGTTCACGGAGTTCCAGAGCGCCCTGAAGGCCGGGACCAATATCCTCGCTGATCGCCTGGCCCTTCTGGTGCGTCGGGGGGTGCTGGCCAGGACCCAGTACCAGACCCGCCCGGCGCGATGGGAATATCGCCTGACCCCCGAGGGGCTGGACCTGTTTCCGATCATCGCGGCGATCATGGCCTGGGGGGACGAATGGCTGAGCGGGGATCAGGGTGTGCCGGAAATCCTGATCCACAAAACCTGCGGTCAGCCGATGAAGCCGCTGATGGTCTGCGATCAGTGCAAGGATCCCGCCTATGCCTCCACCACGCGGTTGCCCGAGGCGGATCGGCCCGGCTGACGGGGCCGGGACTGACGGGCCGGCCCGTGGTGCGAAGACCGGTCTACGGGCCCGCGGCCGACGTCAGTGCGCGCCGCGACGGCTGCCACGGCTGACGAGGGTCTCCAGACTGTCGATAAAGGCCGCGTGGCTCTCCAGCCCATGCCGGGCCCCGGCCTGGATCGCCAGATCGGCCGCCTCGACGGATAGGGCCCGAACCTCCTCGGTGCGGGTCGGCCCGAGCGGGGCCAGGTTGCGCGCGCGCGATCGAACCAGGACCAGGGCCGCGGCAGGATAGCGACCCTCAAGCCGGGAGACCCAGACCGGGACGGCATCACCCAGTGCAGGGAAGTCACCGGCCCGGGCCATGATCATGTCTGCCGCCTCGCGCAGGGCCGGCCAGTCCATCAGGAACGACAATCCACGCGAGGCATCGCTGTGGGTCGCCGCCAGGGCGTGGGCCCGGTCGAGCGCCTCGACATCGTCGAAATCCGCCAGCCGCGCGAGGAAGTCGCGCAGGGGGCGCGGGTCCAGTGTCCGCGAAAAGGCCGCCCACCGGGCTGACTGGGCGTCTTCCGTCCGACCCTCCGCCTCCAGCACGGCGATCTCGGCCGCTTCCCGGAGTGGGGAGGGGTCAGGGGCCGCCTCCCTGCGATCCCCGCGCAAGGTGGCCCCGGCGTGCGGGTGGCTTGCCTCCAGCGCCGCGCGCGCCGCTTCGGCCAGGCCTGCTGAGGCGAGACGTCGCGCGATCTCGGCCCCGATGTCGGGCCGCATCTGATCCTCGTCCGACCAGGTGCCCGTCCAGGTCAGGGCATCCCCCGCGCGATCCGCCAGCCTGCGGATGACGAGGGCCCTGCGTCCGCCCGGGCGCTTGCGCCCCATGGTCAACAGCTCCAGAAGCCGCCGGGCCAGAGGAAGGCTGAGGGCTGGAGCCGCACGGCCGATCCATGCCGCCCAGTCCGACAAGCGTGTCTCGATCGCCTCGGCCAGGATCGGGGCGGCGTCGTCCGGCCCCACGGCCGAAGCGACCCTGGCCAGATCATCAGCCGCCTCGAGGAACAGGAGCGCAAGTTCACCCTTGGGATCCTTGACCCTCTCGTCCAGCCCGGGCTTGAGATCAAGCCAGGCGACCAGACAGACGAGGGCCGCTCCGGGGGCCATCTCTGCCAGTCGATCCACGATGGCCCGGCGATGCCCGTCGAGGTCAGCCATCAGCTCCGGGCGCTTGCGCCACGACACCCGTGTCCGGCTCGCAGCGAGCGCCGCCAGGCGTTTGTCGATCTCGATCGCCAGATCGACCGGCCCCACCTCGGCGGCGAGTTCCAGTTTCAGCTTCCGCTTCAGATTCATGTCGCCGACGGTCGCTTCCATCAGCAGTCCGGCAAGCCGCTCCGCCCCGAGGGCCGCAAGATTGGCCGGAGACAGGGATTTCCGCGCGGATGTTGGTCGTTTGGCCATGGGGCATCAACGCGAGCCCGGCGGACAGGTCAACCGCCGGCGCGCCTGGGTGAAGCCCCGGGCATGCCGACCACCCGGCGTGGTGTCCGGAGGATGTGAGGGTGCCGTCCCGGCTTTCCAGCAACTCAGCCGGTTGTCCGCTGACGCGGGTTGCGGAGCGTCACAAGGGCTTGAGCTCGACCGGCGGCTGAACGGTTGGTGCGCGCCTTTCACAGCCGCCGGCCTGCGGCGCAGCCTCAGGCCTCGTCCAGGGCGTGCTGTCGCATCCGGTCCGGACGTTCGACGACGAGTTCGTGTGGCGATCGCGTCGAGATCAGGCCGTTGAGCTTCATCCGGGTCAGGACACGGCTGACAGTCTCGATGGTCAGACCCAGATGGTCGGCGATCTCGGCCCGTTTCATCTGCAGGCGGAAGGGGCCCTTGCGGAACTGGCAGATGACCGGGGGCTCCATCGCTTCGGCCGAGAATACATAGTCGTCTCCGATCGCCAGACCCGGAAAGTCCCCTGCAAACAGGAAGCCGGTGATCTGCCGGCGTCCATCGGGCAGGAGTTTGTAGGCCCTCACGATCAGGAGGTGATGTTGAACACATAGGGTGCCGGTTCGCCTTCCCGGACCAGCACGGCTCCTGATTTGAGGGTGACGACCTCGGCCAGGTCGTTCATGCGCTGGAGATCAGTCCCCGCCAGGGACCCGCAAACGGCCAGGGCGCGCGAGCCACAACGGCTGCAGCCGGAACGCTTTGGCGGATCCAGACATCCGGTGGACGGAGGCCATCCCGACTTGAGCTCAAGCTTGGTAGCGGCGGTCATGGGCTTGTATGCGTTCTGACCGACGGACCAACGAGCCTGCTTATTGTTGCGGATCAAATAAAATGGAGTTCGGCTACTTTCGCAGAGTGGACTTCCGATCAGAAACAACGTCACTTGCAAAGCTGAGATCTTGCCGGGAGCGCGATCAGATCAGTGTTTTTCGCCCGCCCCGCAATGAGGCGAGGCCGAACCGGCTGTTGACCAGCGATCACGCGCCGGCGTCCCGTGGGGCCTTGGAACAACTCCCCCCGCGAAGGGGTGGAACGGTCGCGATCGTTGATCCTGATCAAGGCACCGGACGGGGTGCCAGCGTCTGATGACAGTGAACGGGATACAATGACATGCATTTCGCCAGCCAGCTGGTCTCCATCGATGAAGGCGGGCCGGGGCGGACCAGCACCGTCCTCGCCCGTGAGGTCGCCGCCCTGTCCGGGGCACCTTTGACCGGCATTGCGGCCCGCCTTCCGGATGTCCGATGACGGATCGCCGTATCGCCAGCGCCGCCCACCGTGCCAGGCTCATGTCCGCGGAGGACGCCGCCGCCCTGATCGCTCCGGATACGACGGTCGGTCTCAGCGGCTTCACCGCCTCGGGCTATCCCACCGCCGTACCCCTGGCTCTCGCGGCCCGCATCGAGGCTGAACATGCGGCGGGCCGGCCGTTCAAACTGCGGGTCTGGACCGGGGCCTCGACCGGGCCGGAGCTGGACGGCGCTCTGGCGAAGGCCGACGGCATCGAGTTCCGGCTGCCGTACAATTCCGATCCCACCTGCCGCGACAGGATCAATCGCGGCCAGATGGAGTATTTCGACATGCACCTCAGCCAGGTGGCCCCCGCTGCCTGGCAGGGCATTCTCGGCCCGCTGGACACCGCGATCATCCAGGTCACCGGTATCTGCGAGGACGGGTCCCTGATTCCGGCCTCCTCGGTGGGCAACAACAAGACCTGGCTGGACCGGGCCGGGCAGGTGATTCTGGAGGTCAACCGCTGGCAGAACCCTGAGCTGCTGGGCATGCACGACATCTACTACGGCGCGGCCCTGCCGCCGAACCGGGTTCCGATCCCACTGATCCGCTCGGGCGACCGGATCGGCGAGCCCTGCTTCCGCTGTGATCCGGACAGGATCGTCGCCATCGTCGAGACGGACCGCCCCGATCGCAACGCGGGCTTTACCGCGCCCGGCATGGATGATCTGGCCATTGCCGGTCACCTGCTCGAGTTCTTCGAACATGAGGTGAAGAAGGGGCGTCTGCCGCCCTCGCTGCTGCCGCTCCAGTCGGGGGTGGGCAACACCGCCAACGCGGTGCTGACAGGCCTGATCGACGCGCCGTTCGATGATCTGACCGCCTGGACCGAGGTGATCCAGGACGGGATGATGGCTCTGCTGGACAGCGGCAAGCTGCGCATGGCGTCCTCGACGGCGCTGAGCCTCAGCCCCGAGCTCAGCGAGAGCGTCAACCGGCGGATGGGCGACTATCGCGACCGGATCATCCTGCGCTCGCAGGAAATCAGCAATCACCCCGAACTGATCCGCCGCCTCGGCGTCATCGCCATGAACGGGATGATCGAGGCCGACATCTACGGCAACGTCAACTCGACCCACATCATGGGCTCACGCATCCAGAACGGTATCGGCGGCTCCGGGGACTTTGCCAGGAACGCCTATATCTCGATCTTCATGAGCGCCTCGACAGCGAAGGGTGGCGCGATCTCGACCATTGTGCCGCACGTCTCCCATGTCGATCACATCAATCAGGACGTCCAGGTCATCGTCACCGAACAGGGGCTCGCCGACCTGCGCGGCCTCTCGCCCAAGCAACGGGCAAGGGTGGTGATCGAGACCTGCGCCCATCCGGTCTTCCGCCCGATGCTGGCGGACTACTACGAGCGGGCGCTCGCGGGATCCTGGGGACTACAGACGCCGACGCTGCTGGACGAGGCCCTGTCCTGGCATTCCCGGTTCGTGCAAACCGGGTCCATGGCGTTCGGACCGGTGAGCCCGGCATGAGCGATGCCTCGCCGATCCAGGCGCGCATCGAGGAGATCGCCTCCGAGATCGTCCGCCTTCAGGATGAACTGGACCGCGAAATCTTCAGGCGGCGCGACGCCCTCGGCTGGCGTCTTCATGAAGGGCTGGTCGAGTTCGAGCAGGGCGTGGTGGCGGAGCACCGGCGTCTGAAACGCGGCACCGCCGCCTTTCTGGCCAGTGCGCCCCCGGCCACGGTGATGACCGCGCCGGTGATCTATTCCCTGATCTTTCCGCTGGCGCTGATGGACCTGTGGGCCTCGGCCTATCAGGCCATCTGCTTTCGGGCCTATCGACTACCCCGGGTTCGCCGGCGCGACTATCTGGTGTTCGACCGCGGGGCGCTGGCCTATCTCAACGGGATCGAGCGTCTGAACTGCTGGTTCTGCGAGTACGCCAACGGTGTCGCCGCCTATGTGAGCGAGATCGCCAGCCGGACCGAGCAATACTGGTGCCCGATCAAGCACGCCCTCAAGATCACCAGTGCGCACAAACGCTATCGGGCGTTCGTCGACTACGGGGACGCGGAGGGCTACCGGGAGAGGCTCGGGCGATTGAGAGAAGCCTTGCGTGCCGAGAGGCCGGCGGCCGATCAGGCCGACGCCGAAGGCGATTGAGCATTGCTCGCCCCGGACCGTCCGGGTTGACCGGTAACGATCGTCGGCAAGACTCCGGGGCTCTCCCGGGTGGAGGCTCGAGGCTCGGGCCCGCCCGTTGGCGGACGAGGGCTTTCAGGTCCGGTGTCGCGCCTGGCCGCGCGACAGGGCGTCGTTAGTCCTGCCGCGTAGCGATTTCTTATGAATCCTGGAGGAACGGTTGATCAAACGAGGAACGTTGTTCGCTCAGGGCGATCGGGGACAGACAATGCTTGGATTGACCAATCAGGGCCAGGCGGCCGTGGTACTGACGGCGCTCAGTCGGTCTCTCGCGATCATCGAGTTCGACCCCAAGGGTCGAATCCTGACCGCCAACGAAAACTTCTGCACGACGATGGGCTATGCGCTGTCTGAGATAAAAGGACAGCATCACAGGCTGTTTGTGGATCCGCAGGAGGCCGAACGCCCGGAGTATGCCGCTTTCTGGGCCAAGCTCGGCCGGGGCGAGTTCGATCAGCGCCGCTATCGTCGCATAGGGAAGGGTGGGCGCGAGGTCTGGATCGAGGCCTCCTACAATCCTGTCCTCGATGGCAGGGGCAGGGTGATCAAGGTCGTGAAGGTGGCCTCGGACATCACCGCAGCCCAGGTTCAGAACACGGATTATGAAGGCAAGATGGCGGCGGTCTCGCGTGCCCAGGCGGTGATCGAATTCACCCCGACCGGCGACATCATCACGGCCAATGACAATTTTCTCGCCGCGCTCGGTTATACGCTCGCCGAGATCGAGGGGCGTCACCACAGCCTGTTTGTCGACCCTGCTGAAGCCCAATCTTCCGGGTACGCAGAGTTGTGGCACAGGCTCAGGACTGGAGAATTCGTCGCCGCCGAGTTCAGGCGTATCACCAAGTCAGGCAAGGATATCTGGATCCAGGCCTCCTATAATCCAGTCTTCGATCCGGACGGCAAGGTCGTAAAGGTGGTGAAATTCGCCACTGATGTGACTGGCCGCATCAGGGCGGTGGACGAGATCGCCACAGGCTTGTCCGAGTTGGCGGGAAACAATCTCCGCTACAGGATCGAGCGCCCCGTTGAAGCAGCCTTCGAGAAGGTCCGGGCAGACTTCAATGCCGCCATGTCGACCCTCGACGAAACCCTGACCGCGGTCGCCGCCACCACGACGAGCGTCGGTACCGGCGCGACCGAGATCGCCAAGGCCTCCGACGACCTGTCGCAACGGACCGAGCAGCAGGCGGCCAGCCTCGAGCAGACCGCCGCCGCCCTCGACGAGATTACCGCGACGGTGAAGCGCAGCGCCGAGGGTGCCAAGCTGGCCTCATCTGCCGCGTCCAACGCTCGGGCCGGTGCCGCCAGTTCCGGCGCTGTCGTTCAGGAGGCCGTGGCCGCCATGGGCGAAATCGAGGCGAGCTCGCGCGAGATCAGCCAGATCATCGGCGTCATCGACGAGATCGCCTTCCAGACCAATCTGCTGGCCCTGAACGCCGGGGTCGAGGCCGCCCGGGCCGGCGAAGCCGGAAAGGGCTTCGCCGTGGTGGCCCAGGAAGTCCGGGCCCTGGCCCAGCGCTCGGCCGAAGCGGCCAGGGAGATCAAGGCGCTGATCTCGTCCTCGACCGCCCAGGTTGGCAAGGGCGTCAAGCTCGTAGGCGAAACGGGTGAGGCGCTGGTGGGGATCGTCGCCATGGTCACAGAGATCGATTCCCTGATTGCAGAGATCGCGGTCTCCGCCACCGAACAATCGACGGCTGTGGCCGAGGTCAATACGGCGATCAACCAGATGGACCAGGTCACCCAGCAGAACGCCGCCATGGTGGAGGAGGCCACGGCCGCGGCCAACAACCTCAACAATGAGGCGCTCGAACTGACCGCCCTCGTCGGCCGGTTCGAGACCAGTGCCGGCGCGCCACGATCCCGGCGGCTGGAACTGGTCCAGCCCGGACGTCACTCTGCGGGCCGCACCCCTGCTGCCACGGAGCGGTCCCGGCCTCAGAGGGCTGCCGGCGGCGGGGCTCTGGCCGACTGGCAGGCGTTCTGAGACCCTGCGGCTGCCAGGAGCCCCCGTCCGATCCGGATTGTACCGGGGGCCGCCCTGATGGAACCGGTCCGACTCATGCGATCCTCCGGCTTCAGCAGGATTGAACATGGCGGAGCAGGCCCTTGGGTGAATGGTTCCTCGGCGTGATGGGGGGCTCCGGCCTGAGCGCGATCGACGGGCTTGAGGACCCGGTCTGGCGGGCGTGCGAGACGCCCTGGGGCCAGCCCTCCGACGCCATCCTGACCGGACGCTTGAACGGGACGCGCATCGCCTTCCTGCCACGCCATGGGCGCGGCCATCGCATTCCGCCGGGCGAGGTCAACGCCCGTGCCAATATCGCTGCGCTCAAGGCGATCGGCTGCACCGACGTCCTGTCGGTCTCCGCGGTCGGGTCGTTGCGCGAGGACCTCGCGCCCGGTCAGTTCGTGGTCGTCGACCAGTATGTGGACCGGACCGTGGGGCGGCCAGGATCCTTCTTCGGGACCGGCGTGGTGGCCCATGTGTCGCTGGCCGATCCGGTCTGTCCGAGACTGTCCGGACTGGCGCTGGAGGCCGGGCTGGCCCGCAGCATCGAGATCCGCCGGGGCGGCACCTATGTCGCCATCGAGGGGCCCCAGTTCTCGACCCGGGCCGAGAGCCATCTGTACCGGTCGTGGGGTTGTGATGTGATCGGCATGACCGGGATGCCCGAGGCGCGGCTGGCCCGCGAGGCCGAGCTGCCCTACGCCTGCGTCGGCATGGTCACTGACTATGACTGCTGGCGCGAGCATACGGCCGAGGTTCAGGTGACCGATGTGCTGGCCATCCTGAAGCGCAATGCGGAGGCGGCGCGGGGACTGGTCGAGACCCTGGTGCGGGCCCTGCCGCCGCACCGCGCGGCCTCGCCGATCGATACGACGCTGGACATGGCCGTGGTCACACCACCGGATCAGTGGGATCCGGACCTCGTTTCGAGGCTGGCGTCGCTCTGCTGCCGCAAGTTCGGTGCGCCACCGGCGCGGTAACGCTTCAGGGCCGGCCCGTCGTCGACGTCTTCCTGCAGGCGAAGCATTGCCACCGGAGAGCCCTCGAGCCGGGCCAATGTGTCTGACAGGGCGTCCGGCGTCGACCATCGCACGCCCGCGAAGGGCAGGCGCTCGCCGGGCCCGCGCCTGAGGCCGATCAGCCAGTAGCCCCCGTCCGGCGCCGGGCCGAACACCGCGCGATGGGGCCCCAGCGCCCGGAAGGCGGCCCCGACATCGGCCCGGGTCACGGTCGGGGTGTCGCTGCCCAGAACCACGACCGGGCCGGGCGGCAGGCCCCGGATGACGCGCGTCAGGCGCTGACCCAGATCGCCCGGGCCCTGGGGGAGGGCTGTCCCGGCCGGGACCCAGTCCAGCGGCCGATCCGGGGCGACGGCCAGCCAGAGGTGCCAGCGTGGGTCGGGGGCGAGGGTCCGGATCAACTGATCGAGCGCACCCCGGGCGAAGCGCAGCGCCTCGACGTCGCCGACATCCGCCGCCAGCCGGCGCTTGCCGACCCCCAGCCGGGGCCGGCGGGCGAAGATGACGAGATGACGGGGTCTAGCGATCATAGAGACGGGTGATCCGTTCGGCCGGGACGCCCAGCCGGAAGAGGGCGAGGCAGGTGAGGTTCAGCCCCGTCTGGCCGATCCAGCCGCGCCTGCGCCAGCGGGTCGCCGACGTCAGGGCCGTCCCGTCCAGCGCGGTGTGCCGGTCGCGGCCAAGCCGGCCCATGATCTCGACGTCCTCCATCAGCGGCAGGTCGCGATAGCCTCCGATGGCGGCATAGAGGTCCCGATGGATCAGCAGGCCCTGATCGCCATAGGGCAGGCCAAGGTGGCGGACACGCAGCGCGACCGCCCGCTCGATCCAGCGCGCCTGCCAGGCGTCATCGTCGATCGCGAGCCGCAGCGAGGCGGCGAGCGCAGGGGTGGTCGGGTCGGCGATATGCCGGGCGATGGCACCCCAGCCTTCCGGTGAGACGACCGTGTCGGCATGCAGGAACAGCCGCCATGGCCGCGTGGCCGCTTCGGCACCCCGCCGCAACTGCTGACCGCGGCCGCGCGGGCCGCTCACGAACCGGCAGCCGGCGGCTCTGGCGAGATCAGGCGTCCCGTCGGTCGAACCGCCGTCGCTGACGATGACCGACACGCCCGGGGGCAGCGCGGCAAGCGTGGCAGGCAGGCTGGCGGCCGCATTCAGGGTCGGAATGACCACCTCCAGGTCGGACAGGGACTCCGGTCCCGTCACGCGCTGCAGCTGGCCCCGCCGAGCACGCAGAACTGGGCGCAGAAGGGGTGGTTGAGCCGGACCCGGCCCAAGGCCTCGGCCAGGGTCCGGCCCAGTTCGAAGCCGGGATCATAGGGGGTCAGGGTGCAGGCCACGACCACGGGGGTCTCCGCCCCCCGGCGGCGGACCACCATCCGGCTTGTGGCGCACATCATTTCAGCCGGTGATCGGTGCAGGATACCCCAGCAGGCCTCGGTGATCTCGGGCACGTCTGCGGCGGGTTCCATCTCGGGAAACAGCACCAGCGATCCGGGGTCGGTGGCGTCTACCGCCAGACCCTCGCGGGCGAACAGGGCGGCGAAGGCGGCGCGGGCGGCTGGCTCTTCCTCATGGGCCAGCCGTCGTCCGGCGATGGCGAGGCGGAACCCATGGTCGCGCAGCCAGCGCAGGCCCTCCCACGCCTTGTTCCACGCGCCCTCGCCGCGTTCGGCGTCGTGGATCGCCCCGCTGTGGTGGTCCAGACTGATGCGCAGGACCAGCCGGTCGCCGCCGACCTGCGCCAGCCGGGCCAGACGCTGGTCCCAGCGGGTCATGGGCCGCATGGCGTTGCTCAGGACCAGCACCCGATGCCCGGCCGCGAGCGCGTCCTCCATCATCGCCAGAATGTCCGGGTTCATGAACGGCTCGCCGCCGGTAAAGCCGATCTCGGCCGTCCCGAGGCCGAGCGCTGCGATCTCGTCCAGATAGGCCCGGGCGTCCGACCGCGTCAGCCAGGCCAGGGCGTCATTGGTCGGGGAGCTCTCGATATAGCAGTTGATGCAGGCGATGTTGCACAGGGTGCCGGTGTTGAACCACAGGGTCTCCAGCCGTTCCAGCGACACACCGGCGCGGGGTGATCCGTCGAGGGTCCGGACGGGATCGGAGAATTTCTGCGGCGACAGCGTCTGCGCGCGGCCGGTGACAAAGGGCGATACGGCAACCATGGACATGTGTTGGACCTCTGCAGGGCGCGCCCGACGAGCGCAAGCGGCGCTCGTCCAGATACGATGCTGACGCTTGAGGAGTTTCGTCGCTGCCTCGCGGCACTGGCGTCCAGGCGCGGCGCGTGGAAATAGGGAGGAACAGAGATTTGTGGAGCCGACCCATGCGTTCAAGCTTTGCCCGGCTGGTTCTGATCCTCGCCCTGTTGTTGCCGGTCTATTTTGCCGGAGCGGCGCTCGGCGCGCGGTTCGGGGTTCTCGATTGGCAGCTCAGCCTCGGGACGCTGATCATCACCTGGGGGCCGAGGCTGATCCTCGGCGTTCTCGCCCTCGCGGTCGTTGCCCTGATCGCGACCCTGTTGAAGGCTCCGCGCAAGGGCTGGCGGTCGGCCATGGTGGCGATGCTGATTCCGCTGGCGGCGCTGGGCTATCTTGTCTGGGTGCGGGGCCAGGCGGAGGGAATCCCGCCGATCCACGACGTCTCGACCCGGCCGGGCGACCCGCCGGTCTTCTCGCCTCAACTCATGGCCGAACGGTCGCGCTCGCCGGGGACCAATCCGGTGGTCAGCCTGGGCGTGCCGGTCTCCACACTGGAGAAATACCAGGGTCCCCGGTTCGCGGAACTGGCCGACCGCACCCTGGGTCAGATCGCGGCAGAGGCCTATCCGGAGGTCAGGCCCCTGACCACGGCGGCGACACCGGCTGCGGCCTGGGCGGCGGCCCTGGCCGAGGCGCAGGGGCAGGGCTGGACGATCGTGGCCCAGGACCCGGTCGCCGGAACCCTGGACGCGACGGCCACCACCTTCTGGTTCGGCTTCAAGGACGATGTGGCTGTCCGGGTGAGGCCCGACGGGGCTGGCGCGGTCATCGATGTGCGCTCGACCTCGCGGGTGGGGCTGAGCGATCTCGGGGCCAATGCGGCGCGCATCGAGGCCTATCTGGACGGGGTGTCCGGACGGCTCCAGCCCTGAGCCCGCGCAGGACGTCGCCGACCGGCGGGTCCGGGACGGGGCACGGATAGTGCTCACTCTGGCGCTGGTCGGGGCCGGTCATGCCCATCTGGCGGTGCTGGCCCGGGCGGACCGGTTGCGCGCCTCTGGAATCGAGCCGGTCCTGATCGCCCCGGCGACGTTCGACTATTCCGGTCTGGCCAGCGCCATACTTTCGGGGGCGATGGCACCCGACGCCGGGCGGATCGATGTGGCGGCCGTGGCGGAACGCAACGGTATCGCCCATGCCGTGACCGAGGTTGTCGGCATGGATCAGGCCCGGCGTCGCCTGACGCTGGGAGACGGGTCGGTTCGCAGTTTCGATCTGGTCTCGTTCAACATCGGCAGTGTGGTCGCCGCGGCTGCGCCCGGGGTCGAACCCGGCAGCCCCGGGGTCTGGCCGGTCAAACCCCTGTCCTCGTTGTTCGCCCTGCGTCGGGCGCTGGAGGCGGCCTTTGCTGCGGGCGAGCCGACGCCGGCCATCGCGGTCGTCGGCGACGGACCGACAGGTTTTGAGATCGCCGCCGCCCTGACCGGGCTGCATGAGCGCCATGGTCGCACCGCGAACCTGAGCCTGGTCGGGCCCCACGCCGATGCCCGGTGGGCTCCGGGGGGTGCCGGGCGGGCCCTGACGCGAAACCTCGACCGGCGCGGGGTGTGTCGGCTGGCGGGCCGGTTTCGGGTTTTCGAGCCGGGCCGGATCGCCCTGTGCGACGGACGGACGCGCGCCTGCGATCATCTGGTTCTGGCCACCGGTCTGCAGGCCCCCGCCCTGACCCGGGCTGCGGGTCTGCCGCTGGATGACCGGGGGCGGTTCAAACTGGCCCCGATCCTCTGCAGCGTCGGGGACGACCGGCTGTTTGCAGCGGGGGACTGTGCGACCATCAAGGGCTGGCCTCGCCCGTTCGCCGGCGTGTTCGGCGTGCGGGCGGCCCCGGTGCTGCTCGACAATCTCTGCGCTTCGGGCCGGGGCGAGCAGCCTCGACCGTACCGGCCACAGACCCGCTGGCTCTCGATCATGGATCTCGGCGACGGGACCGGGCTGGCGATGCGGGGCGGGCTGTGGTGGCAGGGCCGCCTCGTGCTGGCGCTCAAGCGGCGGCTCGACCTCGGGTTTGTCGCCCGCAGCCGCGCAGGCTGAGGCTGAGGGTCAGGCGAGACGTTTGAGTACCGAGACCAGTCTGCGCGTCCGACCGCTGAACAGGGCCGGGACATACCACAGGCCGGCCAGCCGCTTGTTGATCTCGCCCCGGGTCGGATAGGGGGCGATCATCCCGGTCAGGGCGCTCAGCTTGAGCCCGGCTGACAGGGTCAGGGCCCAGAGGTGGATGTGATCCCCGGCGTGACGCCCCACGAGCGTGACCCCCAGCACCTTGCCCTTGCGCGTCGTGACCAGCTTGCCGAACCCCCGGACGTCGCCCTCGGCCTGGGCCCGGTCGTTCTCGCTGAACGGAAAGGTCTCGACGCGGATGTCGTCGCCATGCGTCTTGCGCGCCTCGGCTTCGGTCAGGCCGACGGCCGCCAGTTCGGGATCGCAATAGGTCACGCGGGGCACGACGAGGGCATCGGCATTGACCGGCAGGGCGAAGACGGCGCGCCGGACAACCAGCGAGGCGTGGGCCCCGGCCAGATGGGTGAACTGGCCGCGACCGGCGACATCGCCCACCGCGTAGACCCGCTGGTTGGTGGTGCGCAGGGACCGGTCCGTCCGGATGCCCCGGGCGTCATGGGCGATGCCGGCCTTGTCCAGATCCAGCCCGTCCGTGGAGGGGCGGCGGCCGACCGCGACCAGAAGGTGAGAGCCCTCGATCCGGCTTTCGCCGTCCGGCCCCTCGACAATGAGAACGGGACCGGGCTCGATCCGCACGGCCTTCGTCCCGGGGTGGAGCTCGACGCCGTCGGCTTTCAGCTGGGTCAGCACGACCGCCGCAGCGGCGGGATCCTCGCGCCCCAGGATCTCCGCGGCCTCGACGATCACCACCTCCGAGCCCAGCCGGCGGAAAGCCTGACCCAGTTCCACACCGATGGGGCCGCCGCCCAGCACGATGAGCCGGCGCGGCCGCTCGGCGAGGTCGAAGATCGTTTCATTGGTCAGATGGGGCGTGGTCTCCAGTCCCGGGATGGGCGGGACGGCGGCGCGCGAGCCCGTGGCGATGACGATCTTGCGCGCCCGGACCCGCAGGCCCCCGCCCGCGACCGTCCGCGCGTCTACGAAGCTCGCTGCAGCGCGGACGACGCGGACGCCGAGGCCCTCGAACCGTTCCTGGCTGTCGACGGGCGCGATGGTGGCGATGGTGGCGTGGACGTGGGCCATGACGGCCGCAAAATCGATCTCCGGGGCCGTCGCGCCGACGCCGAGGCCGGCTGAACGGGCCTGATGCGCCTTGTCGGCGGCGGCGATCAGGGCCTTTGACGGAACGCAGCCATAGTTCAGGCAGTCGCCGCCCATCTCGCCCTTTTCAAACAGGACGACCTTCAGCCCCAGCTGGGCCGCCCCCGCCGCGACGGACAGACCGCCCGATCCGGCGCCGATCACGACCAGATCGGCCTTCAAGGGTCGGCCGCTCACAGCGTGCGTCCCTTGCGGTTCTGATACAGCGTCGTGGCGAGCGACAGCAGGCCGAGCGCTACAAGAGGCAGCAGAACGATCGGTTCGAAGATCACGCCCAGATCCGGCGTTTCGCCCCGGGTGACGAGGGCCCCGATGCCGGCCCCGATGCCGCTGTAGATGAAGGTCGCCGGCATGATCCCGATGAAGGTCGCCAGGGCATAGGCCCGCAAGGGGGCATGGGCGAGCGCGGCGGCGACATTGACCAGCCAGAAAGGGGCCAGCGGGATCAGCCGCAGCGTCAGTATATAGCCGAACGCTCCCTTGCTGACGCCGTCGATGACGCGTTTCAGCGTCCCACCGGAGGTCTCGGCCTTGTGGCGCAGGGCCTCGCCCAGCGAGGTGCGCACCGCATAGAAGACCAGCACCGCGCCGATCGTGGCTCCGATCACCGTGGCGGTTCCGCCCAGCCAGGTATCGAACAGATAGCCGCCTGCGAGTGTGAGGATCACGGCCCCCGGCAGACTGACGGCCGTGGCCAGGGCATAGACGGCCACAAACGCCAGCAGGGCCAGAACCAGGTTGCTGGCGATGAACGCGCGCAGGGCCTGCTCATTGGCCTGGAGCGCATCCAGACTGAGATAGCGCGTCACGCCGCTGGCGAGCACGGCGATCACCGCGACGACCAGGACGATCAGCGGGACGAAGCGTTTGACGGTTTCCACAGCTCAGCTCCCCGGTATGGCATTGATCGACCAGTCATAGACATCGCGGTGGATCCGGGTCGCGCCCTCAAGCCGGGCCTTCAGCGGTTCGTCGGCGAAGCGGGCCAGATGGGCGATGACGCGGGCGTCAGACCCGCCGAAGTCCGCCGCATACCATTTGTAGATCGAGGACACGACCAGTCTGTCGTCTTCAATGCGCACGCCGCGCGGATGGTTCACATAGGCCCGCGCCGCCGCGTCGAGGACCGGCCCCAGCGTGGCTCCGCGCAGGGCCCGCAGGGGCAGGTTCGGACAGCCGATCGAGGCGCAGTTGACCGCATAGTGGACACGCGGCTCCGCCCAGCCGGTTCTCAGAATGCCGTGTTCGATATCGTCGAGCGACAGGTCGACGCCGCTGACGCTGGCCAGGGTTCGCCGCCACGGCCCGGGCGACAGCCCGGAACGAAGCGCCCGGATCGATCGCACCGGCCAGGCTTCCAGCACCAGTTCGAGGGTCACCGCATTGTAGAGGTTGGCCCAGAAGGCGAACTGTTCGGGCCGGGTCAGGCGCAGGGGGTCCAGCCGGGAAAGGCCGGCGATATAGGCCGCAAGGGCGCGCCGGTCCGCGCCCGAGCTCGCCCAGCCGGCATAGTCCACCCGAACGACGCCATCGCGCGAGTTGCGCGCGCGCAGGGCCAGCAGGCTGTCGAAGGCGGCGTGGTCGGCGGTGCCGGTCCCGGACCGGTCGACGGTGAAGCCCCTGACCTGGCGGGCCACAGCCGGGCCTGCCACCAGGCCGGCGACGGCGGCCAGAACCACAGTTCGTCTGGAGGGTGGGGTCATGGCAACCTCGCAATACCGGACCGCGGGGCGGTCATCATCCCGGCGGCCGCAACACGGGCCTCGACGACACCCGCGCGCGCCCGCCGTTGCGTCATCGCACGCGCTGGCAAATCGAGTACAGCCGACGGGCTCGGCCAGGCCCCTGACCGCTTCGCTCGGTCGCACCCCCGGGCGGAGGTCGCCAGCCGCCCGCGACCGGCTTCAGGGTCTGAAACCGCTCAATCACAGGGCCTCCGATCGGACGCACCGGCGCGCCACCGGTCGGAAGATGGGGGGATGGGCGGCACCTGCAGGGGTCGCTAGCCCGCCCGGTTCGCCGTCTGCGCGGGATCCGGGCCGGGATCGGCTCCGGCCGACACCGGCGACCGGAGCGCCATCGCCTCGGCCAGTGCAGCGAACAGGCTTGTCGGGGTCAGGGGTTTGGTCAGATGGCCGTCGGCCCCGGCCAGCTGGCCGGCGCGGACATGTTCCGGCATGGCATTGGCCGTCAGCATGACGATGGGCGTGCGCGCCTGCCCCGATCGCGCCTCCGCCGCGCGGATCTCCTGCACCGCCGTCAGACCGTCCATGACCGGCATCTGCATGTCCATCAGGATGACATCGAAGCGTGAGGCGGCATGGGCGGCGACGGCCTCCCGCCCGTCCGCCACACAGGTCACGGCGAGCCCCCGTTGCGCCAGGATGATCTCCACCACCTTCAGGTTGGTGGGGTGGTCGTCGGCGACGAGCAGTCGCAGCGCGGCGTCGGGCGTATCGTGCGAACCGGGCTCCGGCTGGATCTCGAGGGCGGCAATCGCGGGCAGATCGACATCGAACCAGAAGACTGCCCCCCGGCCAACCTCACCGTCACAGTCGAGCGCGCCGCCCATCATTTCGGCCAGATGGCGCGAGATCGCGAGCCCCAGCCCGGTGCCGCCGAAACGACGGGTGATCGAGCCATCGGCCTGCTGGAACCTTTCGAACAGGCTGGTTTTCAGGGCCGGATCGAAGCCCACGCCGGTATCGGCGACGGTGAACCGGAGCCGGCCGTCCGGGGCCGGCCCCAGGCTCAGCCGGACATCGCCCTCAGCGGTGAACTTCACCGCGTTGGACACCAGATTGTTGATGATCTGGCGGATCCGCACCGCGTCGCCGAGGTAGGTCTGATCGACCGCCGGATCGACGTCGACAAGAAGACGCACGCCCTTTTCGTCCGCGCGGGGGCGGAACAGCGCGACGATGTTGCGGGTCATCTCCCCCGCGTGGAAAGGGGCGGCTTCAATCTCAAGCTGGCCTGCCTCGACCTTGGCGAGGTCGAGCACGTCTGACAGCAGGCGTTCCAGCATTTCACCCGAGGCGCAGATCAGACGGGCGGCTTCCTTCTCGCGTGTCGGGAGATCCGCCTGGTCGAGAATATGGGCCATCGCCAGCACGCCGTTCAGCGGAGTGCGGATTTCATGGCTCATATTGGCGAGGAATTCGCTCTTGGCCACGCTGGCCGCCTCGGCTTCATGCTGCTTGTTCACGAGGGCACCGGTGGCCCGCTGGAGCTCCCGGTGCGCCCGCCAGGCATTGGCACCGGAACTGACGGCAAAGGCCACCAGCAGGGCCAGCGACCCGAGCAGGCCGACGGTTTCCCTGAGCCCGTCGGCGGTGAAGGGCAGCAGCAACAGGGCGAGGGAGGGCGGCAGGCCCGCAGCCAGCATCTGCGCCAGCGAGCGGTGGCAGCCGCGCACCGTATAGAGCAGGACGCCGCCGATGAGGGCGACCGCGACGGCCTTGGCGTAGTCCCCCGGCGACCACCACCAGAGCAGGCCGAGGATGACCCAGGCACAGGTCGAGACGGCCGTCGCCGCAAGGCGGAGAGCGCGAAACAGGCGAGGGCGGCGGGCCTGGTTGCGGGGGTCGGTGGCGATCCACAGCGTGGTGTCGCCTGCAGCCAGCAGCGCCGCCCAGGCCAGCATGGTGGGCAGGGCGATGGCCGTGAGACCGGTGAAGAAGACCAGCACCCCGATCAAGACGCGGGCGAGGGCCTGGGCCCGGGTATGGACCCCGGTCTGGTCGAAAGCGTCGTCGAAGCCGAGCAGGGCCCAGTTCATGGCGATCCCCTTCCAATTTCCGCGCTATAGGGCCCGGCCAGCCATGAAGGTCAGATTAAGCGGCCCGATCCGGCTCGGACCGCTCCGGCCTCGCCCGCCCCATCTCCCGCCAGACCGAGGGAGGATCAGAAGTCAGACTGACCGTCTGCATTGCGCTATCAGAGCGCGCGAGTTCACCACCAGGCGATCACCGACAATATGACGCGCAATTGCATGATCGAGCTACGCGACCTCGAACTGGCGGTCCGTATCGGCACCTACGGCCCCGGCGATGTGGTCCCCGATTGCCACCTGCTCGACCTCACGCTCACGGTCGCCAGGAGTCTCATTCTGATCGACCAGGACGAGATGACGCTTGTCTTCGACTATGATCCGCTGATTGTGCAGATCGACCAGATTGCGCGTGCGGCCCACTACGCGACGCAGGAACGGGTCGTGACACTCATCGCCAAAGCCTGTGTCGCCCACGCCGAAATCGAGGCACTCGACATCTACCTGCGCAAGCATCCGGTGCTTGCAGGCACCGGCACACTCGGTGTCCGCCTTGGGCTGGATCGCGACGAACTGGCGGCGCTCCGCAAGGCGGACGCCTCGAGCGTGATCGGCTGAAGTTGAAGCGCTTCGCGGGTCCGCTGCTGCCGTGGACCGGGCATCAGCTATTGGCGAGAGCGGGGTTCACGCCAGAGCCTGCACGAGCCGGTCGCCGATACCGCGCACGAGGCCCTGACAGACCTGCCCATCGAACGCGGTGAGGTCAGGGGTCCGGGCGTGCACTGCGCGCGTCATTTGTAGACCGCCCTGCGATCGCTGAAACGCCTGACGCGCTTGCGCCAGGCCCGGTAGCTCCCGGTCTTCAGGCGGGTTCGCATGAGCCTTTGGACCTGTTCGGGACCCATGCCGTACAGATCGCGTATCGCCTCGAAGCTCACGTGGTCGGAGAGCGCCATCTCGATGATCTCGCTCTCTGCCGATGGATCGAGAGTGGTCATGGCCGTGTCGCTTCAGGGCTGATGGCCGCGGGTTGGCCGACGCCGGGAACCTACTACAGCCGACCGGCCTCAGGCGGGTCCGGGATGGGGGCGAGGTGTCGCATTGGACCGCCGTCGCCGCGGCTCTACGCCGACACCCCGAATGTTGGAGATCTGACCGGTGACGACAGCTGCGCTTCTGACCACCGCTCTCCTCTTTGGCGGCATGGTCCTCTACTCGTTTGGATTCGCGGCATTCCTGTTCACAGCCTTGCCTGCTGAAACGGCAGGCCCGACCATCCGCCGCGCCTTTCCTCACTTCTATCTGTTCGTCCTGGCGACCGCCGCCCTGGCCGCCGCCCTGAGCTGGCCCGTTGACCGGTCGCTGTCGTTCGCCCTCGCGGCGATCGGTTTGACTGTGATCCCCACGCGCCAGCTGCTTATGCCGGCCATCAATCGTGCGACGGACACCGGTTCGAAAGCACGTTTCAAATGGCTGCATGGCCTGTCTGTTCTCATCACGCTCGCGCATATCGTCATCGCAGCCTGGGTCCTGTCCCGGCTTGCCAGTGTCAGCGGCTGAAGCGGCAATCGTCGCCGCCGACAGCGCGCAGGCGCCCGGGCAGGTGTGATGCCAACGCTCACGTGGTCGGTTGACGGGCGGTGGTCCGGAAGCGGGAAGGGCTCAATCCATGTCGGGCCAGCTTGTCGTACAGTGTCTTCCTTGGCAGGCGCAGGGCCTCGCCAACGGCCTTCACCGCGCCTGCATGATGAGCGAGCGAGGCCTCGAGGATGCTCTTCTCATAGCGGTCGATCTGGTCCGCCAATCCCCCGCCGGCTTCGACCGACGGTGCGAGCGCGGACTCCTCAAGACCCAAGGCGGCCCGTTCAGCGAAATGGGCAAGTTCACGCACATTGCCCGGCCAGAGGTGTTCGACGAGGCGGCGATGGCCCTCGGCGGAGAGGGGCTTGGGTGACTGTCCGTGGGCCTTGCCCGCCAGCGCGAGGAAATGTGCGAACAGCAGGGGGATATCCTCGCGGCGTTCGACGAGAGGCGGTACCCTGAGCTTCACGACATTCAGCCGATGGTACAGGTCATCGCGGAAACGGCCCCGGGCCACCGCATCTGCAAGGTCGATTTTGGAGGCAGAGAGAATGCGCAGGTCAAGCCTGCGAGCCGCGGCCGCCCCGATCGGCTGGATCTCACGCTGTTCGACCACCCGGAGGATGGCCAGTTGGGCGGCTGGAGACAGACTCTCGACCTCGTCCAGGAACAGGGTGCCGCGATGGCTCTGCTCCACAAGCCCGATCCGTCGACGCAGGGCCCCTGGAAAGGCCCCGGGCTCTGATCCGAACAGCTCCGTTTCGATCAGCCCTTCGGGCAAGGCCCCACAGTTCATCGCCACGAACCGGTGGACGCGGCGCCGGCCGCCCTCGTGCAGCGCCCGCGCGACGACCTCCTTGCCGACCCCTGTCGGGCCCTCGATCAGGACGTCCATCTCGGCGTCTGCGATCTGGTCAATAACAGATCGCAGACGCTCGATGGCCGGACTGGCACCCAATAGGGTGGTCCCGGGCCGCGCGCGCGCGGCCGCCAGCACCAGCGCCCGGTTGTCGAGCACGAGGCCCCGCTTCTCGAGCGCCCGGACAAGGCTCTCGTTCAGGCGCGCGAAGTCAAAGGGTTTGGCGACGAAATCATAGGCTCCATGTCGAAGCGCCTCGACGGCTTCGGCGATGTCGCCATGGCCCGTGATCATGACCACCGGCAGGTCCGGGTCCATGGATTGAAGTCTGCTCAACAGACCGCGTCCGTCCATCCCGGGCATCCGCAGGTCGGTAACCACCACGCCGGGATAGTCTGCGTTCAGAACCTTCAGCGCCGCTTCGGCCGAAGCGAATTCACGGACCTCGAGGTCCTGGAGACGGAGCCGTTCGACCAGGGCCGCGCGGAAATCCTCGTCGTCATCGATCAGGGTGACCGCACAGGGCCGGGCGAAATTCATGGCGTGCTCTTCAGGCTGATCACGAACGCCGCGCCCCCGGTGGTGGACCGCAGGCTCAACTCGCCGCCGAACCCGGCGACGATATCGCGGCAGATGACCAGCCCGAGGCCAAGACCCTTGTCCTTTGTCGTAACGAACGGCGTGAACAGACTGGCCGCGATGGCCGGATCGATACCCGGTCCGTTATCGGCGATGACGATGTCCACGCGCTCCCGGTCCGAGCTCACATCAATGGTCAACGTCGGATCGAGTGTTGCCTCCCCCGTCATCGCCTCAAAGGCGTTCTGGATCAGATTGACGATGACCTGTTCCAGACGCACCGGATCGGCCATCACCCTGATCTGTTCGTTGCCTGTCCGGTTCAACCGTACGCCGCTTTCACGCAGGCGATGTCCGATCAGCAGCAGGGCACCATCAATGGCCGTAGCGGGCGAGACGGCCGACACGGTCCGGCTGGCCTTGCGCGAGAAGGCGCGCAACTCATCCGTGATCGTCCCGATCCGACCGGTCAGTTCCGCGACGCGGACGAGATTGCGCCTTGCCCCGTCCGGATCGCCTCGTTCGATGTAGGCCGTCGCGCTGTCGGCATGGGTCCGGATGGCGGCGACTGGCTGATTGATCTCGTGCGCCACCCCGGCGGCGATCTGGCCCAGGGTGGCCAGCCGGCTGGCCTGAAACAGCTCCTCTCGGAGGACCTCCCGGCTGGCCTCCGCGCGGCGGCGTTCCTTGATTTCACTGCTCAGACGGCTGTTGGTATCGCGCAGCTCCAGCGTGCGCTCGTCGATCCGCCGCTCCAGCTCCGTCCGGGACGCTTCTTCGGCCACAGCGCGTGCGGCCGCCTGTTGCCGGCGTCGCAGCATGACCCCGGCGGCCGTCGCAATCAGGGTGACCACGAGGAGTGCGATGATGCGGGCGTTGTTGGTGCTGCCGACAAGGGCCCGGCCGACGGGGTCGAGCAGGTGCAGTGTCCAGCCCGGGGTGTCGGTCCGGACCCGCGCCACCATCCATTCGCCTGTCCGCAAGCCGTCTGTGATGCGGACGACCGTGCCGGGTTCGTCCCTGAAGGGCAGGGGTGTCAGGGCCTGACCACTCAGGGTCTGGTCGGCGAGGATGTCCTGTCGTTCAAGCGCGGTCAGCTCGCGACTGCGGCGAAAGCGCCAGTCCGGCTCGCTGGTCACAAGAACGACGCCCCGCGCATCGGTCACGAAGGCTGGCTCGCCGGTGCCGCGCCACTCCGCCTCGAGGCCGTCGAATTCCACCTTGACCACCACGACGCCCAGCGGGACGTCCGCAGTTCCAATGCGCCGCGCCAGATACAGGCCGGGCCGTCCACTGACGGTGCCCAGCGCGAAGAACTCGGCGTCGCCGCGCGCGATGGCTCCGGTGAAATAGGGCCGGAAGGCGTAGTTGGACCCCACGAAACTGGTCGGTTCACGCCAGTTGCTGGCGGCGACTGCGAAGCCTTGATCATCGAGGACATAGATCGCCGCCGCCCGGGTCTGGAGCGCCAGCGCCTCGAGCTTGGCGCTGACGCGGTCGGCGCGGTCCGGGCCCGGACCGGCAAGGAGAGCCCTGATTTCCGGGTCCTGTGCGAGAACAACGGGGACGGATCGTTGCTTCTCCAGTTCACTTCGCAGCACGGCAGCATGCAGCACCGCATTGGCTTCAGCCTGTTGCCGGAGCTCCGCCAGCGCATCGCGTCGTGCCAGTTCCCCGGCAGCGGTCATCGCCAGCACCGTGACAGTCAGCCAGCCGGCCACGAGGCCGATCCAGGGCCTCATCGTGGGCCTCGCCAGGAGGCGGCGGATCCGTGTGGCTCCTGTCGGGATCATCCCGGCATCGTGCGGATTTCCGCACAATATGGCCAGTGCAGCATGCGGAAATTCGCACAATCCGGTGATGATCTGGAAAAAATGATAGGGATTTCAACGGGTCGACCCGTTGTCGACAGGGCGTTGCACTCAAGCTCGCGCTCGTCAGACTGAGAGGCGAAGCGGCGTTCAGACCGCACGGGAAGCGACGGCCGCATCGGCGGCGGAGGGTGTATGCAGTTTGCGGCGCAGCATGATGGCAACCCGGCGGCACCGCGCGCCTGGTATCGGCATCTCTATGTCCAGGTCCTGGGCGCAATCCTGCTGGGCGGGTTGATCGGACATTTCTATCCGGCGTTCGGCGAGAGCCTGAAGCCGCTGGGCGACGCCTTCATCAAACTGGTGAAGATGGTCATCGCTCCGGTGATCTTCCTGACCATTGTGGTGGGCATCGCCGGGATGCGGGATCTGGGCCGGGTCGGCCGGGTCGCGGCCAAGGCCTTTGCCTATTTTCTTGTCTTCTCGACCCTGGCCCTGATCGTCGGCCTGGTCGTCGCCAATCTGGTCCAGCCGGGCCGGGGGCTGAACATCGATCCGGCCAGCCTCGATCCTGCGGCGGTCGCCCAGTATTCGGGCGCGGCGCACGAGACCACGATCGTCGGCTTCTTGATGGGGATCATTCCCGACACGGTGGTCAGCGCCTTCTCGACCGGCAACATCCTGCAGGTGCTGTTCGTCTCGGTGCTGTTCGGCATCGCCCTGGCCTCGACCGGCGAACTCGGCAAGCCGGTTCTGACCTTCCTCGAGGCCGTCAGTGCGGCCTTCTTCAAACTGGTCGCCATCGTCATGAAGGCGGCCCCTATCGGCGCCTTCGGGGCCTTCGCCTTCACTATCGGGGCCTATGGCATCGCCACAGTGATCAATCTGATCGCGCTGGTGGCGACCTTCTACCTGACCTCGGCCATCTTCGTGGTCGGCATTCTCGGTCTTGTGGGCGTCGCCAATGGCTTCTCGATCTTCAAGCTGATGCGATACCTCAAGGAGGAGTTGCTGCTGGTGCTCGGCACGTCTTCATCCGAAGCCGCCCTGCCCAGCCTGCTGCAGAAGATGGAGCGCGCCGGAGCGTCGAAATCCGTGGTCGGGCTGGTCGTGCCGACCGGCTATTCGTTCAATCTGGACGGCACCAACATCTATATGACGATGGCGGCCCTGTTCATCGCCCAGGCCCTGAACATCGAGCTGACGCTCTGGCAGCAGATCACGCTGCTGCTGGTGGCCATGCTCAGCTCCAAGGGGGCGGCCGGGATCACCGGTGCCGGTTTCATTACCCTGGCGGCGACCCTGGCGGTGGTGCCCGATGTGCCGATCGCCGGAATGGCGCTGATCCTCGGCATCGACCGGTTCATGAGCGAATGCCGGGCCCTGACCAATTTCATCGGCAATGCCGTCGCCACCCTGGTGGTGGCGCGCTGGGAGGGTGAGCTGGACCGCGAGGCGTTGAGCGCCGCGCTGAACGACGCGCCCGGTCCGCTGGCGGCCCCACCCGATCCGGCCGCAGGGCCCGGCGACGATCTCGTTGTCGCGCGGGACTGAAAACCCAAGCCAAGTCATCAAACAAACAAAAAACGGGGAGGAAACCATGACCAGGACCAGGACGACCATGCTGGCGACCACGGCCATTACAGCGCTTCTGGCGCTGGCCCAGACGGCCCAGGCACGAACGCAGACAGCACCACAGGCGACGGGGGCGCTTTCGCCCGCAGCCCAGGCGCAGGCGGACCGGGCACAGGCGGGTCAGACGGACGCATCGGTCGACGATATCGTCGTCGTGGGGTCCCAGATCCGGGGTGTCGATGTAACCGCAGCCCTGCCGGTGACGGTCCTGAGTGCGGAACAGATCCTGGCGACCGGGGCGGTCAACGGCGACGACCTGCTACGCTCAATTCCCCAGATGGGGGACGTGCTGTTCAGCCCCGCCAACAACGCCCAGACGTCGAACGCGGCCCGGGGCGACGTCAACTCGGTCAACCTGCGCTCTCTGGGGGTCGGCAACACCCTGGTGCTGCTGAACGGCCGGCGGATCGTTCAGCATCCGACCAGCCAGGGCACATCCGATACGGGCACGGTGCCCGTGCTGAGCTACAACTCCAACGCCATCCCGGTCTCGGGGCTGGAACGGCTGGAAGTGCTGCTGGACGGGGCTGCCGCCATCTATGGCGCGGATGCCGTGGCCGGGGTGGTCAATACCGTGCTCGAGGATGATTTCGACGGCATGAGGATCACCAGCCAGTATGGCGGGGCCGAGGGCACGCAGATGCGCGAGTTCAATCTCGGGGTCTTTGCCGGCAAGGATTTCGAGCGCGGCAACATCTCGGCCTTCATCGACTATACCGACCGCACCGCGCTGCGGGCCGAGGACCAGGATTTCACGGCGACCGACAACCTTCGGCCCCTGTTCGCAAATGAGCCGGACTATGCCGCCAGCCTGACGCCGGATGCCCGGAACACGCGGGGGCCCTGGGCCAATCTGGCCGTCGTCAACGGTCCAGGGACGATCCGGCGCGGGACCACGGCGCTGACGACCGCTGCCGGGGCTTTTCACATCCAGCCCACGGCCCTCGCCGGATGTCTGGTCCCGAACGGCGACGTCTGTCTGGGGTCCGGCGCACTGAACTTCAACGGAGTTCAGCGCGAACTCCGGTTCGATACGGCACCGGGCACGACGATCCTGCCGGACACCGAGAGGCTCAACATCTTCGTTGCCGGCCACTATGAGCTGAGCGACACCGTCACGGCCTTTGGCGAACTGGGCTGGTACCAGGCTGATACCCGGCGGGTACAGCCTCCGGTCATCAATCTGAACACACTGACCATCCCGGCCCAGAGCTACTGGAACCCGTTCGGCCCTGTGACTTTCGCCGATGGCCGCACCAATCCGAACCGGATTGCGGGCCTTACCAATGTGCCGGTCACGGGCCTTGCCGTTACGCTCAACCAGTACCGCTTCGTCGACGCAGGCTATCAGGGTGTCGACGTCTCCAACTACCAGGCGCGGCTGCTTGGCGGACTGCGCGGCGAATGGCGTGGCTTCGACTGGGAGACGGCCCTGCTCTATTCGGAGGCCGAGGCGGTCGATGAGTCCGATGCGGTCAACACCACGGCCCTGCAGGCCTCGCTCGCCCTCTCGACGCCCGACGCCTACAATCCGTTCAACGGCGGGTGCGTCGCCCAGACCAGCTTTGGCGACTGTACGCCCAGTTCGCAGACCGCGCTCGACGCCATCACCTTCCGGCTCAAGCGCGAGTCCCGCACGACCCTGACCCAGTATGATTTCAAGGTGTCGCGGCCCGACCTGTTCAGCCTGCCCGCCGGCAACGTCGGCGTGGCCTTCGGCTTCGAGGCGCGCAAGGAAACCCAGAGCGACGATCGCGACGCCAATCTGGACGGGTCCAATCCGTTCCGCGATTCAGTGACCGGCGTGGTCCAGCTGTCGAACGTGATCGCCGTCAGCCAGAACCCCGACACGTCCGGCGAGCGCACCGTGACCTCGGCCTATATCGAGTTCGCCGTACCCATCGTTTCGCCGGAGATGAACATCCCGCTGGTGCGGGCCCTGAACCTGCAGATCGCCGGGCGGGCCGAGCACTATTCTGACTTCGGCGATGTGGCCAAGCCCAAGATCGCAGCCTCCTGGGACATCTTCGACGGCCTGCGGCTGCGGGGCTCCTACTCCGAGGGCTTCCGCGCGCCGAACCTGGAACAGGTCAACACCGCCACCTACGGCCGCCTGTCCACCAACCCGGACTATATCCGCTGCGAGGCCGACCTGCGGGCCGGGCGGATCGCCACCTTCGGGGCCTGTTCACGCGCGATCGGGGCCTCCCTGCTCGTCTCCGGCAATCCGGACCTTGAGCCTGAGGAAAGCACCAACTCGTCCTATGGCCTCGTGTTCCAGCCGCAGTTCCTGCCCGAGGCCCTGGGCGATATCACCTTCACGATCGACCGCTGGCGCATCCAGCAGGAGAAGATCGTCGGTCTGTTCGGCGGTCGAAACGCCGTGGTCCAGGATTACCTCGACCGGGTCCAGGGCGGGGCGAACCCGCTGGTGACGCGCGCTGCGCCGAACGCCGACGATATCGCCCTGTTCGCCGGCACGGGGATCGCACCGGTCGGTGTCATCACCTCGATCAGCGACCGGTTCGTGAACCTGCTGCCCCAGGACGTCGAGGGGATGGACCTCGGTCTGATCTGGCGCCTGCGCGGTACGCCACTGGGGAATTTCCGCCTGAACCTGAACGCGGCCAGGCTGATCGCGTTCGGGCGCGACGCCGGTCCGGCGGTCGACGCCCTCTATGATGCCCGCGACGCCGGCCTGATCAACGCTGCGACACCCCTGCCCGAGACCAGCGACCTGCTGGCCCAGAACGGGCGTCCCGAATGGCGGGTCTCAGGCTCCCTGACCTGGTCACAAGGCCCGTGGCAGGTCGGGGCCTTCACCCAGTACATCAGTGCGGTGGACGATAACGATCTGCTGTCGGCCACCGGCGTGCCCTGGGAAGTCGAGAGCCAGCTGACCGGCAACCTCTATGTCCAGTACGAATGGGAGGGGGCGTCCGGCTGGGCTGCGGATTCGCGCATCCGCGTCGGTGCCCGCAACATCACCGATGAGGCCCCGCCGCTGTCCTCGTCCGGCTATCTGGGCTCGCTCTACAGGCCCTATGGCCGCTACTGGTACGCCACGATGGCCAAGGAGTTCTGAGACCGGTGACAGGCCTTTCGTCGAGACTCGGCCCGCTCGCCGCCCTTGTGGCGGCGGCGGGACTGGCGAGTGCAGGCACGGTCTCGGCCCAGGCCATCGCGCCGCGCGCCGAGACCTGTCCCGCCAGCCTGCCTGCCGGAACGCGCTGCTGGTCCGGACGGGCCGAGAGCGGGGCGTGGTACTGGTACGCCCGTCCAGCCGAATGGAACGGTGCCCTGATTATTCATGCGCACGGCGGGCCCCGGCTCGGCGATCCCGGGCGGGGCGACCCCGAGGAAGACCTCGACCGCTTCTCCATGATGGTGGCGGAGGGCTATGCCTGGGCCGGGTCGACCTATCGCCGGGGCGGATACGGCGTGCGCATGGCGGCCGAGGACACCGACCAACTGCGCCAGATCATCCGCGATCGCTTCGACCGTCCCGAACGGACGTTCCTGCACGGTCAGTCCTGGGGTGCCAACGTGGCGGCCAAGGCTGCCGAACTGTATGCCGTGGCCGGCGACGGCACGCGCAACTACGACGGCGTTCTTCTGACCAGCGGGGTGTTGGCCGGCGGCACACGCGCCTACGGATTCCGCGCGGACCTCCGGGCCGTTTATCAATTCTATTGCGCCAATCATCCCCGGCCGGAGGAAGCCCGATATCCCCTCTGGCAGGGCCTGCCGCAGGGTCAGTCCATGCCCCGGGCCGAGATTGCCGCCCGGGTCCAGGCCTGTACCGGCCTCGGTCTGTCACAGGCGGATCGTACGCCCGAACAGGCCGGCCGGCTGCGCAACATCGTCTCCGTGACCGGCCTTCAGCCGGACCAGCTGGTCGCGCATCTCGCATGGGCCACCAATCTGTTTCAGGATCTGGTCTGGAACAGGCTGGGCGGGCGCAATCCGTTCGACAACAGCGGGCGGACCTATCGGGGGTCGGATGATGACGCTGCGCTGAACGCGGGCGTTGAGCGATTTAGCGCAGATCCGGCTGCGGTCGCGGCCCTGGCCTATGACAGTGACCTGACGGGACAGATCATTCTTCCGACAGTGACGCTCCATGCCCGCTATGACCCGACGGTCTTCGTCGAGCATTCCGCCGCCTATGGCGAGGCGGTAGCACACGAGGGCCGTTCCGGCCTGCTGGCGCAGTTCTATACCACCGAGACAGTCCACAGCCGGCTGGCAGCGCCGCAATACGTCGCTCTTCTGGCGGCGCTCGAGCACTGGCTGGAGACGGGCCAGAAGCCCACGCCAGACGATCTGGTCGCCTTGTGCGAAAGCGCCGTAGCGCTTCACCGCGAAGCCTGCCTGTTCGACGAGAATTTCAAGCCGGAAACGCCACTCTGACGGAATCGCCGGGTCACACCGGCACTGGCCGTCAGTCAGCCAGTCAGTCAGCCGGCAGGCCGGAGCGGGAGGCATCGGGGTCGGGTACCCAAATGGTGTGATGCACAGACAGGGCAGTCTGTGCGAGGAACGCGGCCCGCCGCCAGGAGCCCCGCGCATGACCTCAACACACGCGCCGACGGTCGGCATCGATTTCGGGACGACCAACACCGTGGTGGCCATCGCCGGTCCGCAGGGCGAGGCGCTCGTGCTGCGCTTCGATGCCCCTGGCGGGGAGGTGACGGCCTTTCGCTCGACGCTGAGCTTCCAGATCCGCGAGGCGGGGGACGACCAGCCCCCCGAACGCATCGTCGAGGCGGGGCCCTGGGCCATCGACGCCTATGTCGAGGACCCCCAGGACACGCGCTTTATCCAGTCGTTCAAGACGTTCGCCGCCAGCGCGGCCTTTACCGATACTCTGATCGACAACCGGCGCTACAGGTTCGAGGATCTTCTGGGTGCCTTTCTGTTGCGTCTGCGCGCGCACGGCGGGAGCGGAATGGCGGACCTGCCACTGCGCGTCATCGTCGGCCGGCCGGTGACCTTCGCGGGAACCAGCCCCGACGAGTCTCTGGCTCTGGACCGGTATGAGGCCGCCTTCTCCCGCCTCGGGTTCAGTGACATCCGCTATGCCTATGAGCCGATCGGCGCGGCCTTCTTCTTTGCGCGGACGCTCGAGGCGGATGCCAATGTGCTGGTCGCCGACTTCGGCGGCGGCACCAGCGACTTTTCCATCGTCCGCTTCGAACGGTCCCCGGCCGGCCTCAGATCGACCCCTCTGGCGCAGTCGGGTGTCGGTGTGGCCGGCGACGCCTTCGACTATCGCATCATTGATCAGCTGGTCTCACCGGAACTGGGCAAGGGCAGCCAGTTTCGTGCGCCGGGCAAGATCCTGCCGATACCCCAGCGCTACTTCGCCGCCTTCGCCCGCTGGGATCAGCTCGCCCTGCTGAGGGCCTCGAGGGATATGCGCGATATCCGGGCCTTGGCCCGGACCGCGACCGAGCCCGAAAAGCTGGCGCGGCTGATCGAGGTCCTCGACGACAACCATGGCTATGCGCTCTACCAGTCGGTCTCGGCCCTGAAGATGGCCCTGTCGCACCGCGAGGATGCGACCTTCAGCTTCATTGCCGGCTCCGTCCGGATCGAAAAGCCGGTCAGCCGCCAGCAGTTCGAGGGCTGGATCGCGCCCGAGCTCGCGGCCATCGAGGACGCGCTGGCCCAGGCCATCGGCCGGTCGGGACTGGAGCCGGGTCAGATCGATCGCGTGTTCCTGACCGGGGGCACCTCCTTTGTGCCTGCCGTGCGAGACATTTTCCATCGCACGTTCGGCAAGGACCGGATCGAGACGGGCGGAGAGTTCGAGTCCATCGCCTCGGGACTGGCCCTGATCGGGCGGGAGCCGGATCTGGATGTCTGGAGCAGGACGGGGAGGGGGCGGGGCTGAACCCCGGCCGGGCCGGTGACGGTCCGGATCGTCCTGGGCTCCCACAGTTCGCGCCTTCTTCGGCAGGGTGTCATCCTGTAGAACGGACCCTGTCGCCGGAAATGACGTTCTGGCGCTCATTGGCCCGGGGCGGTTTGTCTGCAGCCCGCCCGGGCCGTTCAGAGGGCCAACCATGCGAGCGCCTCCACAAGCGTCAGGCCTTGCCCCCGCCGGCCGCGACGTGCGGCGGATCCTGTCCAGCCATGACCAGATCGTCCGGTCGCTGGGCCAGGACATACTTCTCGGACGTATCCTGCCCGGCGAGAAGATTCCCGGTGAAGCGGATCTGCTGGAGCGTTTCGGCGTATCGCGCACGGCGCTGCGTGAGGCGCTCAAGACCCTGTCCGCCAAAGGCTTTCTGGTGATGAAGACGCGGGTCGGGACCAAGGTCAACGATCCGGTCCGCTGGAACTATTTCGACGCAGAGGTCCTGGCCTGGCAGGTTTCCAACGGCATGGACGCCGCCTTTCGCAGGTCGCTTGCCGAGGTGCGCCGGGCGCTGGAACCTGCCGCCGCTGCGCTTGCGGCCGAGCATCGCTCTGCCGGGGACCTCGCCGGAATGCGCGAGGCGATCGCGGCCATGCGGCACGAGCGCAGTTCGGAAGTCGGTTTTGCCCGCGCCGATCTGGAACTGCATCTGCGCATCGCGGTGGCGTCGCGCAACCCGATGATGCGGTCCTTCGCCAGTGTGATCGAGACCGCCCTGCTGGAAGCCTTTACCCTCAGCCCTCCCACGCGGAGTGAGGTTCTGCATCGCGAGACCGTCGATCTTCATGAGAGGATCGTGGACTGTATCGATGCCGGGAACCCGGCGGCGGCGGCCGCCGCCATGCTCGCGGTCATCGAGGCCGGCTATCAGCGCGTCGAAGCCGAGAAGACCTGAGCCTGGATGCAAGGCCCGGAGCGTGAGAGGCACGGCACCGTCCTGGATGCGCCAGGGCGCGTCGCGTCAGGGGCGGTCGAGGCGACCACGCCAGGCCGGGGCGTCCTGACGGAGCAGACGTTCGGGCCAGGTGCCGTAGTAGCCATAGCCGTTGCGGCGTTCCTGCTCGATGTCGGCAAGGCTGTAGCGCACGACCGAGTCCCGGCCGAGGAAGATGGGCCTGTCGGTCTCCAGCTCATAGAAGCGCGCCCACAGCGTCGGGCCGGCGGCATCTTCCAGCAGCCGGATGTCGGCGCTGCCGTCGGCTGCTGTGAACCGATCCAGCCGAACCCCGTGGATCGCCGAGGCCTCGAACCAGCGCAGCGCCCCCTCGATGGCCGCAACGACTTCGGGCGACGGATCGGGAAGGCTCATCAGGAAGCGGGTGATGCCCACGCTTTCATTGCCCGAGAGCGAGGGGGGCTCATAGGCGCGGGCCCAGGCCGGCTGGAGCGTCTGCTCATCGTGCTGTGCGCACCAGACGGTCAGGACACCGTCGCGGCGGACCTGGGTCGCCAGAATGACCTCCAGGCCCCGGGTGACCGCGGCCCCGGCGCGGGCGCGGCGCTCCGCATCGACAAAGCCATAGGGGCCTGACCCGTCGGCGACCGCGCGCAGCAGGGTCAGGATCCGGACCATGGCATCGTCGTTGAAGGTGATGTGGCTGTAGTAGCCCTCGCGTAGCGGGTAGAACTGCGGCCAGCCGCCGCTCGCCGACTGCGCCTCAAGGATATAGTCCAGCCCGCGGTCAAAGGCGGCCCGGTCGCCCGGCCGCTGGTGCGCCTCGATGACCCGCGCCAGAAAGGCCATCGGAAGGGTTGTCGCCTGGTTGTCGAAGGTGTTCTTCGCGTTCTCGCTGACCGGCGCGGCCTCGGGCGGTACGATCAGGGATGTGTTCTTGGGCCATCCACCTTCGGGGGACTGATGCCGCACCACACTGTCGGCAATACGCCCGGCTTCGGCCGAGGCGTACCAGTCGGCGTCCCGCGTGATGATATCGCCGTTCCAGACCGCCGGGGTCTGGGCCGCGGCGGCCGAGCCCCGGACCAGGGGGACCCCGGCCAGGGTGATCGCGGTCAGGGCGACAAGCAGGGCGCGGATCATGGATCGTCTCCGGAACGGATGGGTTGGCGGCCGCCAGGCAGCCTCGATGGGTCAGGGTCTGCAGCCCGGCGCTCGCCGATTTATCGCGGGGGCGAGGACGACCGTCCAGGGTTCATTGGCCAGGGGAGGGGGAGGTGTCAGATGCGTGGCTCCGGGCGGGAGGGTCGTGGTCACAGGAACACTGCCCTGGCCGATCCAGTCAACCGTCGCGCCCCCGGCGAGGGGTCGGTCCAGATCGACGGCGGCTCCGTCCATACTGAACACCATCACGCAGCCCCCGGGCGCGGACATCGCCCATGCCGTTCCGGTCGCCTCCAGAAGGGGCGATCCGGGCCGGAGCGTGGCCCTGAAGGCCGCCGACCATCCGGTTTCGATGGCGCGGCTGAGGTCCGGAAAACCGTCCTCCACGCCGATCAGGGCGAGGTCCGGATTGCGGTCCCGGTACTCGCGGTAGGCGCGGTAGCGCATGGCGGGCGTCGATCGCCACAGGGCGCGGCGCACGGCGGCGGGATCCTGCTGACCCGCCAGCTCGGCCGGGGTGGCGATGGCGTCGACCTGCTGGCGCGGAGCCCGGTTCAGACCGCCGCGGATCGCAAACAGGGCACCGTCCGGTCGGTAGACCCAATGGTGAAAGCCGATCGCGTCGATCAGGGCGGAGCGGGCGGGGTCATCCAGCAGGGCGTCCATCTGATCCTTGGGGACTTCGAGCGCGACATGGACCGACTGTCCTGTCTCATCCTGCCACTCCGCGATCGTGTCCAGCCAGAACTGCACGAAGGCCAGCGGACCGGTGTATTCCGGGTCGAGCCCGTAGATGACATTGGTGCGGCCCTTCAGGGCGTCCAGCGTATGGCGGATATAGAGCCGGTGAAGATCGCGCCTGACCGGATCGGACACGTCCCAGAAGGCTTCGGCCGCCGGAACCTCTGCGGGCATACCCGTCGCCTGGAGCGTATTCACGGGCCGCCAGGGGAAATCGACATAGTGCGACCGGCTCTCCAGCAGCCAGTGCTGCATATAGACCCTGTGAAACAGGACCACGCCCCGGCGCTCGGCCTGATCCGCAAACGCCGCGAGCCGATCGAAGAACCACGGATTGAAGCGGGTGAGGTCGTATTTGCTCAAGCCATCCCAGGCCCGGCCCCGACCGCTTCTGGCCCAGGGCACCTCCATGAAGGGGCCCCATACCTCGCCCGAGCGGTGGTCAGGCGAGCCGTAGAAATCGTGATCCACGCGCCGGCGATCATACCAGAGGCCGTAGTTGTGCACGACATAGTCGCCCGTGGTCAGGCTGCCGGCCAGCTGTTCCAGATCATCCGTCAGGCCGGTGCCTTCCAGTCCCGGCGCGAACCGGGTCAGGGCCGGCCCGAAAGCGGGGGCCAGGGCGGGGACCATCTGGGCCTGGAAGAACGAAAAGCCGATCCGGCGTTGCAGGGCCGGCCGGCCGTCGATCAGGAACCGGCCACCCTGCAGTGTCAGCGGGTATCTCTCGACCGGACCGCGTGTGTCGGCGAGCCACGCCGCCACATCGGCCTCGGACAGCCGTGGCGTAGCGGCCGGCACAGGCGGGACGTCTGTCGGTTCGAGCGCGGACAGGGCTTCCACGCCAAGACGCGCCACCAGCTGCGCGCGGTAGAGACTCGCGGGTGACTGCGGTTGGGCCCGGTGAAAGTCACGGCCGGGTTGAACGCGAGGGTCCTCCAGCGCCCCGTCGCCGCTCAGTTCGCCCCGACAGCCGATCGCGGCGTTCGGCGCGCCCGGAGGGTTGCGGACCTCGACGTCGGTGGCTTCGCAGTTCCAGAGGACAGAATGGGCCGCTGACCAGCCGACCCCCTGACCGTCGCGGCCCCGGTGGGTCAGGTTGAGTGCATTCCCGCGCACCTTGACCCCGTCGAACAGGGCCCCCGACGCCCAGCTCTCCAGAGTGCCGCTGTCGCCGTGCGCATCGACCGCCTCGCAGTCCAGAAACACATTCGGACCCGCCGCGGTATGACCCAGGCCGAAGTCGTGGATGCCGTCGCGGCTGCTGCAGCGGACAAAGAGCGTCTGCTGGCCGGCAGAATAGAAGACCCGCCGACGCAGGCCGCCCATTTCGGACACCGGGTTGGCGGCCGAGACGTCCTGGACCGTGATCCGGCGGCTGGTCGCGCCGAGGTCCACCACCGAGCTGACGAAGCCTTCGGCCACGACGTCCCGGACCCAGCCGTCCTCGGTGGCGTCGATGGAAACGGCGAACCAGCTGTGGTCCTCATCCATGGGCCGTTCGGGGTCGGACTGCGAGATCAGCTGCAGATGCTCCACCCCGATCTCGCGGAGCCGGCTCGCCGACGCCCCCTCAACCAGGACGGCCTCGCCGTCGGTGCCACCGATCGCCATCGTAAGCGGGGCATCGAGGGTCACGCTGTCGTCGGAGACGGCGTTGATCCGGCGATCCCAGACGATATCGCGCGAGCCCGGTGCCCAGTTCAGACGCGATTCCGGTCTCCAGCCGATGAAGGCATCCATGCCCAGGCTGGCGATCCATCCGGCTGTACTGGGGCGTCTGACGACGACGGATTGCCCGACGCTCAATCCCGTCGTGTCGTCCAGTTGGACGGTCAGCGCGCCGACGGGGGCGATCCCGGTGACGGACCGGGGCGTCCCCTGCGTCGAAGGCTGGCGTGAAGGCGGGTCGATGCGGATCAGGGCGCGCCGGTCCCGGCCTGTAGCGACCAGACGGGTCCCGGCGGCACCGCTCCCGGCACCGCGCAACACCACCCCTCCGGCGGCCACCCGGATCTGGCCGGCGATCTGATACTCGCCCGCATCCAGCTGGACGACGCCGCGATGGCCGGCCTCATCGGGGGCCAGACGCTCGATGCGCCGCACCGCCGCCATAAGCCGGTCCGTATCGTCCCCCGGGCCGGGTGACACCACGACCGTGGCGGGCCGGCGGGGCAGGTGAACCCCGCCGCCGCCATAGCCCGCGTGGGAGAAGTCGATCGGGGGAAGCCGCCAGCTCGCCAGCGGGTCCGGGGACCGGGCCTGAACCGACGTCGCCAACAGACAGATCAGGGCGGCCACCGGTCCCCAAACCCTCATGCACCGCCCCCTAGATCGCGCGCCAAAAATATTATTATATCGTCTCGTATTCATCGATCATGGGGGATGCAAGCCGCTCTCGACCAGCCGGTCGCGGAGCGGAAGACGCCTCCATGGTGATGGTTCCTGCCCCGCTGGCCGAGCCTCGGCCGTTCTCTCCCACGCGCTCGCGTCCCCACCCCCCGAGGTCTGACATGTCGTCCATCAACCGTCGCACTGCCTTGTCCAGCCTGCTCGGCGGCGTCGCCCTTGCCGCCCTGCCCGGGCGGTCTGTGCTGGCCCAGACCAACGAGGAGGCCGCGCCCCTGGGGCGGGAATGGGCTCATCTGCGGTGGGCCCGGGGCATCGAGAACCAGCGCAAGGCCGATCTCGGCAACGGGACCTTCCTGAACCCGATCATGTCGGGCGATCGCCCCGATCCGTCGATCCTGAAGGACGGCGCCGACTACTACATGACGTTCTCGTCGTTTGAATCCGTGCCGGGCATCCATATCTGGCATTCGCGGGATCTGGTGAACTGGCAGCCGGTGGTCGCGGCCCTGACGACCAATATCGGCTCGGTCTGGGCCCCGGAACTGTGCAAGCACGAGGGCCGCTACTACGTCTATATTCCCGCCCGCTTCCCCGACTACCGGTCCAGCTATGTGATCTGGGCGGACAATATCGCGGGGCCGTGGTCAGAACCGATCGACCTGAAACTGCCCAACCGCATCGATCCCGGCCACATGGTCGGCGAGGACGGCAAACGCTATCTGTTCATGAGCGGCGGCGACCGGGTCAAGCTGACCGACGATGGTCTGGCGACGGACGGCGAGCTGGAGCACGTCTACGATCCGTGGCGCTATCGGGACGACTGGATCGTCGAAGGCTTTGCCCCCGAAGGCCCCAAGCTGATGAAGCGCGGGGAGTATTTCTACATGATCACGGCAGTGGGGGGCACTGCCGGGCCGCCGACCGGACATATGGTGATCGCGGCGCGATCGAAGTCGATCCATGGGCCGTGGGAGAACTGCCCCCACAATCCGATCGTTCGCACGGTTTCAGGGGCCGAAAAATGGTGGTCGCGCGGGCATGCGACCCTGGTCGAGGGGCCGGCGGGTGACTGGTACATGGTCTATCACGGCTATGAGAACGCCTACTGGAGTCTCGGCCGGCAGACCCTGCTCGATCCGATCGAATGGACGGAGGATGGCTGGTTCCGGGCCCTCGGCGGCGATCTGGCCAGTCCCCTGCCGATGCCGGCGGGCGGGGAGGCGGTCCCGCACGGCATGGCCCTGTCGGACGATTTCTCGAGCGACAAGTTCGGCATTCAGTGGAGTTTCTACGACCCGCAACCGGACGAGAAGGCGCGTCTGCGTCGCGCCGATGGCGTTCTCCACATGCGGGCCAAGGGCACGGCCCCGTCCAACTGTTCGCCCTTGACGTTCGTCCAGGGGGATCAGGCCTATGTGCTGGAGTGCGACATCGAGATCGATCCGGGGACGGTGGCCGGGCTGATCCTGTTCTATGATCGCCAGCTCTATGCCGGTCTCGGCTTTGACCCGACCCGGTTCGTGACCCACCAGTACGGCATCGAGCGCGGACGTCCGGGCCACGATTATGGAACCCGCATGCAACTGCGGCTGACCAACGCCTTCCAGAACGTCTATTTTGACACATCCAGTGATGGGGTGACGTGGAAGCGGTTCGACCGGGGCATGGAGGTCTCGGGCTATAACCAGAACGTTCGCGGTGGCTTCATGATGCTGCGGCCGGCGATCTATGCGGCCGGGGAGGGCGAGGCGCGGTTCCGGAACTTCAGGTATCGGGCGTTGTGATACGGGACCCGCAGGGTCAGGTCGGTCTTCCGTCCCTGCGGGTCATGGTCGTCATGTCCCACTCGGCCTCGACGAAGCGGCGGCGGGTTTGCGGAGCCTGCGGGTAGCCGCCGACCTCCCGCTCGTCGTCAATGATCCGTCCGGTCCCGTCACGCGCCTGGGCCAGGATGCGCTGGTCCACGGAATCCCGCGCCCAGGGCCGGGCACCCGCTTCGGCCTTGACCCGGGCGACGACCTCGCCGGACGGCCTCGCCTCGAACCCCGGCGGCCACTGCTGCGGTTCAGCCAGGCGGATGATCCTGAGGTCGCGATCTGACTGAACGGCGGTCTCCTGCATTGGCCGCCCATCGGCGTGAAAGGCCGGATTATCGTGCAGGAACACCGCCACATCGCCCTGTGACTCCGCCAGGAAAAAGGGCAGGTCGCGACGGGTCGAGGCCCCGCCGGTTGTGACATTTCCGACAATTGTCAGTTGGCCGATCTCCCACGGGCGGCCCTCCCATTCCGGGGCGTTCAGTCCATAGTGCATGCACCGGTTGCCCGGGTCGTAGATCCAGTTGTTGGCGCTCACGGCATGGGCGCCTCCCTTGAACAGCTGGTTCCGTTCGTGGTTGTGCGCATACAGGTTGCCGACGATCAGGATGTCCGTCGCATTGTCGTGGATCAGGCTGCCCTTGCTGTGCTCACCCTTGGCGTGGCTGGAGTTCGACAGACCCTCCGCCACGATATTGCGGCTGAAGGTGATGCGGCGCGAGGTATGCTGCCGCCAGGCCTCCACGGTGTCGCCGCCTTCGAAGCGGGGTCCGGACGCCGACAGGTTCTCGTCGGTGGCCCAGCTGAACGAGCACTGGTCCACAATCACATCGTGGGCGGCGCTGGTGGCGAGGCCGTCGACCTCCCAGCCGCTGCGGGGAGCCGCGCCGTTGGCTCCCGGCCGGACCCGGATATGGCGAATGACAATATCGTGGGACCGCAGGCTGAGCCCGCCCCGGATCAGGGTGATCCCCGGCTCGGGCGCGGTCTGTCCGGCGACGGTCACGAAGGGATGGGAAACCGTGATGCTGCGCCCTTCAAGGTCGATCACACCGCCGACCTCGAACACGATGATCCGGGGAACGGGGGCTTCAAGCGCTGCGCGCAGTGAGCCTTCACCGGAGCTCCCCAGATGCGTCACACGCAGAACGACCCCGTTGCGTCCCCCCGGCGTCGTCCGCGCCCAGCCCATGGCTCCGGGAAAGGTCTCGGCTTGCGGACGGCTCCAGCCGGCGCATCCCAGCGCGGCCAGGCCGGCGGTTGAAACCACCATCTGGCGTCGATCGATCACGTCACGGTCTCCGATGCGGCGGGCACGGCGAAGGGCTGGTCGGGCGACGTGACGATCCGGCCGTCGCCGTCAAAATCGACCCGAAGCAGGCCCGGCTTCTCGCGGAAATGGCTCTGCTCATCATTGCCGAAGAAGGTCGACCACCACAGCCCATCCCTGTCGCGAAACACATTCCCGCCCCCGGCGCAGGGGGCGGCCTCGTGGCGCATCCGGTAGGGTCCGTGAAGCGTCTCGGACACGGCGAACACGAAGGAGTAGCGGCCTTCGACATTGCCGACAGCCCCCAGGTAATAGAGGCCATCCTTTCTGAACATTGTCGCACCTTCGTAGCCCAGGGTGTTCTCCCCGCGCAGACACCGGGCGCGGTCACGCGCCACCGGACAGTCGGTCGGCTCGAACGCGATCCTCTGCCAGTCGCCGGCGTAGCCGCTCAGATCGTCCTTCAGCCGGACGATCTCGTCGGCCGAGCCATAGGTCAGCCAGACCGCGCCGTCGTCGTCCTGGAACAGGGTCGCGTCGATCCCGCGCCTCAGATGGGCGTCCGGCGAGAACGCGTACTCGTAAGGCCCCTCGGGGCGTCCGGTGGTGCTGCGCAGGATGCCCAGTCCGGCGCGACTGACGCTGAAACACAAGTAGTAATTGTCATTGATGTAGTGAACCTCCGGAGCCCAGATCGCCCGGAACGGCACCCCGCGTCGCGCGCGCCAGCGGGCGGCCCATCCACCTTCGCGGTCCAGACTCCAGACCAGTCCCAGATAGTGCCAGTCGACCAGATCGACCGAGCGCCAGAGTTCGATCCCGTCGTTGAAGGCCCAGATGTTGTCGCCCGTCGATCCGGTCATATAGTAGGCCCCATCGCCCCCGATGCAGATCTGGGTATCCCTCAGATGCAGCTCCAGCAGCGGCCGGATGCGGGGCAGAAGCCCTTTGTCCACCGCCGACCCCGTCGCGGCCTCGCCCCAGGCCAGGGTCGGCCAGGGCATGGCCTGCGCGCCGCTGTATCGCACACCCGGGAGACCCGACATCCACCCTCCGCGAGCACTCCCGGCGGTTGCCGCCACGCCCGGGCCGCTGATGCCGCGATAGGGATAGGGGTTCGGCACGGGCGTCGGAATCAGGCGGCCGGAATCATCGAGAGACCCGGGCTGGAGCGGGGAGGGGCCGACCGGCGCGGCGAGGGCCAGGGAGCCGAAAACCCAGGACCGACGGGTGGGATCCTGCATGCGAACGCTCCTTCATGCCTGGCACCGGACAAAATGACACCGGTGACAAAAAGGTTTGACGGCCGAATCTTATAGTCATACTTTTTGATTGTCTCGGCTTTCGCCGGGGGGGAAGTGCGGTCGAGCGCCCAGCAGAGGTGCCGCGCCGCACAGGGAAACGCTGAGGAGAATCCCATGAGAACATCCGCGTCCTATTTGCGGTCTGTGTCCCGGGTTGCGCTGTGCCTGGCCGTCTCGGCCGTGGCCGGACCCGCACTGGCCCAGACGGCACCCGCGCAACAGGCGGATACCGTCGACGAGGTTGTCGTAACCGGCATCCGCAGCTCGCTCGCCAGCGCCCTCGTGGCAAAGCGGCGCTCCAACACCATCGTCGATGTGATCAACGCCGAGGATATTGCCGACTTCCCCGACGCCAATCTCGCCGAGTCGCTGCAGCGCCTGCCGGGCGTGTCGATCGACCGCGAGAACGGTGAGGGAAACCAGATTTCGGTCCGCGGTCTGGGGGGCGACTTCACCCGTGTTCGTCTCAACGGTCTGGAGACCCTCTCGACATCGGGTGCCAGCAACGCCGACGGGGCCCTGCGGCGTGACCGCGGCTTCTCGTTCAACACCTTCGCCTCCGAGCTGTTCAACTCGCTGCGGGTCCAGAAATCGGCTGACGCCCAGACCGACGAAGGCAGTCTGGGGGCCACGGTCGATCTGATCTCCGGCCGGCCCTTCGACTTCCGGGACCAGCGTTTCGCCCTGTCGCTGCAGGACGCCTATTATGAAAACGGCGGCTCCCATAACCCGCGCGTAGCCCTGCTGGGCTCCAAGCGCTGGGAGACCGGGATGGGCGAGATCGGCGTCCTCGGATCGGTCGCCTACAATGAGCGCAACCAGGTCTCGGACAGCTATGTCCGCGCGGTCGGCGCGCCGGAATACACCTACCGCGGAGCCACATTCAACAATGCGGCCGCCGCCGCGACCGGGGACCCGCAGGGGTTCGCCCTGCCGACCAATGTCAATCCGGCTCTGGTCATTCCGCGTGTGAACAACCCGGAGGCACTCGGCTATCTGATCGGTTCGGACCCGGCGGCGTATCAGCTGCTCTACGGCCCCAACAACTACCGCCAGTCGCTGGTCCGGATCCCCGCCCTGGCCTCGCTGCAGCATCGCGAGATCGAGCAGGAACGTCTGGGCGCCACCCTCGCCTTCCAGTGGCGACCGAATGACCGCACCACGATCAGCTTCGACAATCTCTATTCCGAAGTGACCCAGGTCTCGACCAACTACCAGCTTGGCCCGGTCGGTCTGAACCGCAACAACACCAACGGCAACCGGACCGCGACGGCCTTCAGCTACCAGACCTTCCCGACGACCTCCTCGGCCAACAACTCCTATGCCAACCGTCGCGGGTCCTACGCCAACTGCGCGCCCCAGGCGGCGACCGATTTCCGCGATGCGATCGACTGCGGCCAGTCGTTG
>JAIEQA010000045.1 GCA_019748095.1 Caulobacteraceae bacterium | reverse complement strand
ACGCCCGAACCGGTTTCGCCCGAGTCCGTCCCGGCCGTGTCCGGGGCCGATGATCTGACCCGCCGGGTCTTCGAGGCCGCCTCCAGCGCCCTCGTTGTGGTCGCCGCCAATGGCGTGGTGCGCGAGGCCAATCTCATGGCGCTGACCCTGTTTGGTCGCACCGCCGCAGTCATCGGCAGCGATTTTGCCGACCAGTTCCTGGGCGAGACCGAACGGGTCGAGGGCCGCCAGACCCTGCGCGCCGCCCTCAATGCCGCGCCGGGCGAGGCCGATCCCATCGTTTCGAGCCTCGGCGCGGACCACGGTGTGGTCTGGCGCATCCTGCCGCTGAACACACCGGGCTCGCCGGTCGATGCCCTGCTCCTGGCCGGCGATCCGGCCCCCGATCCTGCCGGGATTGCGGTCGAGCCCGCCCCGGCACAGGGTTTGGATCCCCTGCTGGTACTGGATGAGGCGGCCTCCGGGGAGGCCGCAGCCGAGCTTGAGGCCGCCCGGGCGCACCAGGTCCGGCTTGAGGCCGAGGTCGACACCCTGCGCGCCGCGCTTGACGCCGGGCAGGCCGCAACCGCCGAGGCCGTGGCGGCGGCCCGCGCCGAGGCCCAGGCCCGGGCCGACAGCGCCGACGACGTCAGTCGCCGGCTGGAAAGCGTCGGCCGTCTGACCGGCGGCGTGGCCCAGGATTTCCACGCCCTGCTGGCGGTCATGACCAGCGCGCTCGATATGCTGCTGAAGGCCGCTGACGATCCGGCCCGGGTCCGCCGTCTCGGCCAGGCGGCACTGGCCGCGGGTCAACGGGGCGAGGCCCTGACCCGACGTCTGTCCGCCTTCTCCCAGGGTGAGGCCGTCCATGCCCGGGTGCTCGACACGGGTGTGCTGCTGCGGGCCATGGAACCCCGACTTCGGGCGCTCGCCGGACCCGGCATCGACCTGCTGATCGAGGGCCCGTCGACCGAGGCCCCGGTCCGCGTCGATCCCGTCGGGTTCGAGGGCGCAGTTGAAGCCCTGGTCCGCAATGCCATTGAGGCGCTGGCCGGGGCCGGCTCCGTCGCCGTCCGCCTTGAGGCGATCGAAGGCGGTTCACGGCTGACGGTGCGCGACACCGGTCCGGGCCTCGATGCCGCCACCGCTGCCCGCGCCCTCGAACCCTTCTTTACCACCCGCGACGGGGCTGCGGGCCTCGGCCTCGCCCAGGCTCATGCCTTTGCGCGCCAGTCCGGCGGCACCCTGAGCCTTGCCGGGGCCCCGGGCGAAGGGGCCGAAGCCACCCTGACCCTGCCGTCGCCGGACTGACCGCCACGAATCCCCGCCGGGGCTCTCGCGCGAACGCCGTTGTCCATGCTAGACGTTAACCCTTGTCGAGGGGGGCTTCGATGGTTTGGGTTTTCAGAATTGGCCTGGGGCTGGCCGTGCTGGCCTATGCGGCCTGGCAGGCCTGGCCGGTCGTCGCACTGGTCTCACAGGGTGTGGGTGTGTCCGAACTCTGGGGACTGGCCGGCGGCGGCTCGCTGATCGGGGGAGGCACCGCCGTCGCCTGGGTGACGATCGTCCTGCTCTACGCGGTTTCGGGCCTGTTCACCGCCGGCGGCCTGTCCTGGGCTCCCGGAGCCTATTTTCTGGCGTTCGGGGGCGAGATCCTGCTGGGGATGGCCCTTTCCCCGGCCGGCACACCGCCGCCCCTGATCGATATTGCGGGGCGGACCTCGGAAGCCCTGCGACAGGCCGGCGTGGGCCTCGATCCAGCTCCCCTGTCCATTGCGGCCCTTCTGGCGACCGGCCTTGTGATTGTGGCGCTCGGTGCCTGGCGCGGCTGGAGGGATGCCGCCCTGATACGCTCCTCGGCGGTGCTGCCCGTCTGGGGTTGAAAGTCTGCACCGGACCGGGCCAGCCGGTCCGGCACCGGCGCGGAGGGACAAGGGCCGGCCCCCGGAGGGGTATGGGTCGATCCGGCTGTTGCTTCTCCCGGCCCAGCCGCTAGGACATCGGCCGTTCCCCCGACTGCGCCCGATCCAGAGGTTTTCATGGCCACCGTCGCCCCCGCCGCTCCCGTTTCCTACGATGTCGTCGTGATCGGCGGCGGACCCGGTGGCTACAACGCCGCCATTCGTGCGGGTCAGTTGGGGCTGAAGGTGGCCTGTATCGAGATGCGCGAGACGCTCGGCGGCACCTGCCTGAACGTCGGCTGCATGCCCTCCAAGGCCCTGCTGCATGCGTCGGAACTGTTCGAGGCGGCGTCGAAGGACTTCGCCGGCATCGGCATCGAGGTGACACCGAAGCTGAACCTGCCGGTCATGATGAAACAGAAGCAGGAGAGCGTGACCGCCCTGACCAAGGGCATCGAGTTCCTGTTCAAGAAGAACAAGTGCGACTGGATCAGGGGCCGGGGCCGGATCACCGGACCGGGGACGGTCGAGGTCGAGGCCGCCGATGGTACGAAGACGGCCCTCAAGGCGAAGGACATCGTCATCGCCACGGGCTCGGAGCCCACGCCCCTGCCGGGCGTCGAGTTCGTCCCGGGCAAGGTGGTCGATTCCACCGGGGCCCTGTCCCTGCCGGCGGTGCCGAAGAAGATGATCGTGGTCGGGGCCGGGATCATCGGTCTGGAACTGGGCTCGGTCTGGCGCCGGCTGGGGGCCGAGGTGACCGTGGTCGAATACCTGCCGCGCATCACGCCCGGCATGGACTCTGACCTCGCCACCGCCTTCCAGCGCGTCCTGACCAAACAGGGCATGACCTTCAAGCTCGGCTCGAAAGTCACCGGCTCGAAGGTCGTCAAGGACGGCGTCGAGCTGACGGTCGAGCCCGCCGCGGGCGGCACCGCCGAGACACTGACCGGGGATGTGGTCCTGGTGGCGATCGGCCGCCGGCCCTACACGGCCGGCCTCGGACTGGAGACGGTCGGGGTCGAGACCGACAAGCGCGGCGTCATCGTCGGCGATCACTTCAAGGTGGCCGACGGCGTCTGGGTCATCGGCGACGTCACCACCGGCCCGATGCTGGCCCACAAGGCGGAAGAAGACGCGGTCGCCGCCATCGAGCTGATCGCGGGCAAGGCCGGTCACGTCGACTACAATCTGGTGCCCAGCGTGGTCTACACCTTCCCCGAAGTGGCCTGGGTCGGCCAGACCGAGGACCAGTTGAAGGCCGCAGGCATCGCCTACAAGGTCGGGAAATTCCCCTTCAGCGCCAACAGCCGCGCCAAGATCAACCATGAGACCGACGGCTATGCCAAGGTCCTGGCCGATCCGGTCACCGACCGCATCCTGGGCGTCCACATCATGGGTCCCCAGGCCGGCGAGATCATCGGCGAGGCCTGTGTCGCCATGGCCTTCGGCGGGGCGTCGGAAGACCTCGCCCGCACCAGCCACGCCCACCCGACCCGCTCCGAGGCCGTCAAACAGGCGGCCATGGGCGTCGAGGGCTGGACCATGCAGGCTTAAGGCATGGACCTGCAGCTGGCCGGCAAGCGCGCCCTGATCTGCGGCGGGTCCAGCGGGCTGGGCCGGGCCGTGGCCGAGGCGCTCGCGGCGGAAGGGGCGCACGTCGCCCTGCTGGCGCGCAACGCCGAAAAGCTTCAGGCCGTGGCTGACGGCATCACCGCCACCGCCGTCGGCCGCGCGGTGATCGTTCCCGCCGACCTCGCCGACCATGCGGCCCTCATGGCCGCCGTCGATACGGCCGAGGGTCTGCTGGGCGGCCCGATCCAGATCCTGCTGAACAACACCGGCGGGCCGCCGCCCTCGGGCGTGGCCGGGCTGGATCCCGACCTGTGGCGCACCCAGTTCGAATCCATGGTGCTGTCGGTGTTTCGCCTGACCGACCGGGTCCTGTCGGCCATGCGGGCGGCGGGCTGGGGCCGGATCCTGAATGTCGCCTCCTCCAGTGTCGTCGAGCCGATCGCCAACCTCGGCGTCTCGACGGCCCTGCGGGCCTCCGTCGCCGGCTGGGCCAAGACCCTGGCCACCGAGGTCGCGGCCGACGGGGTCACGGTCAACACCCTGCTGCCCGGCCGTATCGCCACACCGCGCATCGAGGCCCTGGACCGGTCGGTCGCCGACCGGCTGGGCGTCACCCCCGACCAGGCGCGGACGAAGTCGCTGGAGACCATCCCCGTCGGCCGTCTGGGTGACCCCGCCGAGTTCGGGGCCGTCGCTGCCTTCCTCGCCAGCCCCCGCGCCGCCTATGTCACCGGCAGCCTGATCCGCATCGACGGCGGGGCCATCCGCGCCATCTGACGGAACGCGGCTCCCCCGACAGGCGAGACCATGTTAGGCTCCTCCCGCACAAGGGAGGTTCCGATGCTGTCGATGCTGCTCCTGCTCGCCGCTGCACCCCAGGTGACGATCCCCGCCATGCCGCCGCATCTAATGCCGCCAGCCCCATATCGGGGCGGGCCGAGAACGCCCGTCCTGGGCCTGACCCCTCCAGGCTGCCAGTCCGACGTGATCCGCGCCGCCGACCCGACCAATGTCCGCAGCGGTCTGATGTGGCGCGAGGGCGGTGAGGCCGTAGGGCTCTACCGCCTGCTGGAGCGGCGCGTGAACGGCTGTCCGGCCCCGATCATCGTCAACTATCGCGTCCCGGGGTCGAACGCCCTCGGTCGCGAGATGGGTCGAACGCCCGCACCCTTGCCCCCGTACACACCGCCGACCGTCCGGGTCCCCTAAGCCCTCGGATGGGCGGCCGCATAGGCCCCCAGCAGGTGGGCGGCGTCGACGGCGGTGTATTTCTGGGTCGTCGACAGGCTGGCGTGGCCCAGCAGTTCCTGGATGCTCCGCAGATCCGCCCCCGCCCCCAGCAGATGGGTGGCGAAACTGTGCCGCAGCGCATGGGGCGTGGCCGAGGCCGGCAGGCCCAGACGGCCTCTCAACCGTTGAACCGTGGCCTGGACGTGACGCGGGCTCAGCGGCCCGCCGCGCCGGGCGCGAAACAGGGCGTCGGAGGGGCCCAGCGGAAACGGCTGGGCCGCCAGTGCCGCCTCCACGGCCGTCCGGACCACCGGCAGGACCGGCACCATCCGGGTCTTGCCGCCCTTGCCGGTGATGCGCAGGGTGGCGGGCAGGGGGGCGTCGGCCCGGGTCAGGGACAGGGCCTCTGAAATCCGCAGGCCGCAGCCGTACAGCAGGGACAGGACGGCGGCGTCGCGCAGCGCCTCCCAAGGCTCCGCGTCGGGATCCAGAGCGGGCTCGGCGATCATCCCCCGCGCCTGATCGGCGCTGACCGGTCGGGGCAGGGACGGCTTGACCCGGGGCCCGCGCACGAGGGCCAGTTGCGGGGCCGGGGTGTCGCAGCGCCGGTCCAGAAAGCCGTGAAAGGTGCGGATCGCCGACAGGGTCTGGCTCAGGGACCGGGCATTCAATGGTTGATCGCCGCTGCGCCGCTCGGCCAGATGGGCCCTCAGCTCGGCCGCGCTGACGGTCCCCAGATCCGCCAGCCGCTGGGGCTCGCCCCGGTGCCGTTCCAGAAAGGCCAGATACAGCCGCCCGATATGGCCATAGGCCTCCAGCGTCCGGGGCGACAGCCGCCGCTCATGGGCCAGATGCTCCAGCCAGGCCGAGAGGGCCCCGTCTGCGCTGAAGGGGGCGTCGGTCAGTTCAGCACCGGCCAGCGCTCGGCCGTGCGTTCGACCACCCGGGCGATGAAGGCCACCAGCTCACAACCCATCCCGGTCGTGAACCCCTCCGGCTCGGTCGAGGCAAAGGCGCACAGGGCCGGACGAGCCTGTTCGGCCCGGTCGCCCCCCAGATGGGGGGCCATGCGGATCAGGGCCACGGACCGGATCGGCTCCGGCGAGGGTCCGAACAGGTCCAGCCCCTCGAACATCGGCCCCAGCCAGGTCAGGCCGTGCTCGCCCAGCAGGGCATCGACATCGCCGGCCTCCAGCCCGCGCCAGCCGAACGGCACCCCGCCGGGCCGTTCCAGGGCGATAGCGGCCCCGGCCAGGCCGAACCGGCCCTGGGCCACGGCGTCCAGCCGGCGCGCGAGGTCGGACGGATTGCGTGCCTCCAGCAGGTCCAGCGCCGCGACATGGGTCTGGGTCTGGGCGGCGAAATTGGCCCGGGCGATCGATTCGATGCGTTTGCGCGCATCCGCCTCGCGCTCGGCCGCCTCTTCCAGCCGGGTCAGGGCGGCGCGGCCGAACTCGACCACATTGCGCCCGTGCGGCTTCAGCCCGACCTCCTCCAGCAGGGAGCGGTCGTCCAGCAGGGTCTGGGGGTGGGCCTGCAGCCAGGCGCGGACGTCCGGCCAGTGCAGGTCGGGGCCGTGACCGTCGGCGTGCGGGTCCGGTTCGGCGAACAGGTCGGCGGTCTGGTCGGCAGGCGTCACGCGGCGGCTCTCCTCCCGGAGACAGCGCCGGGTCGCGGTTACAGGATCGACTGGCCGGTCTTGCCCCAGTCGGCCAGGAAGGCATCAAGCCCCCTGTCGGTTAACGGGTGCTTGATCAATGCCTTGAATGTGTCGGCCGGCAGGGTCGCGGCGTCAGCCCCCGCGAGCGCCGCGGCCGCGACATGGGCCGGATGGCGCAACGAGGCGGCGAGGACTTCGGTCTCGAAGCCGTGGATGTCGTACAGGGCCCGGATCTCTTCCAGCAGTTCGGACCCGACCGCGCCATGGTCGTCCAGCCGCCCCACGAAGGGCGAGACGAAGGTGGCTCTCGCCTTGGCCGCCAGCAGGGCCTGGGTGACCGAGAAACACAGGGTGACATTGGTCTTGATGCCCTTGTCGGCGAACACCCGCGTGGCCCGCAGCCCGTCCCAGGTCAGGGGAAGCTTGACGACCACGTTCGGGGCGATGGCCGCCAGCTTGTCGCCTTCCTTGACCATGGTCTCGAAATCGGTCGCCACGGCCTCGGCCGAGATCGGCCCCTCGACCAGGGCGCAGATTTCGGCGATGACCTCGGCGATGACGCGACCGGATTTGGCGATCAGCGAGGGATTGGTGGTGACGCCGTCCACCATGCCGGTGGGGATCATCTCGCGGATGACGGCGACGTCGGCGGTGTCGAGGAACAGTTTCATGGCGCGGCTTCTACCTGACCCGGCCGACCTGTGAAAGTCGCCGCGGTCCTCATTCCCCTGCCGGTACCGGAGGCCTTTGACTATGAGGTCCCCGAGACGATGACCCTCGCCCGGGGCGACTCCGTCGCTGTGCCGCTCGGCCCCCGCCTGATCCGGGGCGTGGTGGCCGAGGTGCGCGAGACCACCGGATCGAACCGCCGGCTCAAGGCGGTTCAGACCCGCCTGGACGATCCGCCCCTGCCGGCCGGGACCATGGACTTCCTCGACTGGGCCGCGCGCTGGACCCTCAGCCCGCCGGGCGAGATGACCGCCATGGCCCTGAAGGGCCTGCGCGCCCCGCCGCCCCGGCCCGAACGCCGCGTCCGCCGCGTCGGCGACCGCAACCCCGCCCGGCCAACCCCGGCCCGCACAGCGGTGCTGGAGGCCCTGGGCGACGGGGCCCTGCCGCCGGCTGATCTGGCCCGGGCCGCCGGGGTCTCCTCCGGGGTGGTCAAGGGTCTGGTCGACGAGGGGGTGCTGGCGATCATCGAGATCACGGCCACCGCCGCCTTCGACCCGCCCGATCCGGCCCATGCCCCGGCGACGCTCAATCCCGACCAGGCCGCGGCGGCCGATGTCCTTGCCGCGGCCACGGCGGCCGGCGGGTTCGCCGCCTTCCTGCTGGACGGCGTCACCGGCTCGGGCAAGACCGAGGCCTATCTGGAGGCCGTGGCCCGCACCCTGGCCCGCGATCCGTCGGCCCAGATCCTGATCCTGCTGCCCGAGATCGCCCTGACCCAGGACCTGATCGCACGGATCACCGCCCGCTTCGGCACGGCCCCGGCCGAATGGCATTCCGGCATCGCTCCGCCGCGCCGGCGTCAGGTGTGGGAGGCCGTCGTGGCCGGCCGCTGCAGCATTGTCGTCGGGGCCCGCTCGGCCCTGTTCCTGCCCTTCGCCAACCTGAAGCTGGTGATCGTCGACGAGGAGCACGACGCCTCGTTCAAACAGGAGGACGGCCTCGTCTATCACGGGCGCGACCTGGCCGTGGCCCGGGCCCGGATCGAGGGGGCGGTGGTGGTGCTGGCCTCGGCCACCCCGTCGCTGGAGACGCTGTGGAACGCCCGCTCCGGTCGCTATGGCTGGCTGAGACTGTCGCGCCGCCATGGAGCGGCGGTCCTGCCGGACATCCAGCTTCTGGACCTGCGCCAGTGCCCGCCCGATCCCCAGACCTGGCTGTCCCAGCCCCTGCGCGAGGCCATTGCCGAGACCCTGATGGCCGGTGAACAGACCCTGCTGTTCCTCAATCGCCGGGGCTATGCGCCGGTGGTGCTGTGCCGCGCCTGCGGTCACCGCATGACCTCGCCCGACACCGACAGCTGGCTGGTGGAGCACCGCTACACCGGCCGTCTGGTCTGCCACCTGACCGGCTTCACCATGGCCCGGCCCCGACTCTGCCCCGCATGCGGGGCCGAGGACACGCTCGTCTCGGTCGGTCCGGGCGTGGAGCGGGTCGAGGAGGAAGTCCGCGCCCTGTTTCCCGAAGCCCGCACGGCGGTGTTCAGCTCCGACACCGTGCCGGACGCCCGCGCGGCCCGGGCCCTGATCCAGACCATGACCGAGGGCGGCATCGACATCCTCGTGGCCACCCAGGCCGCCGCCAAGGGCCACAACTTTCCCCGCCTGACGCTGGTGGGGGTGGTCGACGCCGATCTGGGCCTGAGGGGCGGCGACCTTCGGGCCGCCGAGCGGACCTTTCAACTGTTGACACAGGCGACGGGCCGGGCCGGTCGGGCGGAGCGCCCGGGTCGGGCGATCCTGCAGACCTGGACCCCCGACCATCCGGTCCTGCTCGCCTTGGCGGCGGGTGACCGGGACGCCTTCATCGCGGCCGAGATGGGCGAGCGTGAAGCCGCCGCCCTGCCGCCCCACGGCCGGCTGGCTGCCCTGATCCTGTCGGGCGTGGATGCGCTGGCGGTGGAAAAGACCGCCAATGACCTCGCCGCCGCCATCCCCAATGCCGAGCGTCTGGAGGTCTATGGCCCGGCCGATGCGCCGCTGGGCCTGATCCGGGGGCGGCGGCGCAAGCGGCTGCTGGTCCGGGCCGATCGCGATGTCGACCTGCAGGGCTTCCTGCGCTCCTGGCTGGGCCGGGTGAAGGTCCCCGCCTCGGTCCGGCTGACGGTCGACGTGGATCCCTACAGCTTCCTGTGACGATTCCGGGGAACGGCGTAACCGGACCTTAAGCGTCACTGTGGCATGACCCGGCAATGCATCGCCGTGCCCTCCTCATCGCGCCCCTGGTCCTCGCGGCCACCCCCGCCCTCGCTGCCGGAGGCGGTGGCGGAGGTGCCGCCGCGCCGGCGGACACCTGGATTCGCTATCCCACGGTCACCGGCATGGTCATGCGCGGCGACGGCAGCCGCGGCGTCCTGACGGTCGAGGCCGGGGTGGATGTGGCCGATCCCGCCCTGAACCTGCGCGCCCGCCAGTCCCAGCCCCGTATCCGGGCGGTGTTCAACATCCTGGTCCAGCGTGAAGCCAATGTGCTCCTGCCCGGCCGGGTTCCCAATGTCGAGCGACTGGCGGCCCAGCTGCAATCGGCCACCAACATCATCCTCGGCCAGCGCGGGGCCAAATTGCTGCTGGGATCGGTCGTCGTCTCCTGATCCCTTGACGGGAGCGGCCGGGTCGGGCCCCCATGGCATCATGCGCCTCCCGATCCTCGCCCTGATCCTGTGTCTGTCGGCCTGCGCCTCCGCGCCGCCGCCACCCCCGCCTCCGCCGCCCCCCTCCGGGCCGGGGCAGGCCGTCCTGCGCGACTGGCGCAGTATTGTCACCGCCACCGACCGGGACCGCTACACCCGCCGCGACGCCGCCTGGCGACTGGCGCTCGAACAGGCGCGGCGTCAGCCCGGCTCCGGCGACCTGTCCTCGCTCGGGGCCCTGATCGACCCCGGTGCCGCCCGGCGCGACGTCGCCCCGCCGCCGGGCGCGTACCGCTGCCGCACCGTCAAACTGGGCTCCCAGGGCGGGGAGGCGGGTCTGGGCTATGTCGTCTACGGCTGGTTCGCCTGCCGGATCGAGACGACCCCGCGCGGCCTGAAATTCTCCAAGACCACCGGCTCCCAGCGGCCCTCGGGCCTGCTCTTCCCCGAGGATGACCGCCAGATGGTCATGCTGGGCTCGCTGGCGCTCGCCGCCGAGCCGCCCGCCAACTCCTATGGCCAGCGCCCGGACCGGGATCTGGTCGCCGTGCTGGAGCGGATCGGCGACGCTCGCTGGCGGCTGGTCCTGCCCTGGCCCCAGACCGAGTCCAATCTCGACCTGATCGAACTGGTCCCGGCCGGAGGGTGAGGGGCCCGCTCGGCGTCGCCGTCGTCGGGGCCGGACCCACCGGCCTGGCCCTCGCCCTGATGCTGGCGCGTCAGGGCCGTCGTGTCGTCGTCCACGAACGGTTCGACCAGCCCCGCCCCATCGGGGCCGGCTTCATGCTCCAGCCGACGGGCCTGTCTGTGCTGGACGCCCTGGGTCTGACCGGGACGGTCGCGGCCCTGGGCCAGCCCCTGGATCACGTCTTCGGCCGCGAGGCGCGGCGACGCCGCATTGTGCTCGACGTCCGCTACAGCGACCTGAAGTCCCCCCGTCCCGACGGCCTCCATGCGCTGGGCGTGCACCGGGCCGCCATCTTCCACGTCCTGCACGACGCCTGCCTGTCCGAAGGGGTCGAGTTCCGGAACCGTCAGGAGATCGTCGCCGCCCCGGACGGTCGACTGACGGATGCGCGAGGCGTGACCGGACCGGCCTTTGATCTGGTCGTCGACACCTCGGGGGCTCGCTCCTCCATCGCCCGCGACCTGCTGGAGAAACAGGGCGGGGTCCGGAACGAACTCGACTGGGGTGCCCTTTGGGCCACCGTCCCCTGGCCCGGTGATCCGTTCGATGCCGGTGCGCTGGAACAGGTCTATCGCGGTGCGTCGCGAATGATCGGTGTCCTGCCCTCTGGGGCCCGGCCCGACGACCCTGCCCGGCTTGCGACCTTCTTCTGGAGCTGCAAACCGGCCGGGCATCCGCTCTGGCTCGCCGCCGGGATGGAGGCCTGGAAGGCCGAGGTCCGGGCCCTGTGGCCCGAGGTCGGCTCCGTGCTCGAATCCATCCCGGACCCCGAGGCCCTGACACTGGCCCGTTACGGCCACCACACCCTGTCCCTGCCGGTCGCGGACCGGCTGGCGGTCATCGGCGACGCCGCCCATTCCACCAGCCCCCAGCTGGGGCAGGGGGTGAATATGGGCCTGCTGGACGCCCTGATCCTGGCCCGGGCGCTCGAGACCCATGTGACGCTGGACGAGGCCCTGATGGCCTACGCCCGGATCCGGCGCTGGCACGTCCGCCTCTATCAGGGTCTGTCGATGGGCTTCACCCCCTTCTACCAGGCCGACGGCGTGGTCCTGCCCTGGGTACGGGACCACGTGCTGGGCAAGCTGGCCCGACTGCCGTTCGCCGCCCGGATCCTGGCCGCGACCGTCTCCGGCGTGCTGCTGGATCCGAGGCGCTAGCGACGCGTCAGCCGCAGGTTCTGATAGTCGTAGCTGAAGTCGATATCGGGGCTGACCCCCTTCATCGTCGCCCGCACGGGTTGCCCGTCCTCGATCACGAAGGTGATGAAGGCGTCCTCCTCGCGCCGGTCGGGGAACCGGGTGCGCAGCGTCTCGCCGTCATAGGTCTCGAGGGGGCCCTGCAGGGCGGGGGTCCTCGAAAAGCTCAGCCACAGCCCGTCGCCCCGCGGTTCGATGACGATGTCGCCGTACCAGGGATCACGCCACGTCCCGGCGTAGGCGGCCAAAGCCAGGGAGGGCGGGGCCCCGGCCACCTGTTTCGCGTCGATCTCGGCCGCGGCCTTCAGGGAGGCGGCGATGCCCTCGGCCTCCAGACGCTTCGAATCCGCGATCCAGTCAAAGCCGGTCTTGCCCATCACGATGTCGGCGATTCCGCTGCGCAGGGTCCGCAGCAGGAAGCTTTCCTCGGCGTTTGAAAAGATCGCGAACCCGACATTGCGCCCCGGGATCAGGACGGTGGCCGAGATCCCGCCGGGCGAGCCACCGCCGTGGCTGATCAACCGTTCACCGCGATAGTCCTGCACCGACCAGCCCATGGCATAGGTCGAGGCGATGGCCCGGCCGGGCAGTTCGGCCGTCGGCCCCGGCGAGGAGCCGACGATGATGTTGGGCCGCCACATCTCGCGCGCGCTCGCCTCGGAAAACAGCCGGGTCCCGTCCGGCAGGGCCCCCATGGCCAGCCGCACCGCGATCCACTTCGCCCAGTCCGCCGGCGTGGTGCAGAAGCCGCCCGCCGCCCCCGCTGCATCCCAGTTCCAGATCCCGGCGATCGTGTCCGACAACAGGGTCATGGCCCCCTGATAGCGCAGCGGCGGGCCCACCCGCCCGTGCGGCAGGGCGGATTTCGCCGGATCGGCCATGGACGTGAAAGGGACGGTCTCGCTCATGCCGACCCGGTCCAGTATCCGCGTCTGGACGAAGGTCTCCCACGGCTGGCCCGAGACATGGGCGATGATCTCGCCCGCCACCACGAACATCAGGTTGCAGTAATGATAGTTGGCGCGGAACCCGTCCTCGATCGGCACATGGGGCACCGCCGCCATGATCTCGGCCCGGGTGCGCGGGCTGTTGGGCCAGAACAGCAGGTCGCCGGCCCCCAGACCGAATCCGGCCCGGTGGCTGAGGGTATCGCGCACCGTGATCCGCGCGCCGATCACGGGGTCCGACAGGGTGAAGCCGGGAATGTAGCTGGCCACCGGCTCGTCCCATTTGACCTTCCCCTCATCGACCAGAATGGCCAGGGCGGCGGCGGTGACGTTCTTGGTGTTGGAGGCGATGGCGAACAGGGTGTGGGCGTCGGCCCGGTCCGCCCCGCCCTGACGGCGCACGCCATAGCCCCGGGTCAGCACCGCCTGGCCGTCCTTGACCAGGGCGACGCCGAGCGCCGGCTGGTCCGGCCATGCCCCCAGACACTGGCGGACATAGGCATCCACCTGATCGGCCAGAGACGCGGTGTCATTGGCGGGGGTCTGGACGCTCCACGCCCTCGCCGGCAGGGCGACGACACCGGCCGAGGCCGCCGTGGCGAACAGGGCCCTGCGGCGGGTCAGACGGGGCTGGGAAAGGGTCATGGCGAACTCCGGACGATACCAGGACCCGGACGCTAGCGCCCGCCGGGTGCCAGCACCAGCCGGTCGGCCGAAAGGCGGCGGCACAATCCCGCCCCAACCATGACCTGCCTGTAACAATCTGAAATCATGACGTTATGACAGCGATGTAACTAGGGCGCGCATCGCCCGGCTGGTATCGCCGGGAGTGTCGGTCGCAGGGGCGGTCGAGGGACTGTTCAGGGGCTGGAACCAATGATCCGATCGAAGACGATTCTGCTCGCCGGCGCGGCCTTGCTGGCGTTTGCGCCCGCAGCGATCGCCCAGACGACGCCCGCCCCCGCCGGGGCCGTCCGCCCGGCCCAGACCCCGCCGGCCGCGCCGGCGCAGATGCCAGCGGCACCTCCCGCACAGGATGCTCCAGCCGCGGAGCCGGCCGAGGGAGAGTCCGCCGCCGTCGACGATGTCGTCGTCACCGGCCGCGTCACCGATGTGCGGACCTCGATCGATTCCATCAGCTACAGCCTCGCCAATGACCTGCAGGCCACGACCGGCAGCCTGGCCGACGCCCTGCGCAATGTGCCTTCGGTCGATGTCGACCCCCAGGGCAATGTCTCCCTGCGCGGCGACTCCGGCGTCACCATCCTGGTCGACGGCCGCCCGTCGGGGATCCTGTCGGGCGAGGGCCGCGCCCAGGCCCTGCTGCAACTGCCGGCCGACCGCTATGCCCGCATCGAGGTCATGACCAACCCGTCGGCTGCCTACAGCCCCGAGGGTTCTGGCGGGGTCATCAACCTGATCACCAAGCCGACCGCCCCACGCGCCGGCACCCAGACCACCGGTTCCATTCGCGTCAATGTCGGCGACAACGGCCGCTGGAACGCCGGGGCCAGCGGCTCGTGGCAAAAGGACAAACTGACCCTGTCGGGGGACCTGAGCTACCGCTCCGATCCCGGCGTCTTCGCCTTCGACCGCCTGCGCGAACAGCTGGATCCGGTCACCGGAGCCGTCCTCTCGACCAGCAGTATCGACCAGATCGTCGATGGCGAGCAGAACGGTGCCGTCGGCCGCTTCACGGCCGAATACCGGCTGACCGAGCGTACCCAGCTGACCGGCGAACTGCGCGGTGTCCGCTTTGATGGCACCGGCACCAGCCCCGGCTTGTTCCAGACCCGCAATGCCGCCGGGACCGTGACCAGCGCCTATCGTCGCGACGGCAGCTCGGACTTCGAGTTCCTCAACTGGGGGGCCACGGGGCGGCTGCTGCACCGGTTCGACACCTCCGGCCATGAATGGTCGAACGAGCTGCGCTACGACCGCAACGGCAATGAGAACCAGGGTGTAACGACCAGCACCTTCCTGACCCCGCCGGCCGCCCCCTTCCTTGAACGGACCGGCCAGGACCTGGATCAGGTCAACCTGGGCTTCACCAGCGCCTATGTCCGCCCCACCGCCGATGGCGGCCGGGTGCGCCTGGGCTATGAGTTCACCGACCAGCGCCCGGATCAGGAGGTTACCTTCAGCCGCGGTGCCTCACTGGCCACACTCGCCGTCGTCCCGGGCCTCAGCAACCGTTTCGAGGCGCGCCAGACCGTCCACGCCCTTTACGGCACCTGGGAACGCCCCCTGACGGAGAAATTCTCGGCCCAGGCCGGGCTGCGGCTGGAACAGGCCGACATCGAGATCGACGACCTGACCGGCGGCACCTCGGCCTCCCAGGACTATTTCCGCGCCTATCCCACGGGCCATCTGCAGTATCAGCTGTCCGAGACCGAGACCCTGCGCGCCAGCTATTCGCGCCGCATCCAGCGCCCCCAGCCGGCCCAGCTCAACCCCTTTGTCGCCTTCAGCGACCCCCTGAACCGCCGCTCCGGCAATCCCGATCTGGAGCCCCAGGAAACGGACGCCTTCGAGGCCATGTGGCAGAAGCGTTCGGGCCAGTCGTTCTATCAGGTCACCGCCTATCTGCGGGACACCGACAAGGCCTTCACCGAGGTGGTGACCGACATCGGCGGGGGGGTGCTTCTGAGCCGGCCCGAGAACCTCGGCTCGCGTCGTGACATCGGCCTTGAGACCACCGCCAACGGCGCGCTTCACCCGACACTGCGCTACAGCGCCAGCGTCAGTGTCTTCCGTCAGGAAATCGACGCCGCCGGCATCCCCGGTGCCGATGACCGTGAGGGCACCTTCGCCAGCGGTCGTCTCAGCCTCAACTGGACGCCTACGCCCAAGGACTTCGTCCAGGTCTCGGGCTTCTGGCAGGGTGACAGCCTGCTGGCCCAGGGCACGCGCGAGGCGGGCGGCATGCTCAACATCGGCTATCGCCGCAAGCTGACCGACACCCTGTCGCTCAACATCACCGGCCGCGATGTGCTGAACTCGTTCAGCACCACCTCGGTCTTTGAAACGCCGCTGTTCCGCGAGCGGTCGGAGCAGGACATCCGCCTGCGCGCCTTCTACATCGGCCTCAGCTGGAGCCTCGGCTCCGGTCCGCGCCGCCAGCCGGAACAGTTCGACTTCTCGGCCGCCCCGACCGGGGGCTGATCCGGGGCTTCCTCCGGCGGCGGCTCAGGTGCGGGTGGTCCAGGCCATCCACACCGCCACCGCCGCGATGCCCGCCGCCATCGCCCGCCCGGCCCGGACGCCCTGCATCCGCCGCATCACCACGGCCCCGGCCGAGGCGGCCCCCAGCACGATCAGGGCGTGGATCACCACGCTGACCGCGACATGCAGTCCCCCCAGCGTCAGGGCCTGCACCAAGGGCGAGGCCCGGTCCGGCCGGATAAAGGTCGGCAGCAGGGCGACATAGAAGACCGCCGCCTTCGGATTCAGCAGATTGCCGGTCAGGCCGCGCAGGAACAGGCCGCCCAGGGTCCTGCGGTCGGGCTCGGCGTCCGGCGCGATCTTGCCCGCCCCGGCCCAGGCCTCCCACGCCAGCCACAGCAGAAACGCCACCCCGGCCCAACGCACCGCCTGATACAGCCAGGGAAACACCAGCAGCACCGAGGTCAGGCCGAACGCCGCCGCCACCATCCAGACGGTCAGCCCCAGCGTCACCCCCGCCACCGCCGCCAGCCCGGCGAGCCGGCCCCGTCCCATCCCCACCAGCGCCAGCCAGCCCATATTGGGTCCCGGCGTCAGCTCGATCAGCGACACCGCCACCAGAAACGGCAGCAGCACGGCGGGATCGACGGGGAAGGCGGCAGACATCGCGCCACCCTAGCCCATGCCGCGCCCGCTGCCGAACCCCGCCTTGCCTGTCTGCGGCGTTCGCGGATAGGTTGGTTGCGGGATGGGGGAACACGGCAATGTCGGAGTCAGGCGCGGTCCGTCGGCGGCGCGGCCATGTCATCGGCGACGGCCTGTCCGGCGGCTTCTGGCGGCGCGTGGTGGCCTTCTGGATCGACCATGCGGTGGTCGGGCTGGTCCTGAGCCTGATCGGGGCCGCCGCCTTCACCCTGACCGATGGCGTGATCCGGCACAGCAGTCCGGTGGTCGGGTTTGCCCACTGTGTCGCGGTCGATGAAGCGGGCTCGCGCAACACTGATCGGCTAAAAGTTTTGCCGCTGGCGGGTGGACCGGTCCACCGGTTCCGTCCGGATCGTCCACCGGACCGGATACGCGTCTCCCGATGCGATACGTTTCCCAGTCATAGTGCGGTCCGGGTAAAATTCACCTGGGCGGGGCAGTTCACCTGGGCGCGACAGTTCTCCTACCATGAGACGGTGGATCGTCCCCTGAGTGCTTCGGGGCGGGTGATCCCGAGGACCTTCGACCTCGCCAGCCTGTTCTTCCCGGTCCTTCTGATCTGGCTGGCCTTCAGCGAAGCCGCATGGGGTGGCGGTCCGGGCAAGCGGCTGATGGGCCTTCGCGTGCTTCATCGGGACGGTGTCCGCCGCGCCGCCTTCAAGGCCACATTGATGCGAAATGCCCTCCTCTACGGCCCGTCCGCGGTCGGCGGTCTGGCCGTCGGGGCCCATGGCCTGTTCCGGGCAACCCTCGGTGGGCCCCTGTACGATCCTCTCCTCGGCTGGGCCTTCATCGCCTTCGGAGCGGTCGCTGCGCTCTGGGGCCTGCTGTTCTTCGTCAGTGTCCTCGTCCAGCGCCCGGATCCGTTCTGGGATCGGTGGTCGGGGGTCAGCGTGCGGCGGCGGATCTGGATCGAGGAGAACTGAGCCCCGCCTCGCGTCCCCCTCTTGTGTGGCCCGATCGCCACACCCACCTTTGCCCCAGATCAAGGCGTCGCTTCCCGGAGGGCGCCTCTCTACGATCCGCCGCTTCAGGGGACCCATCATGAATCTCGACCTCTATTCCGACCGCGCCAAACAGGCCGTCCAGTCGGCCCAGACCCTCGCCCTGGCGCGCAAGCACCAGCAGTTCGCGCCCGAGCACCTGCTCAAGGTCCTGCTGGAAGAGCGCGACGGCCTCGCCCGTACCCTGATCACCTCGGCCGGCGGCGATCCCGCGAAGGCGGCCGAGGGGGCGGAAAGCCTGCTGAAGAAACGCCCCCAGGTCGAGAGCGCCAACAGCCAGCTGTATCTGGACGGCTCAACCGCCCGCGTCTTCGCGGCCGCCGAGGCTGCGGCCAAGAAGAGCGGCGACGCCTTCGTCACCACCGAGCGCATCCTGGCCGCCATCGCGCGTGAGGGTGGCCCCGCCGGCGAGGCCCTGAAGGCCGCCGGCGTCACCGCCGACAAGCTGGATGCCGCCGTCGCCGATATCCGCAAGGGCAAGACCGCCGATTCCGCCGGGGCCGAGGACGCCTATGAGGCGCTGAAACGCTATGCCCGCGACCTGACCCAGGCGGCGCGGGATCAGAAGATCGACCCCGTCATCGGCCGCGATGAGGAGATCCGCCGCACCATCCAGGTCCTGGCCCGCCGCACCAAGAACAACCCCGTCCTGATCGGCGAGCCCGGGGTCGGCAAGACCGCCATCGTCGAGGGGCTGGCGCTCCGCATCGTCAACGGCGACGTGCCCGAAAGCCTCAAGGACAAGACGGTGATGGCGCTCGACATGGGCTCCCTGATCGCCGGGGCCAAATACCGCGGCGAGTTCGAGGAGCGGCTGAAGGCCGTGCTGGGCGAGGTCACGGCCGCCGAAGGCCAGATCATCCTGTTCATCGACGAGATGCACACCCTGGTCGGGGCCGGCAAGGGCGACGGGGCCATGGATGCCTCCAACCTGCTCAAGCCCGCCCTGGCCCGCGGCGAGCTCCACTGCGTCGGGGCCACGACGCTGGATGAGTACAGGAAACACGTCGAGAAGGACCCGGCCCTGGCCCGCCGCTTCCAGTCGGTGTTCGTCGACGAACCGACGATCGAGGACACGGTCTCCATCCTGCGCGGCCTCAAGGAGAAGTATGAGGTCCACCACGGGGTGCGCATCAGTGACAGCGCCATCGTCGCCGCCGCCACCCTGAGCAATCGCTACATCACCGACCGCTTCCTGCCCGACAAGGCCATCGACCTGATCGATGAGGCCGGGTCGCGCGTGCGCATGGCCGTGGATTCCAAGCCGGAATCGCTGGACGAGATCGACCGCCGTCTGGTCCAGCTCAAGATCGAGCGCGAGGCCCTGAGGAAGGAGACCGATTCCGCCTCGAAACAGCGGCTGGAAAAACTCGAGGACGAGATCTCCGACCTTGAGGTCGAGTCCCAGGACCTGACCACGCGCTGGAAGGCCGAGAAGGACAAGGTCGGTGCCGGGGCCCAGCTGCGCGAAACCCTGGACCGCCTGCGCGCCGAACTGGCCGCCGCCCAGCGCAATGGCGACCTCGGCCGCGCCTCCGAGATCGCCTATGGCCAGATCCCCCAGATCGAAAAGCAACTGGATCAGGCCGAGGCCGACGAAACGACCGGCTCTCCCCTCACGCCCGAGGTCGTCGATGCCGCCCAGATCGCCGCCGTCGTCAGCCGCTGGACCGGCGTCCCGGTCGAGAAGATGCTGGAGGGCGAGCGCGAGAAACTGCTGTCGATGGAAGACGCGCTACGGGGCCGGGTCGTCGGTCAGGACGCGGCGCTGGAGGCCGTGGCCGATGCGGTCCGTCGCGCTCGCGCCGGCCTCAACGACCCCAACCGCCCGCTGGGCTCCTTCCTGTTCCTCGGCCCCACCGGCGTCGGCAAGACCGAGCTGACCAAGGCCCTGGCCGCCTTCCTGTTCGACGACGAGACCGCCATCACCCGGATGGACATGTCCGAATACATGGAGAAACACAGCGTCTCCCGCCTGATCGGGGCTCCTCCGGGCTATGTCGGCTATGACGAGGGCGGGGCCCTGACCGAGGCGGTGCGCCGCCGCCCCTATCAGGTCGTCCTGTTCGACGAGGTCGAAAAGGCCCACCCCGACGTCTTCAATGTGTTGCTCCAGGTGCTGGACGACGGCCGCCTGACCGACGGGCAAGGGAGGACGGTCGATTTCAGGAACACCCTGATCATCATGACCTCCAACCTCGGCTCCGCCGCCCTGGCCGACCAGCCGGACGGCGAGGATGTCGAAGCCGTCCGCCCCTTCGTCATGGACGCCGTCCGCGCCCATTTCCGCCCCGAGTTCCTGAACCGCATCGACGAAATCATCCTGTTCCGCCGCCTCGGCCGCGACCAGATGGCCGGCATCGTCCGCATCCAGCTGTCCCGGCTCGAAAAGCTGATGGCCGACCGGAGACTGACCCTGTCCATCGACGACGGTGCCCTCGCCTGGCTGGCGGACAAGGGCTACGACCCCGTCTACGGCGCGCGCCCGCTGAAGCGCGTGATCCAGAAGGACCTGGTGGACCCGATGGCGAAGAAGCTGCTGGCCGGGGACCTGGAGGACGGGTCGGTGATCGCGGTGTCCGCGGGGGCGGAGGGGCTCACCATCGGCAAGGCCCAGGTCCACTAGGACCTGGACCGCCTGTCATCCCGGGCGGCGACAGCGGACCCGGGATCGGGAGGGCGGGGGTGCATTAGGGGCTCAGCAATCCAGGAGCACATTGGTGATCACAGCTTCGTGAACGTTGGCCCAAACACTGTCACGCAGCTGCCACCCACTTTTGCACAGGGTGATCCCCGGTCCAGGGATGATTCGCTCGGAAATCGTCCGTCAAGCCCGTTGACGGGTCGTTAGGCATCTGCGCCCCATATGTTGGTTCGGGGTGCAACCCGAACACAACATAGCTGCAGTCCCCTTCCACAAGGGACCGAGGGCGAATGTTAGAATGCCCAGCCTCGGCGGTTCACCCCGCCGGGGCTGTTTCGCGTTACAAGGGGTAACCTGCGCACGGCGGCGTTATCAAGAAGTAAACCACTGTCGCAAAAGTCGGGTGTGGACTTTTTTGCAGGTTGTAGGCGGCGTTCTCCCTTTCGTCATCCTCCGGCAAGCCGCGCCTTCGCGGCGCAGACCGGGGGACGCAGCGGCGCGCGAGAGCGCGACCCTGTCGCGGACACCGCCCTTTCCGACACCGTGCCTGAACAGATCGCCTTCGGCGCCGCTGCGTCCCCCGGTCTCGCTACGCTCGCCGGAGGATGACGAAAGAAGGGGCCCGTGACGACGGGATGTGAACTGCATAGGTTGTGTGGATGGGGACGCACCGCACCTTCATCGCGACCTACATCATGGCCAGCGGCCGGAACGGCTGGCTCTATGTCGGGATGACATCGAACCTCGTTGCCCGCGTCTGGAAGCACAAGACCGGGACCCATCCCGACGGCTATTCCGCTGAGCACGGCTGCGTCCAGCTGGTCTGGTACGAACAGCATCAATGGGTCGTGGACGCCATCCGGCGCGAGAAACGGCTCAAGAAATGGCTGCGCGACTGGAAGTTGAAGCTGATCGAGGATGCCAATCCGCAATGGCTGGACCTCGCCGCTGACTGGTATCCGGTCAACGCTCCCGACTGGGTCCCGCCGGAGGAGGCGGACTGAGCCGTGTCGCCGCAGGCCCTCTGGCGCCCCCGCCACCGCCCGACCATGTCCCCACCCATGTCCCAGTCCTCCGCCCTTCGCCGCGCGACGGATCGGCCGCCTTCCCGGGAGGGGACGTGGCCCGGATATCTGCTGGGGGCGCTATTCGCGGGCGTGGCGGGATGGCAGGCCGCCCATGGCGGGCCGATTCCGTGGGCCCTGTCGCTCCCGGCCCTGGCCGAGGGTCGGTACGAGACCCTCCTGACCCATATGGTCAGCCACGCCGGCCTGCCGCACCTGTTGTTCAACACCCTGGCCCTGCTCAGCCTCAGTCCGCCGGTCGTCCGGGCCATGAGTCGGGGCCGGGGGCGCGGCCGGGGCAGGGCGGGCGGCGCGATGATTGTGCGCTACCTGGCCTTCTTCATCCTCGGCGGCCTGGCCGCGGCGGGGCTGTTCGTGGCGCTGAACCTGGATCAGACTCTCCCCATGCTGGGCGCGTCAGGGGCCATCTGCGCGATCTGGGGCCTGCTGGCGCGGATCGATCCCGAGGGCGGGCCGGACAAGGCCCTGTGGTCGCCCCATGCGCTGCGGGTCATGCGCGACTTCACCCTCTCCAACGCCCTCCTGGTGCTGCTGATCAACGGCCTGGCCAGCGCCGCGGGCGCGGCCGGCGGGATCGCCTGGGAGGCGCACGTCGGCGGCTTTCTGTTTGGCCTGCTGCTCGGCCCCCTGTTCGTCCCGCCCGTGCCCCCGCCGCCGCCCATGGGCCCCTGGGGGCCGCGCGTCTGAGTCGCATCGCCCGGCGGCCCCGACCGGGCCGACGTCATGCGGCCCCTAGACCGCCGTATACCCCCCATCGACCAGGTAGTAGCCGCCGGTCATGAAGGAGGCGTCCGGCGACAGCAGGAAGCGCACCACCGTCGCCACCTCCTCCGGCCGGCCCAGCCGGCCCAGCGGATGTTTTCCGACCAGCCCGTCGCGGGCCGCCTGCGGCAGGCCTTCCAGCAGGGGCGTGTCGATATAGGCGGGGCCGACGCAGTTGATGCGCAGCCCCTGCGGGCCGTATTCGGCCGCCGCATTCTTCGTCAGGCCGACAACCCCGTGCTTGGCCGCCGTATAGGCCCCGTTGCCGGGGGCCGCGACCGTCCCGTGGATGGAGGCCATGTTGACGATGGCGCAGTCGCCCGCCCCGGCCTTCAGCATGGCGGGGATCTGATACCGCATGCCGTACATGACCCCGTTCAGGTTGATGGCGATGACCCGGTTCCAGTCCTCCAGATCGACCTCGCCGGCCGGGGCCTGGGCCCCGCCGATACCCGCGTTGTTGACGGCATAGTTCAGCGTGCCGAAGGTCTCGACGGCGAAGGCCACGGCCTTCTCGTTGTCCCCGGGGCTGGCGCTGTCGCCGACGAAGGGCGCGGCCTCGCCGCCGGCGTCGCGGATCGCGCCGGCCACGCGCGCGGCCCCCTTTTCGCTGATGTCGGCGACCACCACCCGGGCCCCCAGACGGGCCAGTTCATGCGCCACCGCCTCGCCGATGCCCGAACCGCCGCCGGTCACCAGCGCTGTCCTGTCCGTGAAACTCATGGCTGTCTCCTGTTCCGCCGCTGCGGCCGTGCCGCAGTCGATCCTTGCGTAACAGGCCAGTCCGTCCGGGGTTGCAGCCGTGCTGACCCGTCCGGCGGCGACGGCATCGTCTCTTCCCCGTCGCGCGGACCGCAGCAGACCCCTTGCGTCCGATTCTGACGCATCCCCGTGCCACACTGGCTTTTACCGGCCAGGACCGGGCGGCCGATGTGGACTCAATGGACCCAGTGGACTCAATGGACCCTGTTTTTTTGCGTCACGCCGCCGCCTCGACCCGGGCCGGTTCCATGGGTTTCAGGTCCAGCAGGGCGAACAGGCGGGCGTCCTCGTCCTGTTCGGGATTGGGGGTGGTCAGAAGCTTGCCGCCGACGAAGATGGAGTTGGCACCGGCGAGGAAACACAGGGCCTGCATCTCCGGGCTCATGGTCTCGCGCCCGGCCGACAGCCGGACCATGGCGCGGGGGCAGACCAGACGGGCGACGGCGACCGTGCGGACGAACTCGATCGGATCGATCTGGCCGGCCTCCAGCACCCGCTCGCCCAGCGGCGTGCCGGTGACGGGCACCAGGGCATTGACCGGCAGGCTGTCGGGATGGACGGGCAGGGTGGCCAGCGCATGCAGCAGGCCGGCGCGGTCGCGGCGCGCCTCGCCCATGCCGACGATGCCGCCGCAGCAGGTGCTCATCCCCGCGTCGCGGACATGGGTCAGGGTGTCCAGGCGGTCCTGATACGTCCGGGTGGTGACCACCTCGGCATAGTAGTCGGGGCCGGTGTCGAGGTTGTGGTTGTAGTAGTCGAGGCCGGCGGCCTTCAGCTGGCGTGCCTGGTCGGCGGTCAGCATGCCCAGGGTCGCGCAGGTCTCGAGGCCCAGGGCCTTCACGCCCGAGATCATGGCCGCCAGTTTGGGCGTATCGCGGTCCTTCAGTTCGCGCCAGGCCGCGCCCATGCAGAAACGGCTGGCCCCGCCGGCCTTGGCCGCCATGGCCTCGGCCAGGACGGCGGTGGTGTCCATCAGCTTCTCGGCCTTCAGCCCCGTGTCGAAGGCCGCCGATTGCGAACAGTAGCCGCAGTTCTCGGCGCAGCCGCCGGTCTTGATCGACAGCAGCTGTGACTTCTGGACCTCGGACGGATCGAACCAGTGCCGGTGCACCGAGGCCGCCTCGAACACCAGTTCCATGAACGGCCGGGCGAACAGGGCCTCGACCTCATCAAGGGTCCAGTCGTGGCGGGGAAGGGAAAGGTCTGAAGTCATGCCGCTTCCTGTCCCAACCGGGGCCGGGAGGCAAGTCCGGCCCTGCTACTCGTCCCGATACACCCGCCCGTCGCGCATGACGAACTCGACCGATTTAAGGACGGTCACGTCCGTGAGTGGGTCGCCCTCGACCGCGATCAGGTCGGCGCGCTTGCCGGGCTCCAGACTGCCGACCTCGGTGGCCAGGCCCAGCAGGTCGGCGGCGTTGACGGTGGCGGCCTGGATCGCCGCCATTGGGGTCATGCCGTGTTCGACCATCAGTTCGAACTCGTCGGCATTGCGGCCATGCAGCGAGACCCCGGCGTCGGTGCCGAAGGCGATGCGCACCCCGGCCGGGACCGCGGCCTGCAGCGACTGGCCGGTGATCGAGATCCGCCACAGGATCTTGGGCAGGACCGAGGGCGGATAGGCGTTGGGATCGGCGGCGAGACGGGCCCGGTAGCCGTTCACCGTCGACAGGGTCGGCACGTAATAGGCCCCCGAACGCAGGAACAGGGGGATGGTGTCCTCGCTCAGGATCGTGCCGTGCTCGATGGAGTCCGCACCCAGCCTCAGGGCCATGTCGATGCCGTCGGCCCCGTGGGCGTGGACGGCGACCTTCTTGCCGTAAAGGTGGGCGGTCTCGATCAGGGCCCGGGCCTCATCCTCGAACATCTGGGCCCCCAGACCCGCGCCGATGCGGCTGTTGACCCCGGCGGTGGTGGCGATCTTGATGACATCGGCCCCGCGCCCGACCTGGATCCGCACCGCCTCGCGGCAGCTCTCCACCCCGTTACAGACGTTCTCGGGCTCCCCGATGTCGTGCCGGATCTCGTCCGACAGGCCCAGGCGCGGATCCATATGGCCCGAGGTGGTCGAGATGGAAGTGGCGGCGTCGATGATCCGGGGCCCCGCGATCTCGTGCCGCGCCGTGGCGTCGCGCAGCGCCAGGGTGACCCCGTCGCCATCGCCCAGGTTCCTGACGGTGGTGAAGCCCGCCATCAGGGTCTCGCGGGCATTGCCGGCGGCCTCATAGGCCCGGGCCGGCAGGCTGTCGGTGAAATCGGCCAGCAGCCCGGCCTGACCGGCGCGGTCCGAGGTCAGATGCACATGGCTGTCGATCAGCCCGGGCAGAACGAACCGGTCCCTCAGGTCGATCACGGCGGCCCCCGGAAAGGCCTCGACACCGACGAAGCCGTCGCGGACCGCCTCGACCTTGCCATCGCGGATCACCACGGTGGATTCCCCGCGCGGGGCCCGCCCCGGCCGGTCCAGCAGCCGCCCGGCCTGGACCAGGGTCACCGCCCCTTCGGCCGGAGCGACCGTCCCGTCCTGCGCCATGGCGACGCCGGCGGTCAGCAGGGCGGCCAGCGCCCCCGCGATGATGGCTTTCATGACTTCAATTCCCCGTTCGCAGGGAGTTTAGGCATGGGCCGGCCGCAAGGGGAATGGGGCGGACGTTCAGCTCCGGTAATCGCCGTTGATCTCGATGTAGCCCTTGGTCAGATCGCAGGTCCAGACGGTGGCCGAAGCCCGGCCGGAGCCGACGTCGACGGTGATGTCGATCTCGGCATTCTTCATATAGGCGCTCATCCTGGCCTCGTCGTAGGTCGGCGACACGGCCCCGTCGACGGCCGCCACATGGGGGCCGAAGCGGATGGCGAGATGGTCGCGGTCGACCGGCTCCTCGGTCTTGCCGACGGCCATGACCACCCGGCCCCAGTTGGCGTCCTCGCCGGCGATGGCGGTCTTGACCAGGGGGCTGTCGGCGATCGACTTGGCCAGTCGCCGCGCCGAGGCGGGGCTGGCGGCCCCGTCTACGGTGACGCGCACGAATTTGGTTGCGCCCTCGCCGTCGCGCACCAGCTGGTGCGCGAGGTCCAGCATGACCTTGTCGAGAGCGGCGGAGAAGTCCTTCAGCCGCCGGTCGCCGACCCGGCCGATGCGCGGGGCACCCGACGCGCCCGTGGCGAACAGCAGACAGGTGTCATTGGTCGAGGTGTCGCCGTCCACCGTCACCGAGTTGAAGGTGGTGCGCACATGCAGCCCCAGCATCGCCCGCAGCACATTGGGGTGGATGTTGGCGTCGGTGACGATGAATGCCAGCATGGTCGCCATATCGGGCGCGATCATGCCCGAGCCCTTGGCGATGCCGGCGATCCGCACCTTGAAGCCGTCGATGCTGGTCTCGGCCCAGGCCCCCTTGGCAAAGGTGTCGGTGGTCATGATGCCCCGACCGGCCGCCGCCCACTGTTCGGTCGGCGGGGTGTCTCCGTCCAGCCGGGCCTCGACCTCTCCCAGTCGGGCGGCGATCTTGCGGTCGTCCAGCAGGACGCCGATCACGCCGGTGGAGGCCAGCATGACGTCGCGCTGGCGACAGCCGAAGCGTTTGGCGACCTCCGAGGCCGTGCGGCGGGCGGCGTCGGCCCCGGCCTTGCCGGTAAAGGCATTGGCGCAGCCGGCGTTGACCACCAGGGCCCGCACGTCCTCGCCCCCGCCCGGCCCGTCCAGATGGCGCCGGCACCAGTCCACCGGGGCCGATCCGACCTTGTGGCGGGTGAAGACCCCGGCGCAGGTGGTACCCCGGGCGAAGCGGAACACCGTCAGGTCGTCGCGCTCGTGCTTGTAGAACCCGGCCCGGGCCGTGGTCATCTCGACCCCGCCGATCGGCGGAATGGCCGGGAAGGGCACGGCCAGCGGCGAGATTGCCAGCCCGGGCTTGCCCGGGGCAGCCGGAGGGATGGGCCCCGGAGTCTGTGCCGGGCTGTGGGTCGCCCGCTTGAGCGCGGCGGCCAGCGGATCGAAGGCTTTTTCGAACGCCTGTTCGAGGGCCTTGCCGGTTGAGCCGGGCCGTTTGGCCTCGCCGCTCACGGGCGTGCCCCTGCGGCAGGTGCAGGAGCCGCCGGTGCCGCTGCGGGGGCCGGCCGGGCAGGCGACGGGGCCGCCGAGGCCGGCTCCTGGGGCGCGCCGCTTTCGGCAGTCAGCAGGACATCGACCTCGGCCTTGCCCCGCAGTTCCTCCAGCAGCTGACGCACCCCTTCATAGGTCAGGTAGCGCACGATTTGGGGCCGGGCCTGGTCCAGCGTTGGCGGGCTTTCGCGCCGCCGGTCCTCGACCCGCAGCACGGCCCAGCCGCCTTCGGTCTGGAAGGGGCCCACCGTCGAGCCTGCGGGCGCGTCGCGCAGGGCATTGGCATAGGCCTGGGGCATGACGTCCGCGGTCGAATAGCCAAGGTCGCCGCCCGAGAACCGCGTCGCCTCGTCGACCGACCGTTCCTGGGCCACCGCCTCGAAACTGGCCCCCTGGCCCAGAATCCCGATCACGGCGTCCGCCTCGGCCTTCGTCCGCGACAGGATCAGGCGCACGCGAATCTCTTCCGACGTCCGGGCCAGCCGCAGCTGCTCCTGATACAGGGTCTGCACCGCCTGGTCCGAAATCGCGCCGTTGACGACGTTCTCGACCAGCATGTCACCGAGAATCCGTTCGCGTGTGGCGTCCAGCCGCCGCTGGGCCAGGGCCGAGTTGTCCAGTCCGCGCCGCTCGGCCTCCCGGGCCAGGAGTTTCTGGTCGATGACTTCATCCAGCACCCGGCGGAACAGGTCCGAGGTCACGTCCAGCGGCTCGCCTTCGCCGATCAGACCTTGCGCCACAGCCTCGCGCTTGACGTCGGAGGCCCAAAGGGTCTGGTCCTGGACCCGCGCGACGGCACGATCGCCCGGCTCGGGCGGTCGATCGTCGCCACTGCCACGGCCGCAGGCCGCCAGGGCCAGCACTGCCGCGAGGCTCAGGAAAACCAGGGGGTTGCGCGAATGTCGCATCGGACGCTCCGTCCCGTTTGAAGGGGTCCAAACGCCGGGCCGCAAAGCCCCTCGCGTTGACAGGGGTAAGGGCGGTGCTTAAGTCCCGCCTGCGCCCAAGTCGAGGGGTTTTCGATCGTGTGCGCGGCGGGTTTCGCCGCCTCGCCCGGCAGCCCCTCTCGCGGCGTTCCATCGCCGCCCCTTAAGGGCAATTCCAGAGCTCTAGACCGCTCGACCGCTTCCGGATCGCCCATGCTCGGCTTCGCCAAGAAACTGTTCGGCTCTTCCAACGACCGCAAGGTCAAGGACTTCATGAGCCGGGTCCAGAAGATCAACACCCTGGAGCCCCGCTTCGCGGCCCTTTCGGACGACGAACTGCGGATGATGACCCAGGCCTTCAAGGACCGGGTCGCCGGTGGGGAGACGCTCGACAAGGTGCTGGACGAAGCCTTCGCCGTGGCGCGTGAGGCCTCCAAGCGGGTTCTCGGCCAACGCCAGTATGATGTGCAGCTGACCGGCGGCATGATCCTGCACGAGGGCGGCATCGCCGAGATGCGCACCGGCGAGGGCAAGACCCTGGTCGCCGTGGCCCCCGTCTATCTGAACGCCCTCACCGGCAAGGGCGTCCACGTCATCACGGTGAACGACTATCTGGCCCGCCGCGACGCCGAATGGATGGGCCGGGTCTACCGGTTCCTCGGGCTGGAAGTCGGCGTGATCGTCAACGGCCTGTCCTCAGGCCAGCGTCAGGCCTCCTATGCGGCCGACATCACCTACGGCACCAACAACGAGTTCGGCTTCGACTATCTGCGCGACAATCTGGTTTATGACCGGCGCGAGATGGTGCAGCGTCCGCACCATTTCGCCATCGTCGACGAGGTCGATTCCATCCTGATCGACGAGGCACGCACGCCCCTGATCATCTCGGGTCCGACCGAGGACCGGTCGGATCTGTACAAGATCTGCGATGCGCTGGTGAAAGAACTGATCAAGGACGAGACCACCTACGATCTGGACGAGAAACAGCGTCAGGCCCTGCTGACCGAGGAGGGTTCGGAGAAGATCGAGGCCCTGCTGGAAGAGGGCGGTCATTTCGCCGACGATACCACCGGCCTGTACGACGCCGCCAACATCAGCCTGGTCCACCATGTGAATCAGGCCCTGCGCGCCAACACCCTGTACCAGAAGGACAAGGACTACATCATCAAGGCGGGCGAGATCGTCCTGATCGATGAGTTCACCGGTCGGATGATGACCGGACGCCGCCTGTCCGAGGGCCTCCACCAGGCTATCGAGGCCAAGGAGGACGTCAAGATCATGCCCGAGAACCAGACCCTGGCCTCGGTGACGATCCAGAACTATTTCCGTCTCTATGAAAAGCTGTCCGGTATGACCGGCACGGCCGCGACCGAGGCCCAGGAGTTCCTCGACATCTACAAGATGGATGTCCTCGAAGTGCCGACCAACCGCCCGGTCCAGCGCATCGACTATGACGACGAGGTCTACCGGACCTATGCCGAGAAGAACCTGGCGATCGCCAAACAGATCGCGGACTGCCGCGAGCGGGGCCAGCCGATCCTGGTCGGCACCGTCTCGATCGAGAAGTCGGAACAACTGTCCGAACTGCTGCGCACCTATGAACACAAGGTCGAGGTCTCGCGCACCCTGAAGAAGGAGTTCGTCGGCAAGGACAAGGAAGCGGCCAAGATCGGCGACGCCGCGTACGACATCGTCTGGGAGACGAAGTTCAAGGGCATTCCCCACGCCGTCCTGAACGCCCGCCAGCACGAACAGGAAGCCTTCATCGTGGCCGACGCCGGCCTGCCGGGCGCGGTGACCATCGCCACCAACATGGCCGGCCGCGGCACCGACATCCAGCTGGGCGGCAACCTCGAGATGCGGCTGGAGAAGTACCGTCTGGACCAGCGCAATCTGGCCATCGAGGTCACGCCCGAAATGCTGGCGGCCGAGGAGGCCCGGCTCAAGGCCGACATCGCCGTCCAGAAGAAGATCGCGCTGGACGCCGGCGGCCTGTTCGTTCTGGGCACCGAACGGCACGAAAGCCGCCGTATCGACAACCAGCTGCGCGGCCGGACCGGTCGTCAGGGTGACCCGGGAACGTCCAAATTCTACCTGTCCTGCGAGGACGACCTGCTGCGCATCTTCGCCGGCGACCGTCTGGACGCCATCATGCGCCAGTTCGGCGTGGCCGAGGGTGAGGCCATTTCCCACCCGTGGCTGAACCGCGCCGTCGAGACCGCCCAGAAGCGGGTCGAGACCCGCAACTACGACATCCGCAAGAACCTGCTGAAATACGACGACGTCGTGAACGACCAGCGCAAGGCCGTGTTCGAACAGCGTCAGGAGTTCATGGACTCCGAGGACCTGTCCGAATTGGTCGGCGAGTTCCGCCGCGACGTGGTCACCGATCTGGTCGACCGGTTCATGCCGCCCAAGGCCTATGCAGAACAGTGGGACATCGACGGTCTCGACGAGAAGGTGAAGTCCACCCTCGGTCTCGACCTGCCGCTGCACGACTGGGCCGCCGAGGAGGGCGTGTCCAACGAGGAGGTCGAACAGCGTCTGCAGGACGCCGCCGACGCCCGTGCCACCGAACGTCTGGAACAGCTGGGCGTGACCCAGACCCGGGGACTGGAGAAACAGTTCCTGATGCAGATGATCGACATGCAGTGGCGCGAGCATCTGGTGCATCTGGATCATCTGCGCGGGGTCATCGGCCTGCGCGGCTACGGCCAGCGCGATCCGCTGAACGAGTACAAGACCGAGGCCTTCTCCCTGTTCGAGACCCTGCTGCACGAGCTGCGTCACAATGTGACGCGCTGGCTGATGACGGTGGAGTTCCGCTTCGAGGCCCCGCCGGCGATGGAGATGCCCGAGTTCCAGGAGATCCATCTGAACCCCGGAACCGGTGTGAACCAGATGGCCGATCCCCGGTCCCAGAACCCCGAAAGTCAGGTCACCGGCGACGACCGGGCCCGCCTTCCGGTCGAGCTACTGCCCGCCGGCTGGGAACGCACCCCCCGCAACGCCGACTGCCCCTGCGGCTCGGGCCGCAAGTTCAAACACTGCCATGGGGCGTTGGTTTAAGGCGCTACCGCTCGACGCGCGGCGTCTCGTTGCTTGAGCGCGGACGGTGGGACGGGTGACACCCACACGCGTTGAAGAGGGTCTTCAGGAGTTCGCATGACCTACAAAGCCCTCTTCTCCCGCGCCCTGGCCCTCGATCCCGAGCGGCTGCATTTCGCGGCCCACAGCCATCACCTCTGGCCCGACGCCAGTTTTGACGGCCAGGTCCGGGCCTGGGTGGAGGCCAACCATTTCGCCGACCGCAAATGGGATCTGATCTTCGGCGATGTCGTACCCGAGGCGCAGCGGCATGTGGCGAAGGAACTGAACCTGCCGGACCCGGAGACGGTGGTCTTTGCGCCCAACACCCACGACTTCCTCATCCGGATCTTCTCGGGCTGGGAGACCAAGCCGGTCCGCATCCTGACCACGGACGGCGAGTTCCACGCCTTCCGCCGTCAGGCCGAGCGCTGGGAGGAGAGCGGCGAGGCCGTCGTGACCCGCGTTCCGCTGGAGCCGTTCGACACCTTCGACGATCGGTTCACGGCGGCTGCCCGCGCCGGCGGCCATGATGTGATCGTGGTCAGCCAGGTCTTCTTCAAGACCGGTCAGGCCATCGGCTGTATCGACGATCTGGCGGCCCTGGCGAAGCCCGAGGGGCCCTGGGTCATCGTCGACGGCTATCACGGCTTCATGGCCACCCCGACCGATCTGTCGGCCGTGGCGGATCGGATCTTCTATGTCACGGGCGGCTACAAATACGCCATGACGGGCGAGGGGGCCGGTCTGCTGCATGCACCGCACGGCTATTGCACGCGGCCGGTGGTCACCGGCTGGTTCGCCGAGTTTGGCAATCTGATGGGCCCGCCCGAAGGCGTTCAGTACCGGGGCGACGCCGGCCGCTTCTGGGGGGCCACCTTCGACGCCACCCCGCTGTATCGCTTCAACGGTGTGCGCCGGATGCTGGACGAGCAGGCGCTGACCACCGCAGACATTTCGGCCCATGCCGACCGGCTCTCGGCGCGGTTTGCCCAGGCCCTCGCGTCCGGGGCCTGCGGGGCGTTGGGCGAGGCCACGGTGCTCAATCCGGTCACCGGGGACAATGCCCCGCGCGCGCGATTCCTCGCGCTGAAGCACCGGGACGCCCAGAGCTGGCGGGCGCGGTTGCTGGAGGCCAATGTCGTCACCGACGTCCGCGACGACGTCATCCGCTTCGGCTTCGGCCTGTACCAGACCGAAGAGGACGTGGACCGTCTGATCGCCGTGTGTCGTCGTCTGTTCTGACCGTCGGGGTCAGAAGAAGGTCGTGTCGTCCTGCTGGCTGGCCTCGGGCGGGTCTGCGGGCCGGGCAGGCCCGGGGGGCAGCGGAGCCGGCTGACCCGGAACGGCCGGGGTCAAGCCGGGTGCCGGCGGGATCGGTTCGCCCGTCGGCGGGATCGGCGGCAGGGTCGGATAGGGCAGGCTTTCGGACGACCCGTCGCCGGGCAGCGGCAGCGGTAGCGGGGCCGGCCCGACCGGTCCGTCCACGGAACCCCCGGCCGGGCCCACGGCGTCCGGCGCGTTGAAATCGTCGCGGATGAAGGCCCAGGAGCGGGCGTCAGCGCAGGCGCAGGCCTTCAGGAACCCCTCCCGGTCACGCCACAGGACCAGCGGATAGCCGGTCGGCGCTCCGGCCTCGCGCATGAGGGCGGTCAGCCGGGTCACGAACTGGCGGCTCGCGTCCACCACGGCGGTCCGGGCCAGATTGCCGTCGGCGACCGGGATGCCCGCAGCGGTCCAGTCGCGCGACGGGGTCGCGGTCCAGCGCTGGTAAAGGCTCCAGTCGCGGCTCAGCCACAGTTCGGCGACGGTGGCGCGCTCGGCCGGCGTCGACTGGACCTGGCCTTCCCGGTCCGGTCGGGCAAAGACAATCGTCCGGAGTTCCACCCCGGCGGCACGCAGCTTGTCGGCTTCCTCCCGTTCATAGCGCTGGGTTGAGGCCGAGTCGCGATAGCCGATGACATAGAGGGGTTCACCGCCGCCCCCGGCTGAAACCCACGAGGCTTCGTCCAGCAGACGCTGGATCTCCGCCTGGTTGCGGGTGACCGTGACCGGCTGGAAGCGGGCGTAGAAATTCCAGTAGGCCCAGTAACCGCCACCGGCGAGCGCGAGGCCGATGACCAGCGCGAGGGCAGACCAGATCAGAAAGCGACGCATGCGGGGGGACGCTCCAGCTTCAGCAGAACTGCAGCATAACGCTTATCACCGAATTGCGTCGCCTCGAACACGGCAGGATTGCCCCCGTCCCCGAACGCAGGGCCGGTCATCGCCGCCGATCCCGAACGAGTTCCGGTCCAGCAAGCTTTCCGCCTCTGCGGGCGAGGCGGCTCTGGTCAGAAGGCTTCCCACTCCTCGGCCTTCAGGGCCGTGTTGCCGACCGACTGGGGGCCCGGGCGGTAGGTTTCGACAGCGGCCGCGCGGCTGGCGGACGGACGCACCTCGGCCTCGATCCGGGCCTGGGCCGCATGGACCGGATTGTTGCGACGGGTCGGCGGGGCTCCGCCGACGGAGAAGTGCGACACCAGTCGGTCCAGGTCACCCGCCTCGCCATGGAGCGTACGCGCGGCGGCCGTGGTTTCCTCGACCATGGCCGCGTTCTGCTGGACCATCTGGTCCATGTGATTGACCGCCGTATTGACCTCGCTCAGGGCTGAGGCCTGTTCCTGGGCCGAGGCACTGATTTCGGACACCAGACCGTCGATGGTGGCGACCTGTTCCACAATGCGGATCAGGCTTTCACCGGTTTCTCCGACGAGGGCGACGCCCTCGCTGACCTGTTTGCCCGAGGTCGAGATCAGGCCCTTGATCTCCTTGGCCGCCTCGGCCGACCGCTGGGCCAGCGCCCGCACTTCGGACGCGACCACGGCGAAACCGCGACCTGCGTCACCCGCCCGCGCCGCCTCGACGCCCGCGTTCAGGGCCAGCAGATTGGTCTGGAAGGCGATCTCGTCGATCACACCGATGATGTGGGTGATCTCGGACGAGGATTTTTCGATCTCGCCCATGGCCGCAATGGCGCGCTGCACCACTTCGCCCGACTGGTTGGCATCGCCACGGGCCGAGGCCACAGCTTCCGCCGCGTGGTGGGAGCCCTCGGCGGTCCGCTTGACCGTCGCGGTGATCTGTTCAAGGGCGGCGGCGGTCTCCTCCAGGGAGGCGGCCTGCTGTTCCGTCCGCCGCGACAGGTCGTCGGTGGCCTGGGTGATCTCCTCGGACCCGCTCAGGACCCCGCTGGCTGAACCGCGCACCGACTGCATGGTTTCGGCGAGCGCCTCGACGGCGGCATTGAAGTCGTCCTTGATCGACTGGAACCGGGGTTCGACGTCCATGTCCACCCGGACGGTCAGATCGCCCTGGGCAAGCCGTTTGAGGCCGGATTCCAGGGCTTCGAACACGACCGTCTGCTCATTCTCGGCCTTGTGGCGCGCGGCCTCGGCAACCTCGCGGCGTGCGTTCAAGGCATCCAGATAGACCGAGATCGCCAGATCCATGTCCAGCAGGCTGGCCTTGACCAGGGCTCCCAGTTCGGCCGCCGTGGACGCGGCCGTCGCCCCCTTGTGCGACAGGGCGTGGCGGGGCCAGCGCTGCTCCAGCACCTTGCCGACCATCTGGTCGAGGATGATGGCATAGCCGCCGATGTACCAGCGGGGTTCCAGGCCGATGCGGGCATGGACCTCTCCGACCTTTTTCACCGCCCCGGCATACCGGTCGTCATAGTCGCCATCGGCGATCACGCCCCAATGGGCCATCTGCCGGGTGTGGGCCGAGCCTATGTGGGTGTCGTCGGAGAAGAAGGTGCGTGTCGCCGGTGTCGCCCGGATCCGGTCGTAGAAGGTGTCGAGGGCCTTGGGCATGGCCTCCATGATCATGGGTTTCATGCCCTGGACGCGTGCGCGGGTCGCGGCGTCCAGCTGCATGAAGTCCAGTCGTTGCTGAAGCCCTTTTACGTCAGACATCCTGCTTCTCCGTCTGAACACCCTGGTCCATCCGGAAAACAGTGAACGAAGACGGATAACAATTCCTGACCGGACGGCTAGGTAGAATTGCTGATCCTCGGCAGGGCGAGGCTCAACCCATGGTCGGGATCACGAAGGAGCTGTCGGCATGCTCCAGATCGCTGTCCGGCCAGCGGGCGGTGATGGTCTTGACCTTGGTCCAGAACTTCACGCCCTCCATGCCGTGCTGGTTGGTGTCGCCGAAGGCCGAGCGCTTCCACCCGCCGAAGGTGTGATAGGCGACCGGCACCGGGATCGGGACGTTGATCCCGACCATGCCGACATTGACCCGGGCGGCGAAATCGCGCGCCGCGCGGCCGTTCTGGGTGAAGATGGCGACGCCGTTGCCGTACTGGTGCTTGCTGGGGAGGCTCAGCGCCTCCTCGAAGCTGGCGGCGCGGACGATCTGCAGCACAGGCCCGAAGATCTCCTCCTTGTAGCTCTCCATCTCCGGCGTGACGTGGTCGAACAGCGACGGGCCGATGAAATAGCCCCGCTCGAACCCCTGCAGGCTGAAGCCCCGCCCGTCGACGACCAGTTCGGCCCCGTCCTTCACCCCCTGGGCGATCCAGCCCTCGACCCGCGCCTTGTGCTGGGCCGTGACCACGGGGCCATAGTGGGCCCCCGCGTCGGTCGAGACACCGACCCGCATGGTCGGGATTTCGGCGACCATCCGCTCGCGCAGTTCGTCGGCGGTTTTCTTGCCCACCGGTACCACCACAGGCAGGGCCATGCAGCGCTCGCCGGCCGAGCCGTAGGCGGCCCCCGACAGGTCCTTGATCACCTGGTCCATGTCGGCGTCTGGCAGGACGATGCCGTGGTTCTTGGCCCCGCCCATGGCCTGGACCCGCTTATGGTTGGCCGCGCCCGTCTGGTAGACATAGTGGGCGATGTCGGACGAGCCGACGAAGCTGACGGCATGGACCAGCGGATGCTCCAGGATGGCGTCGACCGCGACCTTGTCGCCGTGGACGACGTTCAGCACGCCGGCGGGTGCGCCCGCCTCCATCATCAGTTCGGCCAGACGGACCGGCACCGACGGATCGCGCTCTGACGGCTTCAGGATGAAGGTGTTGCCCACCGCAATGGCGACGCCGAACATCCACATCGGGATCATGGCCGGGAAGTTGAACGGGGTGATGCCCGCCACCACCCCCAGCGGCTGGCGCATCGAATAGACGTCGATACCGGGGCCGGCCCCGTGGGTGTACTCGCCCTTCAGCACATGGGGGATGCCGCAGGCGAACTCGATGACCTCGAGGCCCCGCTGGATGTCGCCCTTCGAATCCGCGACGACCTTGCCGTGCTCGCTTGAAAGCAGCTCGGCCAGTTCGGTCATGTTGGCCTCGACCAGGCGTTTGAACTCGAACATCACCCGCGCGCGGCGCTGGGGATTGGTCGAGGCCCAGCCCTCGAAGGCGGCCTGGGCCGACTGGACCGCCCGGTCCATCTCGGCGACCGAGGCCAGCTGCACCCGGGCCTGAACGTCGCCGGTATTGGGATCGAACACATCGGCGAACCGGCCCGAGGTCCCGGTGAAGGACGCGCCGTCGATGAAATGGTGGATGTCGCGCATGGCGGCGTTTCCCTGGACTGACTGTTCTTGATTGGCCGGCGGTTTAGCGCGGGTGAGCGAGAAACCCAATCCGCTTCTCCCTGCCCCGCAGGGGGAGGGAGGCTGAGCGTTGGCGAAGCCGGGTGGGGGCGGCGGATGACAGGCGTACGAGTCTGTGTCTGGGTCCCTCACCCGTCCCCACCTCGTCGCTGCGCGACGACCCTCCCCGAACGGGGGGGGGGAATCCGCTACCGTGTCCCGCCGGCGACCCATTTGACGTCGGCGGCACCATTGGCGTTGGCCCGGCGGGCCGCCACGAACAGGTGATCCGACAGCCGGTTCAGATAGCGCAGGGCCTCGGGCGTCACGGTCGCGCCGGTCTCGACGAGGCGGATGGCGTCGCGCTCGGCCCGCCGCGCGACGGTCCGCGCCAGATGGAGATGGGCCGACAGGGGCGACCCGCCCGGCAGGATGAAACTGTCGAGTGATTTCAGGCTCTCGTTCATCCAGTCGATCTCGGCCTCCAGCCGCTCGATCTGGGACTGGACCATGCGCAGGGCTTCCCAGGCCGGAGGTGGGTCGTGGGGGGTGGCCAGATCGGCCCCCAGATCGAACAGCTCATTCTGGATCCGGCCCAGCATGGCGTCGATGCGGTCGTTCTGGCCCGAATGCAGGCGCGCCACACCGATGACGGCGTTCAGTTCGTCGACGGTGCCATAGGCCTCCACGCGAGGATCGGACTTCGACACCCGGGCTCCGGACGCCAGGCCCGTATCGCCGCCGTCACCCGTGCGGGTGTAGATCTTGTTCAGGACGACCATGACCTTAGCCTCCGTGCGTGGATTTCCACCACAGACCGGCCATCAGCAGCACCACGGCGATGGCCTGCACGCCCACGCGCAGGCGCATCAGCCGGTTTGAGTTGGACCGGGCATAGGCACCACCGCGAAACAGGGCGTAGAGGCCGAACCCCAGGACGATCGCCACCGCCGCCACGGCGACGAGGATCAGAATGTCGAAGACTGTCATCATGGTGCCAATCTAGGCCGCGCGGGCGGTCCGCGCCAGCGACCGGCACGCCGCAGGCCGGCCGGCGCGTTAACCCTTCTCTTCGGTCCGATCCTAACCTTTGCGGTGCAGGCTGGTGGGACAGGGGGAGGCTTCCGTGACCGATCGTGCCGTTCGTAATCTCGCCAATCTGCGCAAGTCCGCCTCGACGGCGCGGGTGCTCAACCTGCTGCGGGTCTGGCGGGATCATGGCGGGACTGACGGCTGGCGCGACGCCCCCCTGTTCCGCAACCCGCTGCTGAACCGTGCCCTGCTGCTCAAACACCGGCTGCGTCGCGACGAGGTGGACCGGTTCCGTGTCCGTCGCACCGTCGCCACCAAGATCATCCTGCCCATCGATGACGGGGATCTGCGCGTGGGCGGCCGCTATGTGTTCGTGAACCAGACCGGCTTTGACCGGACCCTCGAAGAGAGTTTCGGCATCCCCCCGGGGCATCCGGACCGCCGGATCCTGGCGCTCATCGACGACCTCCCGGGGCTGGACCCCTTTTTGCTGCGTGAACAGCTGCGTCGCCACGGCCACACGCCGGATGCCTGCTACTTCAACGTCTCGGAAGCCGATCTGGCATCCATGGCGGCCTTTGTCTCGGCTGAGATCGCCCCGCTGGTCGATCTCAGCCTCGGGCCGGATTGCGATCTGGAGGCGTCCAACCCCGTGGCCCGGCTGACCAGCAAGATCATGTCCAACTCGCCGGGCGAGGATATGAGCATGCTGGGCCAGACCCTGATGCTCAAGCCCCACGAGTATGAGGAGGGCGTCTTCTGCTGGAAGGGATTCCTCTACTACAAATGGTCGCTGCAGGCGCTGACCGGCCAGATCGGCGGGGTCATGGACAGTGTGCGCCGGGTGCGACCGTCGGGCCGGGTCGATGCCGAACAGCTGGCCGCGATCAGTCGCGCCCGCGACCAGGTCCGGCGCCGTATCCTGCTCACCTGCGAGGCCACGGCCGCCATGCTCCGGGTCTATGACGAGGCCTTTCAGGGGCTCGCGGCCGAAGGTCGACCGATGGCGTTCCGCGAATTCCTGAAGGATGCACCGGTCCTGTTCTCCCGGCTGGGAGAGCGGCTCGGGGCCCTGCAGCATATCGTCAGCTTCTGGACCTACCGGATGGCCCCCGGCCGTCCGGCCCCGGATCCGGATGAGCTGATTGATCTGCTGACCGATTTCGACCTCAGTCTCGCGGGGCAGGAACGGTCTGTCCGGCCCGCCCTCGCGGCCTGAACACCCCGGGAACGAAAAAGGCGGCGCAACCGGTCCGGTTGCGCCGCCTTCCTGTCTGCGGGGCAGGCCCCGCGGGTCCTAGTAGCGGTAGTGTTCGGGCTTGAACGGCCCTTCGGTCGGGACCGAGATATAGTCGGCCTGTTCTTTCGACAGCACGGTCAGTTTCGCGCCCAGCTTGCCGAGGTGCAGCATGGCGACCTTCTCATCCAGATGCTTGGGCAGGGTGTAGACCTGGTTTTCGTAGGATTTGATGTTGGTCCACAGTTCGATCTGGGCCAGCACCTGGTTGGTGAACGAGGCCGACATCACGAACGAGGGGTGACCCGTGGCATTGCCCAGGTTCACCAGACGGCCTTCCGACAGCAGGATGATCTTCTTGCCGTCCGGGAACTCGACGTGGTGGACCTGCGGCTTGATCTCGTCCCACTTGAAGTTCTTCAGGCCGGCGACCTGGATCTCGGAATCGAAGTGGCCGATGTTGCAGACGATGGCGTTGTTCTTCATCGCCCGCATGTGGTCGACGGTGATGACATCCTTGTTGCCGGTGGCGGTGACGAAGATGTCGGCCTTGTCCGCCATGTCGTCCAGGGTCTGGACGTCATAGCCTTCCATGGCGGCCTGCAGGGCGCAGATCGGATCGATCTCCGTCACGATCACCCGGGCGCCGCCCTGGCGCAGGGAGGCGGCCGAGCCCTTGCCCACGTCGCCGTAGCCGCAGACCACGGCGACCTTGCCCGACAGCATGACGTCGGTGCCGCGACGGATGGCGTCGACCAGCGATTCACGGCAGCCGTACAGATTGTCGAACTTGGACTTGGTGACGCTGTCGTTGACGTTGATGGCGGGGAAGGGCAGGTCGCCCTTCTTGGCCATTTCGTACAGGCGGTGCACGCCCGTGGTCGTCTCTTCCGACACGCCGCCGATGGCGTCGCGGATGGCCGAATAGAAGCCCGGCTTCTCGGCGATGTAGCGCTTCATGACCTTGAAGAGGGCTTCCTCCTCCTCGTTCTGCGGGTTGGCCAGCAGGGACAGGTCCTTCTCGGCCTTGGGGCCAAGCACGCACAGCAGGGTAGCGTCGCCGCCGTCGTCGAGGATCAGGTTCGGATAGCCGCCGTCCGACCATTCAAAGATCTTGTGGGCATAGTCCCAGTATTCTTCCAGGGTCTCGCCCTTGGTGGCGAACACCGGGGTGCCGGCGGCGGCGATGGCGGCCGCGGCGTGGTCCTGGGTCGAGAAGATGTTGCACGAGGCCCAGCGGACGTCGGCGCCCAGGGCTTCCAGCGTCTGGATCAGCACGGCGGTCTGGATGGTCATGTGCAGGGAGCCGGCGATGCGGGCGCCCTTCAGGATCTTCTGCTCGCCGAACTCCTCACGCAGGGCCATCAGCCCCGGCATTTCGGTCTCGGCGATGGCGATTTCCTTGTTGCCGAAAGGGGCAAGCGAAATGTCGCGAACGATATAGTCGGTCATGGGTGCGGCTCCTCGGCCGTGGCAGTTCAGGTTTGGGCGCGCCTATAGCCCGGGGCCCCCCTGTAGGCAAGAATCATATAAGGATGTCTTTATATGACTCGGTCGTCGATCAGCGCTTTGCGGATCGCCGCGATCTTGGCCTCCGTCTCGGCCAATTCCTCAGCCGGATCGCTGTCGGCGGTGATCCCGGCACCCGCCAGGGTGCGGAAGGCCCAGCGGTCGCCCTCTCGCCAGAACGACAGGGTGCGGATCAGGACCGAGGCCGTCAGGCATCCCTCACTGTCCAACAACCCCAGACTGCCACACCACGGCCCGCGCGGCGGCTCATGGTCGGCGATCACCTTCATCGCCTGATGTTTGGGGGCCCCCGTGATCGATCCGGGCGGAAAGGTCGCAGCCAGCAGGTCGCCCGGACCGACGCCGGCCCGGGCCTCTGCTGTCACGGTCGAGACCAGATGATGCACGGTGGCGAAACTCTCCAGCGCGAACAGCCGCTCGACCCTCACCGACCCGGGCCGGCTGACCCGGGCCAGATCGTTGCGCATCAGGTCCACGATCATCAGGTTCTCGGCCCGGTCCTTTTCGCTGGCCACCAGTTCGGCGGCGCGCCGGGCGTCGATTGCCGGGTCCGGGTCGCGCGCCCGTGTGCCCTTGATCGGCCGGGTCTCGATCCGCCGGGTCGCGGGATCGAAGGTCAGGAACAGTTCGGGCGAGTTGGACACCAGCGCCCGCTGGCCCAGCCGCCAGAAGGCTCCGTAGGGCGCAGGCCCGCGCGCCAGCCGCACGAAGGCCTCGAACGGGTCAGCCCCCGGGTTCAGCACGCCGGCCCAGCCGCGGGCGATATTGGCCTGAAATAGCTCGCCCGCCCCGATCCGGCCCACCACATCGGCCACCGCCGCCTCGTAGGCGGCTGCGGGCGCTTCCGGAGAGAAGGCTTCGGCGGGCGGCAGCAGGTCAGGAACGGGACGGGCCCGGGCCACCCAGGCCTCGGCCAGATCCAGTCCCGCCCGCGCCTCCACCGCGTCGCTCCCCCGGCTGACGGCCGACAGGATCCGGGTCTGATGGTCGAACACCAGCATGGCCGGGTAGCGGGCCAGCATCCGGTCGGGCCAGTCCCCGGCGGCGGGGGCGCGCGGACCGGTCGCCGGCCGCGCGCCGAGGTCATAGCTCAGCAGTCCGACGGTCAGACGATCGCCGTAGGTCGGATTCAGGGTCCCGAACGGATCCGTCGGGTCGGCCGGCCCGACCTCGACCGCGACCGGATCGCAGGCGACATGGGAGAACCGGCCGTTGGGGCCCCCGTCCGACAGCAGGCACAGGGTGCCGTCGCGGTGTGCCAGCCCGGCCGCCACCGCCAGCGGCTCGACCCAGTCCAGGGTCCGGACGGCCCCGACGCCCGCGCTCACGCCGACAGCCGGTCCGCGATGCGGTCGCGCAAGGCTGCGTCCACCCCCAGCGCCTGCTCCAGATAGGCGTCGATGGAGCCGTACCGGTCGGTCATGGCCGCGATGGCGGCGTCCAGATAGGCCGGCTCCACCCCCATGAAGGCCACCACCGCGTCGTGCGAGGCCGTGCGTCCGGTCAGGGCCTTCAACTGTTCGGCGATGCCGGGGGCCCGCCCCACCAGATCCACCGCCGTATTGGTCAGCAGATAGTCCTCCATCAGGTCGTCGTGCCCGACGCCCAGCAGATGGTGCGTCAGGGCCGCCAGCATCCCGGTCCGGTCCTTTCCGGCCGCGCAATGGATCAGCACCGGCCGGTCGCTGTCACCGAGCGCCCGGAAATAGCGGGCGAACAGATCCAGATGGGCGGGGGCGAAGGGCAGGTGGCGATAGGTGGCGGTCATGAAGCGTCGCCCCGAGTCGGGGGTCAGGTCGGCGGTCTTCAGAAAGGTGATGTGCGGGGCCTCGCCCGCCTCGTCCAGATCGCTCTCGAAGACCGTGCCGGTAAAGTTGGCGGGCCGTTTCGAGGGCTGGCGGCGGCGCTCCACCGGCCGGCGCAGATCGACCACCACCCCGATGTCCAGCGCCGCCAGACGGTCCAGATCGGCCTCGGTCACCGAGGCCTGGTGGGCCGCCCGGAACAGCCGTCCGGCCTTCAGGGCCCGGCCTGCCGCCGTATCGTAACCGCCGTAGTCGCGGAAATTGTCGAGGGCGTCGAAGGCGTGGATGCGGGAGGTCATGGCTCCCCTATAGGGCACCCGCCGCCGGGCTTGAACCGTCGTCCGGCGGACGGATCGGCGCACAGCCGGGCGGCGGCCGTCTTCAGCGGGGCGCGACCAGCCCCGCCATGGCCTCCAGATAGATCATGAAGGCGGACCGGCCTGATTCGGTCATGGTCGCCTCGGTGAGGGGTTTTCGACCCACAAAGCTCTTGTCCACCGTGACGAAGCCCGCCTCTTCCAGTTTGCGCAGATGCACCGACAGATTGCCGTCCGTGGTCTGCAGCCTGGTCTTCAGTTCGTTGAAATTGGCCGTCCCGGCCCCGGACAGATAGGCCATGATCCCCAGCCGGATACGGCCGTGAATGACCTCGTCGATGCGGCCGATGTCAAAACCGTCGGCCATCAGACGACCTCCGACGGTTCCTGGCGCATCAAAACCAGACCGGGGATCAGGGCGACGGCCACCAGAATGACGTTGAAGATCAGCAGGATGGCGGAACTGTCGATGAACCAGCCCACCCCGACGGCGCTGGCGTAGGACAGCAGGGCGGTCCCCGTCATCCAGCGTTTGCCGCTCATGGCCGCCCCGACCAGCCAGGCCGAGCCATAGGCCACCAGGACGACGGTGGGCATGACGGCCATATAGCCCCAGTTGCCGCTCTTCACCGCCAGGGCGACAAGGCCCAGCCAGGTGACGAAGATGCCATAGCCGACGCCGGTCCAGGCCGCGCTCACGGCCCGATTGCCGGATGACCGGCTTCCGGGCTGAACCTTGTGCCGTCGGTCCAGGACGAAGAGGGTGAGGACGAAGACGACGACAGCCCCGATTGACACCCACAGCTGGGCCCAGGAGCTGACGTTCAGAATTCCCGACTGGATCGCCCACAGTCCCATGTTCGCGGTACCGAAGACGACCGCTGCGGTGACGAGGTAGCGTCCCACCAGCAGGGGGGTGCGCTGCCCCTCCTGGGCGAGGGCTCGCATATAGGCGATGTCGTCCTGAATGGCCTGTTGGTCGCGTGTCATGGCTGTCCCTGTTGCAGGTTTAGGAAGACATCCTGCCACTCACACTTTGAAATGTAAAGTGCTTGTCGCCGGGCGGCTGGCGAGCCGGGCGGTTCGCGCTAGAAGACCGGATGGCCCCGACCTATCACAGCATCGCCTACGCCGGTTTCGACGTGGCCAACCCGGTCTCGCTGGAGGCCATTCTCGACCTTGCGGCCCGGACCGGCCTGCCGGCGGGCGCGCGGGTGCTGGACATCGGGGCGGGTGCGGGTGGTGTTTCCGTGGCCCTCGCGCGAACACACGCCTTCGATGTGCGCGCCATCGAACGTTATCCGGACATGGCTGACATGATCCGCGACCGGGCGGGACAAGCCGGGGTCGCCGACCGGGTCGCGGTGGTGGCCGAGGGCTCGGCCACGGCGCTGGAACGCCTCGCGCCGGCCGATCTGATTGTGGCCCTGGGCTCGACCGAGCCGGCCGGTCCCGGACTGCGCGACGCGCCGGGCATCTTCGCCCGGCTGGCCGACCATCTCGCCTCGCCCGGCTGGCTGCTCTGGGGCGACCTGACATGGAAGGGCGATCCGCCGGCCCCCCTGCGTCAGGTCATCGGCGCGACCGGGGACTACGCCACGCATGAAGGCTGGCAGGCGGCGGCGGCGGCCGCAGGGCTGGAGGTGGTCTCGGCCGCCCTCGCGCCCGATTCTGACTGGGACGCCTTCTTCGGCGGGGCCGACGCCCGGGTCCGGGCCTGGCTCGACGCCCACCCCGACGATCCGGCCGCACCGGCCGTCCGGGCCCGGGCCGGCCTGACCCGCACCACCTTCGACTTCGGCCGCCCGTGGCTGGCCTTCGGCCTGTACCTGTTCCGCAAAGCCTGAACAGCCATCAACGGACAGGCCGAAAAACCCCGCCGAATCAGCGCCAGTCCCGAATTAAGGGCCCGCGTCCGTGCCTCGGAGCGCACGCCCCCATGATCATCGGCCACGTCGTGGGGATCATGGGGGATGAGAAATGTCACGGTCCGTCACGGCAAAATCGCGTCACCGTGACATTTCGCCGAGCCGCTTCCGTTGCCACTGGCTACCGGAACGGTGGCTCGTCGAAGGCCCGCAGCTTGCGCGAATGCAGGCTGGTGCCCTCGTTGCGCAACAGGTCGACCGCCTGGATGCCGATCTGCAGATGCTCCGAGATCGACCCCTCATAGAAGCGGTTGGCCTGGCCCGGCAGCTTGATCTCGCCGTGCAGGGGCTTGTCCGAGACGCACAGCAGGGTGCCGTAGGGCACCCGGAACCGGTAGCCCTGGGCCGCGATGGTGGCGCTTTCCATGTCGATGGCGACGGCCCGGCTCTGGTTGAACCGCAGCGCCGATTTGGAATAGCGCAACTCCCAGTTCCGGTCGTCGGTGGTCACCACCGTGCCGGTGCGCAGGCGACGCTTGATCGCCTCGCCCGGCATGCCGCTGACGATCTTGGCGGCGTCATACAGGGCCCGCTGGACCTCGGCGATCGAGGGGATGGGGATGTCCGGCGGCAGGACCGCGTCCAGCACATGGTCGTCCCTCAGATAGGCGTGGGCCAGGACATAGTCGCCGATGGTCTGGGAGGGTCGGAGGCCCCCGCAGTGGCCGATCATCATCCAGGCATGGGGGCGGGTGACGGCCAGATGATCGCAGATGGTCTTGGCGTTGGACGGACCGACGCCGATGTTGACCAGGCTGATGCCCTCCGATCCCGGTGCCGTCAGGTGATAGGCGGGCATCTGATGCTTGCGCCAGGCGGTGTCGAGAATGGCCAGTTCGGGGTCGGGGTTGTCGCGGGTGATCACCACCCCCCCGGCGCAGGACAGGGTCTCATAGGCCGAGTTGGGGTCTGCCAGCTGGACACAGGCCCAGCGCACGAACTCGTCGACGTAGCGATGGTAGTTGGTGAACAGGATGTAGGACTGCACGTCCTCGACCGGCGTGCCGGTGTAGTGCCTCAGCCGGGCCAGGGAGAAGTCGGTGCGCAGGCCGTCGAACTGCGACAGCGGGAAATCCTCGGCCGGGTCGAACAGGCCGTCGGAAATCTCGTCGCCGATATGGGCCAGGTCCGTGGTCGGGAAATAGCGCGCGATGGCCGCTGTCAGACTGCGGTCCAGGGTCACGTCGGACCCGTCCAGCACATAGGGGAAGGGGATCTCCTGATCCGACGGCATGACCTCGAAGGTCGCCCCGTAGTCCTGCTCCAGCAGGCGCAGCTGCTCGGCCAGATAGGGCCGGTAGAGGTCCGGCCGGGTCACGGTGGTGGAATAGACGCCGGGCCGCGACAGCCGCGCATAGGCCCGGGGCTCCAGATCGTCCGGCCGGTCCCCGAACCAGCTGACCCTCAGCCGGGGATAGGCGAACAGCCCCCGGGCCCGGGCCTCGGGATCGGCGCGTTCGCCGGTGTTGGTGAAGGTCCGGACGGCCTGACGCAGGCTGTCGACGGATCGGGTGTAGAGGGTTTCGAGGCTGTCCAGCGCCTCGGGCGCGCTCAGCGGCCCTGTTCTGTGTTCTGTCATGACCTCCTCT
>JAIEQA010000043.1 GCA_019748095.1 Caulobacteraceae bacterium | reverse complement strand
CTGACACTTCGCCAGTTTCAGGACCGCTTCCCCACTGAGGAAGCCTGCCTCGAACACCTGATGCGGACCCGCTACGGCCAACGGCACACCTGCGCCAAGTGCGAGCGCGAGGCCAAATATTACCGCGTGAAGGCTCGCCGCTCCTATGAGTGCGAGCATTGCGGCCATCAGGTGTACCCGACCGCCGGAACGCCCTTCGAGAAGACGCGCACCAGCCTGCGCGACTGGTTCCATGTCATGTTCCTGTTCACGGCCTCTCGGAACGGCGTCAGTGCCAAGGAAGTCCAGCGCACCATCGGCGTGACCTACAAGACGGCTTGGCGCATGGCCCGGCTGATCCGCTCTTACATGGGCTATGTGAACGGCGACGACATGATCGGCGGGCCTTCGATCCCGGTCGAGACCGACAAGACGTTCGTCGGCGGCTACGACAAGAAGGGTGCCGACGACAAGAAGGTGGTCCTCGGCATGGTCGAGCGGGACGGCCGGGTCATCGCCCGCCATATCCCCAGCCGGTCGGGCAAGTTCGTTGTCCCCACCATCGTCCAGAACGTCCGCCCCGGCGGGGCCGTCGTGTCAGACGCCGCGCGGGCGTTCGAGGCTCTCGAAATGCACGGCTATCATCACCACCCCTACAACGCCCTGAAAGGCGAAAAGGGCGGAACGTCGGTGATCGAAGGCTTCTGGGGGATGCTCAAGCGCGGCATCAACGGGACGTATATCTCGGTCTCGCAACAGCACCTGCAGACCTACCTTGGAGAGTTCGAGTTCCGCTACAATCTGCGGAAGCAGCCGCACATGATGCTGCCGCTGCTGATGACCAGCTTCGCCCGGGGAGCCTAATCCTCGGGCTGATCGGCCTCGCCGTCAGGCTCGGGATCGGACGGCAGATCATGCGGCGGCTGCGTCAGCATGGCCTCTAGGAGGGCGTCGAAGCGGTTTTCCGGGTCAGTCATCGCTTAGGTGCCTGTTGCTGGACGGCCACCGGCGGCGGCGGGCCTGAAGCATTAGTAGCCGCAGTTTTGGCCTCGTCCGCCGCAGACTGAAGGGCCAAGCCAGCTTGGATCCCGCTAAGGACGTTCCCGTTCGCCGCTGTCATCGTGCCTTGAGTCGCAACGACGATACCGACAACAGCTAGGGCGCTCGTGAGAACAATCCCCGCGATCGTCCAGCGGGTGAATGTGTTGTCGGCCCGCGCTTCCTGACCGCTGGTTTGGACGTTCTTCGCCAGATCTCCAACAGCGGTAGTCAGCGCCCTGATGTCGGCGTGAAGAGAGACAAAGCGCGTTTCAGTCCGCGACTCAGCTGCGTCCAATCGCGACAGAATTTCGTCCCTGGTCATAGGGTCGCTCATACGGGACTCCTTAGCAGCACGACGTGGTGATTTTGGGGCCTTCGCGCCAGTGGTCTTAGACTTTGTAGGACCAAGAGTTCGACGCATGGCCGTGCTAGTCCCAGACGAGTTAACAGTCTGGCGAGACGCTGTCGGGGTCGAGTTGTCCGAGACGAGTTCAAGAGAGACCATGGTCCGTCTAATCCGCTAGGATTGGGCCAAACAGGTCTTTTGCCTGCTCTTTCGTGATGCTGTTTCGGCTCAGCAAGTGCCTGACAAGCGCCTCGGCTAAGCCAAGCGCCCCTTCGTCCGAGACGGAAACACACACGTTCTCCACCATCACCGAATGCGCGGATAGGCTCCCGGCCTCCATAGTGGCGATGTCGCCCTCTACAGATTTCGGTTTGAACACCTGACGAGTGAACTGGTTGTGAAAGCTGAAAAAAGAAATCTCCAGCTTTCCTGTGGGGGTATTTCCAAGCCCAAAATTGTCTGCCGACGCGTATGAGAAATTGGCAGATCGAACGATGTCGAAGTTCACGTCCGACGGAGTACCTGTTTTCGCCTTCTCCGCGCGCTTCGCTGCCGACGTGGACACGACTTGCCGAACCATGATTTTCCCCCGCTATGCAGCCAAGCAGCCTACTCGAAGGCCTTACCACGGCGTTACATGTCGCAAGGGGATACACGCCCAAGTATTAACAGTCTGTGCAAAGTGTGGGACGCGTTTCGGGCCAAGGGGTTAACGGGCCGCGGTCGCGACCCGGTCCTGCGCCTTGGGGAGGAAAATGCCAGACGGCCTGTAAGCCGGGTTCTGTTCCGCACCGGGGTGCGGTGACGATCATTCCTCTGGACCGCCCATCGCTGGACGGTTCTCGCGACCTACCCGGACGCCTCGGGCGGTGAACCCTGCGAAGCGAACCTCGCGCGACGTCCCTATTCGGTCTTGCTCCAGGCGGGGCTTGCCATGCCGTCGCTGTTACCAGAGACGCGGTGGGCTCTTACCCCACCCTTTCACCCTTACCCGCGTCGAGACGCAGGAGGTTTGCTTTCTGTGGCGCTGTCCCTCGGGTCACCCCGGGCGGGCATTACCCGCCGCCTTTTCACCGTGGAGCCCGGACTTTCCTCGACGGGAGACAAAGCAAGCTCTGGCCCCGCCGCGACCGCCCGGCCGTCTGGCGAGGGGGGTGATGCGCCCGGACGGACGGGCGGTCAACCGGAAGCGGCCAAACGGGCCGTTTCATGACCGCCCTGATCTCTAGTTCAGCACGCCGGTCACGCTTTCGGCGGTGGCCAGCTGGAGGATGCCCATCAGGGTGGCGCGGGTCTCGCCGTCGGCGATTCCGTCGACCCGGGACGGCCGCCAGTGGCGCTGGAAGGCCTCGACTGTGATGCGGGTCTCTTCAGTGTATTTTCCGTCCGGCAGGGGCTCATAGCCGAGGCGGTGCAGACCGGCCTGGAGGACATGAACGCCGAGACCCGTATCACCGGGACCGAGGGGTGGGCCGAGGGCGGCGATCCGTTCGGCGGCGGGCTCGAACCACAGGCCGTGGCGATAGGCGGCCAGGGCCTTCCACGGAAAGCGTTCGCCGGGATCCTGCTTGCGCGAGGGGGCGACGTCGGAGTGGCCGAGGATGCGGGCGTCCTCGATGGACCAGCGGGCGCGAATCTCGTTCAGGAGAGTGATGACCGAAGCGATCTGGGACTCGGGGAAGTCGCGGTAGCCGAACTCATGCCCGGGATTGACGATCTCGATGCCGATGGAGACGGCGTTGATGTCGGTCTCACCCTTCCACCAGCTCTGGCCCGCATGCCAGGCACGGCGTTCCTCGGGCACCAGACGCAGGACCCCACCGTGCTCGTCGACGACATAGTGTGCCGAAACCTGCGCCTCTGGGTCGCGGAGACGGGCGACGGCGGCTTCGGCGGTCTGCATGCCGGTATAGTGCAGCAGGACCATATCGGGCGGGCCGCGCCGCTGGTCGAAATTGGGCGACGGGGCGTCGGTGACGGTCAGCATGAAGGGCGGCTCAGCGGCCGTGCTGTTCCCAGCCATAGGTGACCCAGGTGTCGCCGACCTTGCGAGCCTCGATCACATCATCCGCGCGGCGGGCCCGGGCGGTGGCGCGGCGGCGAGCGCGGACGGCCAGACCGGTCAGAAAGACCAGAACACTGGCGAACAGGGCAATCACGGCCACGGCGGCGGCGGTGAAGACGGCGAGGATTGCTCCGACGGTGAGGGCTGCGATCGCCGCGATCAAACCGCCCACCCAGACCAAGGGGGCCAGCAACCCGTGCGGGCGGCGGGTCTGGAAACCGAAGGCGGCGAAACGGTCCTGGGTCATCGTCTGTCCTTGCCGAGCGGCCCGAAAGCCGCCTGTTGGGCCAATGTCGGTCCACAATTGTGAACCGTCAATGACGAGGAGCGTCACAGGCGAGTGTGTCGCGGTCGAGGCGTTACGGCAGGGGCTGATCCGCGAGAACAGAAGCGCCCCCGCCGCGCAGCCGTTCCGTCTGAACCCGGGACATCACAGCCCGGGTCTGGGGGTCAGCCATGACGCCACCGAGGGTGACGAGGGCCTGGGCGGCCTCGGACTGGACGCCGAAAGCGTCGGACAGGGCCTCCCACGGCGACTGGGGCGTTGGGAAGCGCTTGTAACGGACCGACTGGTCTGCAGGGATGTTCGCCAGTTCACGCGCCTTGCCGATGGCCTCGGTCAGGCCGCCCAGCTGGTCGACCAGACCGAGCGCCTTGCCCTGGGCCCCGGTCCAGACGCGGCCGCGGGCGATCTCGCGAACCCGCGCCAGCGGGATCTTGCGTCCGGTGGCGACGCGTTGGACGAACTCCTCATAGGTGCGATCCATGGAGGCCGAGAAGGCGGCACGCTGACCTTCGGTGAAGGCAGACGACGGGCTGAAGGCGTCGGAATAGTCACCGCCGACCGACAGGCCGCGCAGGTCGACGCCGAACCGGCCCAGAGCCTCGGACACCACGAACTTGCCGCCGAAGACCCCGATGGAGCCGGTCAGGGTCGAGGGCTGGGCCACGATCCAGTCCGATTCGGAGCTGATCCAGTAGCCCCCCGAGGCGGCATAGCTGCCCATGGACACCACCACCGGCTTGCCGGCCGCGCGTGCGGCGCGCACGGCGGCCAGGATCTGCTCGGACGCCTCGGGCGAGCCGCCTGGCGAGGAGACACGGAAGACGATGGCCTTGACGGAGCGGTCTTCAATCGCGTCGTAGATCGCCTCGGCGGTCTGGTCGGAATAGATCGTGGACCCGCCGCCGAACGTCGACGAGCTCCCGGTCCCGGTCATGATTGCGCCCTCCCCGCCCACGATGGCGATGGCGTCGCGCCCCGATCCCTTACGCTCGCCCTTCGACGAGGCGTAATCGGAGAATTCGATGATGTCGGCACCCGTTCCGGCCCGTCTTTTGGCCTCGGCCTCGGCCTCCTCGACCTGGCCGATCTTGTCGATCAGCTTCAACGACAGCGCCTGTTGCGCCGAATAGGGACCGGCCTCGATCGTGGTCTTCAGCGCCGGGGCGGCGACCTTGCGGTCAGAGGCGGCGTTGGCGATGGCGCTGTCGTAGATCGACGTCATCCAGGCGGTCATCGCCTCCCGGTGGGGCCCTGTATAGTCGGACTGGGTAAACTCGTTGGCGGCGTTCTTGTACTCGTAGCGCTGCTCGAACTGGGCATCGATGCCGTAGCGGTCGAAGGCGCGGCCGAGGAAGACGGAGTCGGCGGCGAAGCCGGTGGCCTGGAAGCTGGCCGTGTTCTGCATCCACAGTTCGGAGGCCGAGGCCCCGACCATATAGCTGGAGATCACCGTGCCGACGGGCATGAAGCCTTGGGAGTGGGCGATGACGACCTTGCCGGCGGCGCGGAAGCGGCGGATGGACTGGCGGATCTCGTCTGCAGCGGCCGGGGTCAGGCCTGCTTCAGGCAGGCGCACCAGCAGAACCTTTATGTGGGTGTCCTTCTCGGCCTGGGCGAGGGTATCGACGATGCCGACCACCGACAGGCCGGAGCCGCCGAAGGCAGCGAAGGGATTGGTGGCCACCTGATCCGTCAGACCCTCACGCAGATCAAGCTCGAGCACGGCGTTGGCCGGTGTGGCCGGTTCGCCGGACGATGCCGCAGCGGCGATGATCAGGACCATCGGAATGACGATGACAAAGAGGATGAGGCCGGTGAAAACGCCCAGCACCGTCAGGAAGAACTGCTTCATAGGGTCAGGCGTCCGTCGCAAAGGCCATGGTCGGCTATGGGCGCAACATAGGCGCGAGACCGTTGCGGTCAAATGAAGGTGACGTAACACGCGAAATGTCGCTGTGCGCGGCTGCGCGCGGGGCTGAGACCAGCCTCTCGCAATTGCAGCATGACGATTGATGGCGGGACGCGAACTCCCTATATGAGCGGCCTGCGAGCGGGGGCCAATCGCCCCGCGTCACGACGGGACCGCACCTCCCATGCTGGTCACCCTGATGAAGGCCAAGCTGCACCGCGCGACGGTGACACAGGCCGATCTGGATTATGAGGGTTCGATTGCCATCGACGGCGATCTGCTGGACGCCGCCGGCATCTTTCCCAATGAACAGGTCGATGTGCTGAACATCACCAACGGTGCGCGCTTCACGACCTATGCGATCGAGGCCCCGCGCGGGTCCAAGGTCATCGGGGTCAACGGGGCCGCTGCCAGACTGGTGCAGAAGAACGACCGGGTCATCGTCGTGACCTACGGCCAGTTGCCCGAGGAGGAAGCCCGCCAGTGGTCGCCGACCGTGGTGCTGCTGGACGACGGCAACCGGATCAAGACGGCGGCGTGACCGAAGTCCTTCTCCCCTTGCGGGAGAAGGTGGCCGAGCGAAGCGAGGTCGGATTAGGGGTGACTCCCGGCGTCGGAAGATGGGCTTAGGCCGCGCTCGCCTGCCGAAATGAGTGTCACCCCTCACCCGACCGCGCCAGAACGACGGCTCCGCCGCCGTGCGCGATCTCCCTCTCCCGCAAGGGGAGAGGGGTAGCGGTTCAGGCCCGTACAGCCCCGCGGATCGTTTCGATACCCAACGCCTTCAGGGCGGCGGCTGCGATATGGTCGGCGTCGAGGCCGGCCTCGATGTATTGCAGGGCCGGAGTATTCTGGTCCTGGAAGACGTCGGGCAGGCACAGGGTCCGGATCTTCAGTCCGGCGTCGAGCGCGCCCTCCCCGGCGAGGAACTGGAGCACGAAAGCCCCGAAGCCACCCATGGCCCCCTCCTCCACCGTGATCAGGGCCTCGTGTTCGCGTGCCAGACGCGTGATCAGGTCGTGATCCAGTGGCTTGGCGAACCGGGCGTCGGCCACGGTGGCGGACACGCCGTGGGCGGCGAGGATGTCGGCAGCCTTCAGCGATTCCTGCAGACGGGTGCCGAAGGACAGAAGGGCGACAGTGGTGCCCTCGCGCACGATACGACCGCGACCGATCTCCAGCGGCGCGGCGAGTTCGGGGATCTCAACACCCACGCCGTCACCCCGCGGATAGCGGAAGGCCGAGGGGCGGTCGTCGATCTCGCAGGCCGTGGCGATCATGGCGGCCAGATCGGCCTCGTCGGCTGCCGCCATCAGCACCATGCCGGGCAGGGCCCCCATGAAGCCGATATCGAACGACCCGGCGTGGGTGCAGCCGTCGGCTCCGACCAGACCGGCCCGGTCCATGGCGAACCGCACCGGCAGGGACTGGATCGCCACATCGTGGACGACCTGATCGTAGCCGCGCTGAAGGAAGGTGGAATAGATGGCGCAGAAGGGCTTCATACCGTCAGCCGCAAGGCCGGCCGCAAAGGTCACGGCATGCTGTTCAGCGATACCGACATCATAGGTCCGGCTCGGGTAGGCCTGGCCGAACAGGTCCAGCCCGGTGCCCGAGGGCATGGCGGCCGTGATAGCGACGATGGTGGGGTCGATGGCGGCACGCTTGATCAACTCGGTGCCGAACACCTTGGTATAGCTGGGGGCGTTGGAGACAGATTTAGACTGTTTGCCCGAGACGACGTCGAACTTGACCACCGCGTGCAGCTTGTCCGCGCTGGATTCCGCCGGGGCGTAGCCCTTGCCCTTTTGCGTGACGACATGGACGACCACCGGCCGGTCGGTGATGGCGGCGGCGTTCTTCAGGATCGGGACCAGGTTGTCCATGTCGTGGCCGTCGACCGGACCGATGTAGTAGAAGCCCAGCTCCTCAAAGAAGGTGCCACCGACGACCATGCCTCGGGCATACTCCTCGGCCTTGCGGGCCGCCTCGCGGAACGGGCGGGGCATGTGTTCGGTGATCTTGCGGCCGAATTTGCGGAAATTCTGGTAGGCCCCGCCCGAGACCTGTTTGGCCAGATAGGCGCTCATGCCGCCCACCGGCGGGGCGATAGACATGTCGTTGTCGTTCAGAATGACCGTCAGCTGGCCCGTGGTCTCAGCCGCATTGTTCATGGCCTCATAGGCCATGCCGGCGCTCATCGAGCCGTCGCCGATGACCGCCACCACCTTGTTGTTGTCGCCCTTCTGGTCCCGGGCCGCTGCGAAGCCCAGCGCCGCCGAGATCGAGGTTGAGGCATGGGCCGCGCCGAAGGGGTCGTATTCACTCTCGGCCCGCTTGGTGAAGCCGGACAGGCCGTCACCCATACGCAGGGTGCGGATGCGGTCGCGGCGGCCGGTCAGGATCTTGTGGGGATAGCACTGGTGACCGACGTCCCAGATCAGGATGTCCTTCGGCGTATTGAATACATGGTGCAGGGCGACGGTCAGCTCGACGACACCCAGACCGGCTCCCAGATGGCCGCCCGTGGTCGAGACGGCGTCGATCGTTTCCGCCCTGAGTTCGTCGGCCAATTGCCTGAGCTGGGCAGCATCGAAACCGCGCATGTCGGCGGGAACATGGACCTTGTCGAGCAGGGGGGTGTCGGGCATCGGGCGCGTGAACCTTGGCTTTATTGACTTTTTTCCGACCGATCTGACGCCGGACGTTTCCTCTCAGGAGCGCCGGTTTAGCACGAAGTCCACACTGGCCTTGAGGTTTTCGGCGTCAGCACCGAACACATCGAGGTGGCTGCGGGCCTGATCCGCCAGATGCGCGACGCGATGCCGCGCCTGATCAACGCCCAACAGGGTCACGAAGTTCGTCTTGCCCTGGGCCGCGTCCTTGCCGTTGGCGGCCTTGCCCAGGATGTCCTCGTCGCCGTCGACGTCCAGCAGGTCATCGACGATCTGATAGGCCAGACCGATGTCGTGGGCGAAACTGGTCAGGGCCTGACAATGCTGCTCGCGCGCCCTGGCGATGATCAGGGGGATTTCGAAGGCATAGGTGAACAGGGCCCCGGTCTTGAGCCGCTGCATCCGGGCGACCCCGCCGAGATCGTCGCGCACGCCCAGCAGGTCGATCATCTGGCCGCCCGCCATGCCCCGCGCGCCGCTGGCCAGCGACAGCCGGGCCGCAAGGGCGCAACGGATATTGGCGTCCTCGTGGGTGTCCTCATGCAGGATGATGTCAAAGGCGGCCGTCTGGAGCGCATCGCCCGCGAGAACCGCAGTCGCCTCGTCATAGGCCTTGTGCAGGGTCGGACGACCCCGACGCATGTCGTCGTCGTCCATACAGGGCAGGTCGTCATGCACCAGCGAATAGGCGTGGACGCATTCAAGGGCACAGGCGGCGCGCAGCACCGGCCTTTCCTCGATGTCGAACAGCCGGGACGCCTCCATGGCGAAATAGGGCCGAAGCCGCTTGCCGGGGCCAAGGGCGGCATAGCGCATGGCCTCGGTCAGGCGGGATTCAGGGCCCTCGGCGCGAGGCAGCAGTTCGTCCAGCGCCACGGTGACGAGGTCGGCGACCTCGGCCACGCGATCGATGACCGACTGTTCCGGAGAATTGGCAGCGAGCGGACGGATCAAAACAGCCTCCCGCCCACCGGGGCCTCGCGATCAACCCCGACCAGCACGACTTCCCCGTCTGCATCCGGGAAGCCCAGCGTCAGGACTTCGGACAGGAAGGGGCCGATCTGGCGCGGGGCGAAATTCACGACCGCAGCGACCTTGCGCCCCTCCAGCTGATCGGGAGTGTAGTGACGGGTGATCTGGGCCGAGGAGCGTTTGACGCCAATGGCGTCGCCGAAGTCGATGGTCAGCTTGTAGGCGGGCTTGCGCGCCTCGGGGAAGGCCTCGGCACGGACAACCTGGCCGATCCGGATGTCGACCTTCATGAAGTCGTCGAAGGCGATCCGGTCCGCAGCGGGGCTGGCGGCGACGGCGACGGCGACGCTCATCAGGAGAACTCGGCCGGTTCGAGCCCGCGGGCGGTACCGTCGGTGCCGACGACGATCTTCTCGACCCGAAGCTGGGCGGATTTGAGCCGGGCTTCGCAGTGGCCCTTCAGCCGTGCGCCTTCCTCATACAGGGTGATGGACTCCTCCAGCGGGGCCTGGCCGGACTCGAGGCGAGAGACGATCGCTTCCAGACGCGACAGGGCATCCTCGAAGCTGAGATCGGCGGGAACGGGGGACGCTTGCTCTGACATCGGGAGTGACCCTAGAGGCCGCGCGCTTTCGCTTCAACGGGGAAGCGTCAGACCCGCTGGTACCGCCGCTGTGACCAGTAGCGGAAGCCCTGGTTGTGAACGAGCTTCCAGCCGTCGGCCTTCAGCCGGTGACCGACCATGTGGTTGAAATAGCCATGGGCAAGGACAAGGACGTCCTCGCCGGTCGAGGCGCGGGCGATCAGGATCTGGGCCGCCTGCTCGGCCCGGGCCTCAGCCTCACGGCGGGTTTCCTGACCGTCGTGATGGTCGAAGGCGTGCCACCAGAAGCGGGCGACGGCCCCCCAGTATTTGGGCGGCAGCCGGAACCAGGACGGGAACCGCGGCGGCGGCAACGGTGCCTCAATAAACAGGACGTCGGAGGTGATCTGCCGGCCCGCCGAGATGGCGACCGCGGTTTCCTGGGCGCGCGGGCGGGTCGAGGCGAAGATCACACCGGCACCTTCGGCGGCCGCCAGCAGTTCGGGCGGCGGCGTCTGACCGGCGAGAAGGCCCCCTTCCTCATATTTCGCCCACCATGCCCGATACTGGTCGGACGTCAGCAGGCATTTGCGCGACAGGGCCGGCTCCCCGTGACGGGTCAAGGTTATCGTGCCGGGGCGCGTGGGCTTCAGCACGGCAGCCGTCGGCGTCTGGTTGGAGGCCGGGGCCTGGACCGGGTCATGTTCGAGCGTGTCTGGAGACATGGTGAGCATGGAGGGTGCGCCGGGTTCGCCGACATGGACCTTCCTTACGCCTCCCCCAGGGCCCGGACATGGGCAAGGGCCGAGCGGCCCAGTCCTTCGAGGTCGTAACCGCCCTCCAGCGAAGAGACAACCTTGCCACCGCAATGACGGCGCGCGACCTCGAGGACTGCACGGGTGGCCCAGGCGAAATCCTCGGCCTCGAGGCTCTGGTGGGCCAGTGGGTCACGCCGGTGGGCGTCGAATCCAGCGGAGATGAGAATCAGATCCGGGGCGAACGCATCGAGTGCCGGCATCAGACCGCCGGCGAAACCGGCCCGCCATGATTCGCGCGGGCAGTGCGGTTCGACGGCGACATTGACGATGTTGCCGACACCCGTCTCGGACGGGGCCCCGGTGCCGGGATAGAGGGGCATCTGGTGGATCGAACCGAGGAACAGGGTGTCGTCGGCCTCGAATGCGGCCTGGGTGCCGTTGCCGTGGTGGACGTCGAAATCAATCACCGCGACGCGGGCGAGGCCCAGCACCTGCGCGACGCGGGCAGCGACGGCGACGTTGGAGAACAGGCAAAAGCCCATGGCCTGGTCGGGCTCGGCATGGTGGCCGGGCGGGCGGACGGCGGCAAAGGCCCGCGCAGTCTGGCCCTCCGCCACTGCGCGGACTGCATCGATCACGGCACCGGCCGCGAGGCGGGCGGCGCGGACGCTGCCCGGAGACAGGACGGTGTCCGCGTCCAGCTGCGCCAGTCCCGCAGCCGGCGAGGCGGCCAGAATCCGCGCGACATGGGCCGCCGGATGGATTCGCTCCAGATCCGAGACGGTGGCCTCTGTCGCCGCGAGACGGTCGAGGGACAGGTCCGCATCTTCCAAGGCCGCGAGAACGGCGGCCAGGCGCTCCGGCCGCTCGGGGTGGCCGTTCCCCGGGGCGTGGGCGATCATGTCGGGGTGTGTGAACAGGGTGACGGACATCGCGGCGAGGATAGAAGCTTGCCGGCCGGGACCCAAGCGGGATTGAGCGGGGCCACCATTAGCGGCAAACGGGAACCATGACCGACGCCCTGATCCGCCCTGCCCGCCCCGATGACGCCGCCGCGCTGGGCGCTCTGGGCCGCCAGACCTTTATCGACACCTTCGTGGCGGCCGACGGATTCGCCATCCCCTACCCGGCCGACGATCTGTCGACCTTTCTGGAGGCGAGCTTCAGCCCGCAGGCGACGGCACGAAAACTGGAAGAGCCCGGGGCGGCCTGGTGGGTGGCGGAGCAGGCAGACGGCGCGCTGCTGGCCTTCGCCAACGCCGGCCCCAACACCCTGCCCCACCCTGAAGCCCGGCCCAGCCAGATGGAGTTGCGCCGGCTGTATGTGGGCAAGGCGGCGCAGGGACTGGGACTGGGGACACGGCTGCTGACACAGGCTCTCGACTGGATGGCGACCCACAGCGACGGGCCACTGTGGATCGGGGTCTGGAGCGGCAACCTGAAGGCACAAAAGCTCTACGCCGGGCATGGATTCGAGAAGGTGGGGGACTATCAGTACCCGGTCGGGGCGTGGCTGGATGACGAGTTCATCTTGCGGCGCGGCTGATCCGGGCTCAGGTTCACCCCATGCTCCTCCCCTTCTTCACCGCCCTGCGTCAGGCGAAGGTGCCCGTCTCGACCAAGGAATGGCTCCATCTGATGGAGGCCATGGACAAGGACGTGGCCGGGGGGCGAGTCGAGGACTTCTATCACCTGTCGCGCGCGGTGCTGGTCAAGGACGAGAAACACTATGACCGGTTCGACCAGGTGTTCGGCACGGTGTTCAAGGGAATCGAGACAATCGGGACTGGCGATGCGCCAATGCTGGAGATACCCGACGACTGGCTGAAGCTGCTGAACCAGAAATTCCTCACCGACGAGGAGAAGGCCGAGATCGAGGCCATGGGTGGCTTCGACAAGCTGATGGAGACGCTGAAGCAGCGGATGGACGAGCAGAAGGAGCGCCACGAGGGCGGGTCCAAATGGATCGGCACTGGCGGAACCAGCCCCTTCGGCCATGGGGGCTACAATCCCGAGGGCGTCCGCATCGGCGGGCCCGGCCAGCATGGCCGCGCAGTCAAGGTCTGGGAGAAGCGCGAGTTCCGCAATCTGGACGACACGGTCGAACTGGGTACGCGCAACATCAAGGTTGCGCTGCGGCGGCTCAGGCGTTTCGCGCGTGAAGGCGCGGCCGAGGAACTGGATATCGACGGGACGATCGACGGGACGGCGCGGCAGGGATGGCTGGACATCCGCATGCGGCCGGAGCGGCGCAACACGATCAAGGTCCTTCTGTTCCTCGACGTCGGCGGGTCGATGGATGGCCATATCAAGCTGTGCGAGGAACTGTTCAGCGCGGCCCGGACCGAGTTCAAGAACCTGGAGTTCTTCTACTTTCACAACTGCCTGTACGAGGGTGTGTGGAAGGACAACCGGCGTCGGCACGGGGAGACCATTCCGACGTGGGATCTGCTGCACAAATACAATGGCGACTGGCGGGCGATCTTCGTCGGGGACGCGACGATGTCGCCCTATGAGGTGACCATGCCGGGCGGGTCGGTCGAGCACTGGAACGAGGAGGCCGGGGCGGTCTGGATGCGGCGGGCGCGGCTGCAATGGGACAAGTCGGTGTGGCTGAACCCCGTCGCCGAGCGCTACTGGAGTTACACGGCCTCGGTGAAACTGTTGTCCGAGGTCATGGACGAGCGGATGTATCCCCTGACGCTGGACGGGCTGGATCGCGCCATGCGGGCGCTGACGCGCTAAGGGCTTTGACGCCGACGTTAGATGCACGGAAATCGGGTATATGCGAGGCTGACTTCCTCAGGAGAGTGATCCGATGCTGACTGTGCTCGCGATGGCAATGGCTCTGCAGCAGGCAGCGGGAAGTCCCGTCGTCTGGGAAATGCCGGCACCGGTCGTCGAACCGACGCCGGCCCGCGAAATGGCGAACAGCGATTTGCCGGCATGGGCGCTTGCGGATCCGTTCGGCTGGGAGAGATCCCAGTGCAGTCCGATGATCCGGCGGGACCCGTCGCTCGAGGCCTGTCAGGCCCGGATCCGGGGCGATCTCCATGCCGCGCTCGGCGATCGGCTGCCGGCAGGCTTGCTGCCGGCGAACACCCCTGTTCCCTGCCTCGCCACACCGGGAGACGATGGCACCTATCCGATCCAGTGCGGCGTGCCGGAACGTCGGGGGACTGTGGTCGCGTCGGCCCAGGCCCCGGATTGCCGTCCCCGACCGACCCGGCAGGGCGGATCGGTGGTGTTCATCACGGAATGCCGCAACGAGACCCGAAGCGATGATGAGGGCGGCCTGTCCTTTCGCCTGTTCGGCAAGGATTGAGGACAGCAAAAAGGGCGCGCCGTTGGCGCGCCCTTTGGTCTCGCACAGACCGTGCCGTCCACCCCGGGTTGGCCCCGGAGTTAAACGCGCGTCCTATTTGTGCTCGCGCACGGCATCCTTGATGCCGCCGACGGTGTTCTGAACCTTGCCTTCGAGCTGGTCGGCACGGCCTTCGGCCTTCAACTTTTCGTCGCCGGTCAACTTGCCGGCGGCTTCCTTCATGTTGCCGCCAACGGTCTTGGCGGCACCTTCGATACGGTCGTGATCGGCCATGGGGGGCTCCTGACGTTCGACGTCGCCACGGTAGCGACGCTTGGATCAGAAAAGCGGCCGAGGGACCGGAGTGTTCCGTATGGTAGCGCTTGAAGGATGGCGCAGCCATGTGGCGACGGCCCAGGCGTGGGCGTCGTGACGCAGACCCGCAAGGGCGGTCAGGGGATCCAGCCAGACCAGTTCATGGTCGGCCTCGACCTTGCGGTCAGGAGCGATCGACAGACGCTCGCACAGCCAGAAACCCGCGAGATTGTTGACCGGCGCATCGTCCGACCGGCGGAAGAACTGTCCCGCCTCCGCCACCCGGTCCAACGGACGCACCGTCATCCCGGTCTCCTCGATAAACTCGCGGACCAGCGCCTGTTCCTCGCTCTCATCGCCGTCCACCGCGCCACCCGGCAGGTCCAGATAGGGGATGTCACGGGTCACCCGCACGCAAGCCAGCCGGCCGTCGTCAACAACGAGACCGAACACCGCCGGACGGAGCTGGTAGAGGACGCCGGGGTCCGCGGTGCCGAACTGCAGCGACGGCGTCACAGATCAAAGGCCAGATGGGCGCGCACACCCTTGTGAGCCCCGTCGAACTCCACCGCCGAACGCAGGCCCGAAGCCATGGCGGCGATGATCTTGCCACCCAGACCCGTGCCCTTGGGTAAGCCGTCCCCCAGACCGGGACCGTCATCCTCGACGGTCAGTATGGCGCGCCGGCCGTCAGCGTCGGGCGCGAGGATCACGCGAATCTCGCCGGTCTGGCCCGGAGCATAGGCGTATTTCACCGCATTGGTGACCAGTTCGGTGACCACCACACCCAGCGAAACGGCCTGATCGGTCGAGACGCGGAGCGGTGAGGCCTGGAGGACGATCCGGGGGGACGTCGTATCCGGACCAAGCGACTTGGCCAGCTCATCCACCAGCCCGTCGAGATAGGCCTGCATATCGACCGTCTCCATGTCTCCGGATGTGTAGAGACGGCGATGGACATGGGCGACGGCTTCAATGCGGGCCTGGGCTTCGCGCAGGGCGTCGCGGGCCCCCTCATTCACGAGATGGCGGAGCTGGAGCGAGATGAAGGTCGAGACCAGCTGCAGCGAATTGCCGACCCGGTGGTTCACCTCGCGCAGCATGGTCTCGGCCCGGTCACGGGCCAGGCGGACCTCTTCCTGGGCCAGTTCATTCTCCCGTTCGAGGCGGCGACGCAGCAGGGCGTCTTCCAGCGCCGACCGCAGCAGGGCAGTGAAATCCTCGGAGACGTCCTTGATCACATAGTCGGAGGCTCCGGCGCGCAGGGCCGCGACGGCGATGCGACCCTCCTGGGCCCCGGTCACATAGACGACGGGGGGTGGCGCGGGGCGATGCAGCAGGTCAGGCAGGACATCGAGCCCGTCCCGGCCCGGCATGTAATGGTCGAGCGCGCAGACGTCGAACTCGCCGTCATCCAGGGCGGCGACCCCGGCATCCCCGTCCACCGCAAGCGTCACCTCATAGCCGTGACGGCCGAGCTCCTTCTGGACCAGACGGGACAGGCCGCGGTCGTCATCGATATACAGAAGCCGGATCGGCGGCGTTCCATCGGTCATTCGATTTCCGGTGCCTGCATGACAGACAGGAACAGGCCCAGCTGCCGGATCGCCCCCGCGAAACTCTCATAGTCGACCGGTTTGGTGATGTAGACGTTGCAGCCCAGATCATAGCAGCGCTGGATTTCGGTCTTGTCGTCCGTGGTGGTGAGGACGACGACGGGCGCACGCTTCAGGCGCTCGTCACGTTTGACCTCGGCCAGGATGTCGGTCCCGCTCATGTCCGGCAGGTTCAGATCCAGCAGGATCAGCATCGGCCCATTGGCGCGTACATCCTCGCTGAACAGATAGTCGAGTGCCGGTTGACCATGATCGAAGTGAACGATTTCGTTGAGGATATTGGCTCGCCGGATGTTCTTCTCGATCAGGCGGGCGTGACCGTGGTCGTCCTCAACCATGATGATCTTGACGGGATTGCTGCTGGTCACGCGGTCTCTCCTGCCGGCTCGAGGCTCAGGCGTTTGGGGAATTTCAGGCGGAAAGTCGAGCCTTCGCCCGGGACGGACTCCACATCGATCGAGCCGCCGAGACGGCGAACGCTGTTGCGCACGAAGGCCAGGCCCAGCCCCTCGCCCTGGCGGTCCTGGCGGCCGGCACGGCGGAACAGCTCGAAGATCCGTTCGTGATCGCGTTCAGCGATCCCGCGACCGTTGTCGGTGATCGTGTATTCGACCCATCCGTCCGGCAGGTCCCGACCGGACACCTCGATCCGACCGGGTCGGGAGGCGTCCAGATACTTCACGGCATTGTCGATGAGATTGCCGATGATCTGTTCCATCGAGAGGCGATCGCTTTCGAACGGGACGATCTCCCCCACGACGAAGTCCGTGTTTCCGGCCTCAATCTGGTGCCGGACGCTGTCGGCGATACGAGAGGCCATGGCCCCGACATCAAGGGTCTCCGGCACGAGGTTGCGCCGGCCTTCCCGGGACAGCTTCAGGATGGCGTTGATCAGCCGGTCCATTTTTTCCGTCGAGGCCCGGATAAAGCCGACGGCCTCAGGGATATCCTCGCGCGCCGCTGTCAGGGCGTCCTGCTCCACCAGACCTGGGGCCTCGGTCTCGACCCTGGTCATCTGGAGATCGATGGTCTTGCCGGCCTGTTCCAGCTCGGCGGTGTAGCCCATGACATTGACCAACGGCGACCGCAGGTCGTGGCTGACGATATAGGCGAACCGCTGGACCTCCTCATTGGCCCGCACGAGGGCGGCAGTGCGAGTCTTGACCGTCTCCTCCAGTCCCGCATTGATCCGGTCGACATCGGCCCGGGCCTGTTTCAGCTCCTCGAGATAGCGACGAACCAGCAGCAGCACGACTCCGGCCAGAAGGACGATCAGCAGGGCGGCAACCCCATTGATGACGATCGTGAAGACTGCCGAAGCCTCGGACCGGGCGGTCTGCTGGGCGACGCGGGCGCCCAGTTCGGAGTCCAGATCAGCCATCTCGGCGTCCAGCGCGTCCATCAGTTGCTTGCCGCGTCCGGACCGGACCTGGGCCAGGGCGTCCGCCGTGCGCCCTTGTCGCGCCAGATCGATGATCCCCGACATCTCGATGAACTTGTCCCGGGAGAGCCCGGTCAGCGCCTCGACAGAGGCCACGCCGACGGGGTCATCGCCCGCGAGGCGGTCCAGTTGCTCGAGCAGACGCGGCCCGGCCTCGCTGGCCTGTTCGAAGGTCCGCAGGAAGGCGGGCTGGCCGGTCAGGAGATAGCCCCGCTGGGCTGTCTCCGCGTCCTTCAGGTTCAGAAGGACAGTGCGGACCCCGCGACGCAGAAGCCAGGTCGACTCCACCTGTTCGTTGAAGGCGGCCGTTCGCTGGATCAGGACAAAGGTGCTGAAATTGACCAGAAGCAGCAGGGCGAGGGCTCCGCCCAACAGAACGACGATGGACCGGCCGAGCGTCTGTTCCCGCATGAACCGCGCGGCACGTGACAGGACAGTGGAAAAGTCAGAGGACATGGCTGTCACGCTTTAACCGTACACATTCGCGTGTCCAGTGAAGTCATTCGCGGCGCAACCTGTGCTGTTGCAAAGCATTGGGTTAGCAAGCTGTGCCGTTTGGGGAGTGGGACGAATGTTCTGGTGGTGGTGGATTGCGCCGGCCGCGATCGCGATAGTCGGAGGTCTGATCCTGATCAGCGGTCTTGCCTCGCTGTTCAAGGGACGCCTGCTGGGCGGACTTTTTGGAACGGCCGGAGGCGGTGTTCTGCTGGCAGGTGCCCTCGGCACCGCCCTGCTGGGGCAGAATGTCCAGACCTATGCCCGCCTGACCTATGAGCGGCCGGTGGCCACGCTGTCCATCCGGCAACTGGCCCCGCAGTATTTTGAGGCGACGGTCACGCGGCCAGCCGAGGGGGAGCGCCCGGCGCGCACGGCGGTCTATCCGGTCCACGGGGATGAGTGGCGGATGGAAGCCCAGGTCCTGAAATGGAAGCCATGGGCCAATGTGGTGGGCCTGGATGCCCAGTACCGTCTGGACCGGCTGGCAGGGCGCTATCAGGATATCGAACTGGAGCGCACCGGGGCGCGCAGCGTTCACGCCCTCACCGACGAGCCCGAGACGGGCCCGCTGGCCGCCCTGCCCTGGTCGCTGAGCGTCTGGGATACGGCGAGGAAGTACCGCCGCTACGTTGACGCCGTGGACACCCTGTACGGCTCGGCCGCCTACATGCCGATGGCGGACGGGGCCACCTATGAGGTCTGGATCACCCAGTCCGGCCTGATTGCGCGACCCACGAACGAGGCGGCGCGGGAGGCCTCGGCGGGCGGTTTCGTACGCGTCAGCTAGATCAGACCGAGCCGAGCGTTCTCAGCCGGGCCTTGGGGTGGACCTCGTTCTGGCTCATCACCACGGTCTGGCCGCGGAAGCGTTCGATGATCGAGCGGACATAGGGCCGGATCTGGGGACCGGTCAGCAGGATGGCGCTCTCGCCGGACATGGCGGCCCGTTCGAACACGTCACGCACGGCGCGGATGAAATCCTGGAGCCGCGACGGTGCCATGGCCAGTTGCTTGTCCTCGCCGGCCCCGACGAGCGACTCGGCGAAGGCCGCCTCCCAGTCGGGTGAGAGGGTGATGATGGGCAAGGCCCCGTCCTCACCCCGATGCTGCCAGCACAGCTGACGGGCCAGCCGGGTGCGGACGTGCTCGACCAGGGTGGTGACCGATGACGTATGGGGCGCGGCCTCGGCCAGGCCTTCCAGAATGGCCGCCAGATCGCGGATCGACACCTTCTCGCGCAGCAGGGCCTGAAGCACCCGTTGCAGCGTGGTGACCGTGACAACCGAAGGCATCAACTCGCTGACCAGTTTCTGCTCCTCGGGCCCGAGTTCCTTGAGCAGCTTCTGCACCTCGGCATAGCTGAGCAGCTCGGCCATGTTTTCCTTGAGGATTTCGGTCAGGTGCGTGGTCAGGACGGTCGAGGGGTCGACGATGGTATAGCCGCGGAAGGTGGCTTCCTCGCGCAGGTTCTCGTCGATCCAGGTCGCGGGGAGGCCGAAGGCCGGTTCCTTGGTGTGTTCCCCGGGCAATTCGACCTGACGGCCGGCAGGATCCATGGCCATGAGCGACCCCAGCCGGACCTCGCCCTGTCCGGCCTCCATCTCCTTGATCCGGATGGCGTAGCCCTGGCTGGGCAGGCGCATGTTGTCGAGGATCCGCACCGACGGCATGACGAAACCGTATTCCTGGGCAAGCGCACGCCGCAGGGCCCGCACCTGGTCGGTGAGGCGCCGCCCCTCCAGATCGTTGATCAGGGTGAGCAGGGAATAGCCCAGTTCGATCTTCACTTCATCGATGGTCAGGGCGGTGCTGATCGGTTCCTCCGTCTCCTCGCGCGGCTTGCCAGCAGCCTCTGCCGCTGCCACCTCGGCCTCGGTCGGTTGCGGCTTCAGCTTCGCCCGGCCCAGACGCCACGCCATGAAGCCCGCTCCGGCGGCCAGGGCGGCGAAGGGAAGGATCGGCATGCCGGGGATGAGGGCAAGCAGGCCGGACGCGGCAGCGACCATGCCGAGGCTGACCGGGTTGGTGGCCAGCTGGGCGACGAGTGCCTTGTCTGCTGACCCCTCGACGCCGGCCTTCGACACCAGAAAACCTGCGGCGATCGAGATGATGATGGCCGGAACCTGGGTGACGAGGCCGTCACCGATGGTCAGCTGGATATAGGTGTTGGCGGCGTCTCCGACCGGCAGGTCGTGGGAGATCACCCCGATCAGGATTCCGCCGATCACATTGATAAAGACGATGATCAGGCCCGCGACGGCGTCGCCGCGGACGAATTTGGACGCACCGTCCATGGCCCCGAAGAAGGTCGATTCCTGCTCAAGCTCCTTGCGCCGCAGCTTGGCCTGGTCCTCGGTGATCAGGCCCGAAGACAGATCGGCGTCGATGGCCATCTGCTTGCCCGGCATGGAATCGAGGGTGAAGCGGGCCGAGACCTCGGCGATGCGGGTCGAACCCTTGGTGATGACGACGAAATTCACCACCAGGATGATGGCGAAGATGATGACCCCGATGATGAAGCTGCCGCCCATCATCAACGCCCCGAAAGCAGCGATGACCTGACCGGCGGCGTCGTGGCCCTCATGGCCGTGGGTCAGGACCAGCCGGGTGGAGGCAAGGTTCAGGCCCAGACGGAACAGGGTGGAAACCAGCAGAACCGTCGGGAAGATGGCGAAGTCCAGCGGCCGCTTCATCATCAGCGCCGTCATCAGGATCAGGACTGAAGACAACAGGCTGACTGCCAGCAGGACATCCAGCAGGAAGGCGGGCACCGGGAGGATCAGCAGCAGGATGACGCCGATCACGCCGACGGCCATGCCGACCTCGCCGCGCAGCAGCCAGCCGCGGATGTCCGCACCGGACGGACGGGCCATGCCGTCCTTCATCATGACGGGGGCGTCGGTCACGACCGGGGCGTCACTGATACGGGATCCGATGTGGGGCCGGCAGCCATGAGATCACGGAGGCCGGCCCCAAACCCTCTGCGGAAGAGCGAAAAATGCACCGAAACTTGGGTCACGCCGCGTTCGCGCCGTAGCCGCCGGTCGCGATACCGGTCTGTGGGGCGATGATCTGGACACCTTCGTCAGCGTACTCGTTCAGCTTGTTGCGCAGGGTCCGGATCGAAATGCCGAGGATGTTGGCCGCATGGGTGCGGTTGCCGAGGCAATGGGTCAGGGTGTCGAGGATCAGGGATTTCTCCATCTGGGCCACGGTCTGGCCGACGTAGGCGCGGCTGACGGCGTCCGCCGTCTGGGCGGCCCGGCCGGCGAGGCTGTTGTCCACATGACCGCCCACAGCCCCCATCAAGGGTTGACCGTCCGGCAGGCGGATGGCCTCGGCATCGATCTCGGACCCGACCGCCAGCAGGACGGCGCGGTGCATGGCGTTCTCGAGCTCCCGCACATTGCCCGGCCAGCGGTGGGCCGCGAGCGCACGGCGTGCATCCGACGACAGCGGGCGCACCGGGACACCATTGGCGGCGGCGTATTTCTTGACGAAATGATCAGCCAGCACGGCGACGTCACCGGGCCGTTCGCGCAGGGCGGGCAGGCGCAGGTTCACCACGTTGAGGCGGTACAGCAGGTCTTCGCGGAAGGTGCCTTCCGATACGGCGCGGGCGAGATCGCGGTTGGAGGTGGCGATGATGCGGATGTTGACGGAGACGGGCTTGGTCCCGCCGACGCGATCGATAACCCGTTCCTGGATGGCACGCAGGAGCTTGGCCTGGAGGCGGGCGTCCATCTCGCTGATTTCGTCCAGCAGCAGGGTGCCGCCGTCGGCCTCCTCGAACTTGCCGATGCGGCGCGCGACAGCGCCGGTGAAGGCCCCCTTCTCGTGCCCGAACAGCTCGGATTCCAGCAGGTTGTCGGGGATGGCGGCGCAGTTGACGCTGATGAACGGCCGTTCGGCGCGTTTGGAGTGCTGGTGCAGATAGCGCGCCATCACCTCCTTACCCACGCCGCTTTCGCCGGTGATCAGGATGGAGGCTTCTGACCGGGCCACCTGGTCGGCCAGTTTGATCACGGCCTGCATCGACGGATCGGCCGAGATCAGCGGACGCTCGTCATCGGCGACCGCGGCGAGGACCGCCGCGATCAGATCGGCCTCGGGCGGGAGAGGAATGAACTCCTTGGCCCCGGCCCGGATGGCAGCTGCCGCCTTTTCCGCATCGTTGTCGACCCCGCAGGCGACGACAGGGACGAAGATCCGCTCCAGCTCGTTGGCCGCGATAAGGCCGGCGATATCGAGGTTGTAATCGACCATCAGCAGGTCGGCCCCCTGCCCGCGCCGGAGTTGCTCCGTCGCCTGGTCCGTGCGCTCGACGTGATTGACCTTGGCGCCGTGCGCCATGGCCATCTTCACCGCCGCCGCGAGCTGGCCCGAGAGCCGTCCGACCACCAGAAGCCGCATGGGTCTTCTCCTCTAATCCGTACTGAGGTTCCAACGCCTAGGCGTTGGAATCCTCGATCTTGATGATTTCCGTCATGGTCACGCCAAGGCGGTCCTCGACGACGACGACCTCCCCGCGCGCGACCAGACGGTTGTTGACGAAGATGTCGATGGCCTCGCCGACCTTGCGATCCAGCTCGAGGACCGAACCCCGGTTGAGCTTCAGCAACTGGGCCACGGTCATATTGGCCTTGCCCAGGACGGCGGAGATGTTCACGGGCACGTCAAACACGGTGGCGAGGTCCGCGGCGGACTTGTCCCCGGCATCGTCAACCGTTGCGAGGGCCGTGGACTCGGGGAATTCCTCGAGGGTGAGATCGTCAGCGGCCATGTGAGGTCACTCCCGGGGATGATTGGGCGGAGGCCAGCGATTCGGCATGTCCGGCTTCGGCAGCGAGAGCCGAGGCGAGGGCGATCGAGATCCGCTCGGCGGCGGCGGCGGGATCGAAGTCTGCGCGGCCGTCGGCCCATTCCAGCTGGAAGGCTGCGAGCGGCAGGGCCGGATCCTCGCGGAACGCCACGAGACCGGAAAAACCGGCGTCCGCGCACAGGGCCTGCAGACTGGTCCGGGCAACGTCATCCAGACCTGCAGCCCGAATGACCAGCCGGGGCGTGGCGTCGATCTCCTGGCCGAGCGCCTCCAGCGCCGACTGCAGCGGTCCGGTCGGCAGGCGATCGAGGGAAGCGGCGGCGATCACCCGGGCTGCCGCCAGCGCGAGGTCGACGGCCTGCTCGCGGTGAGCCTGGGCGACCTGGGTCAGGGCGGGGGCCGCCGAGGCGAGGGTCTGGCCGATGGCGGACAGGGCCATGGCGCGAATGCTCTCGACCTCGGCCAGGGCGGCCTCGCGGGCCTCGAGCCGGCCCTGCGCGACCAGGGCGTCCACCTCGGCGGGCAGATAGGACCGCTTGGCTGGCTTGAAGCTGGACGGCCGCACGACCGTACCGGCACCGTCAAACTCGGTGTCGAAGACAAAGGGGCGGCTGTTCAGGGGGGCGGGATCGGTCATGTCAGTAGATCAGCTCGTCGTCACCGGCTGCACCGGCCAGCATGATCTCGCCGCGCGCCGCGAGATCCTTCGCCACCTGGACCATCGTCATCTGGGCGCTGTCGACGTCCTTGAGGCGGACGGGGCCCATCGATTCCATGTCCTCGCGCATGATCTTGGCGGCGCGTTCGGACATGTTGGTGAAGAACATCTCGCGCAGGACTTCGGACGCGCCCTTCAGGGCGAGGGCCAGTTGATCCTTCTCGACGGCGCGCAGCAGGGTCTGGACCCCGCCCGGGTCAAGCTTGTTGAGATCCTCGAACACGAACATCAGGGCGCGGATGCGCTCGGCGGCCTCGCGGTTGCGCTCCTCCAGAGCCCCGATGAAGCGGGACTCGGTCTGGCGATCGAAAGCGTTGAAAATATCAGCCATGGCCTCGTGGCTGTCGCGCTTGGAGGTCCGCGCAAGGTTGGACATGAATTCGGTGCGCAGGGTCTGTTCGATCTTGTCGAGGATGTCGCGCTGGACGGGCTCCATACGCAGCATCCGCTGAACGCATTCGAGGGCAAAATCCTCCGGAAGGGCCGTCAGGACGCGCGCGGCATGGTCCGGCTTCACCTTCGACAGGACAACGGCGACGGTCTGGGGGTACTCATTCTTCAGATAGTTGGCGAGCACGGCCTCGTTCACATTGCCGAGCTTGTCCCACATGGTCCGACCCGCCGGACCCCGGATCTCCTCCATGAGGCCGTCCACGCGGTCGGGCGGCAGGAAGGAGGCCAGCAGGCGCTGGGTCTGTTCGAAACTGCCCATGACCGCCCCGGAGGCGGACATTCCGGAGACGAATTCGACCAGGAGCTCCTCAACCACACTGGCCGAAACCGTACCGAGGCCGGCCATGGCCTGGGAGATCTCCTTGACCTCCTCGTCGTCGAGACCCTGCCAGAGGCTGGTGTGCTCCTCACCCAGGGACAGCAGGATGACGGCCGCCTTCTCGGGGCCCGTCAGCTTTTTGGCGTCCTCGACCGCAGCCTTTTTGTTGGAGACCCGGGCGACCATTACTCTTCATGCACCCAGCTGCGGAGGATCGCGGTGGATTCCTCCGGATGCATCGCGACGAAGTCCGCGACCTTCTTGACCGAAGACGCCTTCACCTGTCCCTCGATGCGGGCGATGTCGAGACGTTGTTCAATGTCGGTCGGCGCGGCCAGCTGACCGGCCGAACCCCCGACCACGGTCGTCTGCAGGGCTGTAACCGGGACGCCTCCGCCCGACGCCGCGGCTGCACCGCCCGAGGCCTTGAGCAGCGGACGCAGCACGAAGAAGATCAGCAACAGGGCCGTGACCAGCAGGACCAGCAGCTCCACCCCACGCAGGATATCGTTCTTGGTGAAGTTGAGCAGGGGCGAACCGCCGTCGGTTCCACCGGCCGTGACCAAGGCATCGCGGTTGAAGCGGACATTGGTCACCCGGACCTGGTCGCCCCGGGTCTCATCAAAGCCCATCGCCGCCTTCACCAGATCCTCGATCTGGGTAATCTCCTCGGCCGAGCGAGGTTCGTAGGCAGGCTCGCCACCCGGCTCCGCGGCGGGAGTCAACTTGCCGTCCACGGCAACGGCGACCGACAGTTTGCGGACCTCACCCGGCTCCTTGACCGTCGTGGTCGTGGTGTTCGAGATTTCATAGTTGGTGGTCTCGCCGGTCACCCTCTCGGTCGAACCCGCCGGAGCGTTCGCCGGAGGCTCGCCGCCGGGAATGTTGTTGGCCGCCGTGGCCCCCCCGTCAGCGGCACCCGTGGTGTCGGCGGACTCAGAGCCATTGGCCGACGTCGAGCGCACGACCTGGCCGTCGGGATCGAATTTCTGCTCCTGGGTGGTGGAGCGACTCATGTCGATGTCGGCCGTGACCTGGACCCGGGCAGCGCCCGGCCCCACCACGCCCTCAACGAGATCCTTGATGCGGGCCTGCAACTGGGCCTCGGTCGACGTCTTGGCCTCCTCGGCGCTGGCAGAGGTGAACCCTTCATCCGTTCCGGCAGCGAGGGTCTGGTTGGTCTCGTCGACGACGGTGACCCGGTCCGGTTTGAGGTTCGGCACCGACGAGGCGACGACGTTGCGAATGGCCCGGACCTGGTCCGCACTGAGAGCCCGACCGCCCAGCCCCACAACCACCGCAGCTGTGGGCTGGGCCGCATCCGCCTGGAACAGTTCGCGCCGCGGCAGGGCGATCTGGACCCGGGCCGAGGAGATGCCGCGCATTGACATGATGGTGCGGGCCAGTTCGCCCTGCAGGGCCCGCTGCTCGTTGATCTGCTGCTGGAACTCGGTCTGGCCGAGGACCGACTGGGTGTCGAACAGCTCATAGCCGACCGAACCGGACGTCACGAGCCCCTTGCCCGCCAGCATCAACCGGGCCGTGCCGACGTCGTCGCGGTTAACCATGATCGTCGAGCCGTCGCCGCGGGTCGAGTATTTGATGCCGGCCTGATCCAGCGACGTGGTGATCTCGCCCGCCTCGCGCAGGTCGAGATTGGAGTACAGCAAGGCATCCGGGGCCTGACCGACGCGCAGCATCAGGGCGACCAGAACGGCGGCTACGCCGGCTCCGACGCCGAGGACCATGGCAAGCCGCCCGATCCCGAATCTCTGCAACGCCGCCGTGAAGCCGCCCACGCGTCCCCGCCCACAAGACCATGCAAGGGATACCGGTCACCCCCGCTAGGCAGAAAGTGCCGCGTGTCTGGTTAACGGCGGTTTAAGTGTCGGGGTTAGCGGCGAAAAATCTTGTAGTTGAGGGCCTCGCGGACATCTCCGGTTCCCGAAGGCAGGGGCACCTCGGGTGCTCCGAGAATGGCGGCAACATCGGCAAAGACGACTTCGGCCTGAAGGTCCCGGTTCAGCAGATGCCAGCCGTCAGGATACCAGGCCGTGCGCAGGTTGGCGGGCTCTCCTGCGCGATCCAGCGCGCGGCGCATCGGTGCCCTCTCAATGATCTGATCGTGGGCTCCGTACATCAGCAACGTCGGGACCCGCACCTGTCCCAGCCGGACCGAGGCGCTTTCCATCAGATCCACCAGACCGGACAGGGTGTCGAACCGGGTCGCCCGTATGAAGCGCGGATCATTGCCGTTGGTGACCAGCTCGATCAGGTTGTCGGTGGCCCGGATGTCGCGGACGGCCCAGTCCGGGGGTGTCACCGCCCGGCTGCCCAGAAGCCGCGCCGCGAGCCACAGGCTGGCGCGATTGGGCAGGCTCTGGCTGGACCAGCCCCAGACGGCCGGGGCCAGCAGGATCAGCTGGTCAGCGGCGGGCGGGCGCTCCGAAGCGAAGGCGGAGATGGCCACGGCTCCGCCCATGCTTTCGCCGACGACTGCGATCGGGACGTCGGGGTGCCGGCCCCGGACGAGCGCGACGACCGTGCGCAGATCGGCAGCCATCCGCCCCTCCCCGGCCCAGACGCCGCGCCCGGGGGCCGCGCCGAAGCCGCGCTGGTCGTACGCGTAGGTGATGATGTCATGTTCGGCCCACCACGGTCCGGCAAGGCGGAAGGCTGCGGAATGGTCGTTCATCCCGTGCAGGGCGACGATGACCGCCCGGGGACGTCCGGCCGGGCTCCAGCGGCGGTAGGTCAGCCGCGCGCCGTCCTCAACGACAAAGACGTCGCGCTCCATGCGCGGACCGGTGAAGCCGGTCGGCGGAATCCGGGTCGGCTGGACATTGGGACCGGCGCAGGCCGCCAGCAGAAGCAGGAAGATGAAGACGAACGGGCGGATCATGCCGTCAGAATGTCCCGGACCCTCTGGCGAAGATACGGCACGACCTCGGCCTCGAACCATGGATGCCGTCGCAGCCAGGCGGTGTTGCGCCAGGAGGGATGCGGCAGGGGCAGGATTGACGGAGCGTGGTCCCTCCAGGCGCGGACAGTCCCGGTCATATTGCTCCCGGCCCGGGTGCCGAGCGCCCAGGCCTGGGCATAACCGCCGACCAGAAGGGTCAGCTCCATCTGCGGCAGGGCCTGCAGCAGCCGCGGCCGCCACAGGGCCGCACAGCGGCGGGGTGGCGGATAGTCTCCGCCTTTCGGCGCGGTGCCCGGGTAGCAGAAGGCCTGCGCAGCCACGCCGATCCGGGGGTCTCCATAAAACGTGGTGGAATCGACCCCCAGCCAGTCCCGCAGACGATCACCGGACGGATCGGTGAACGGCAGGCCGCTTTCATGGACACGACGACCGGGGGCCTGGCCGCAGATCAGCAGTCGGGTTTCCGGAAAGACACGCACGACCGGACGCGGTTCATGCGGCAGGTCGCCCAGACAGGCGCGGCAGGCGCGTATGTCCGCAAGAACGGCTTCGAGATCAGGCGAAGTCGTCATCATCCCCGGCGACGGCCGGTGGCAGAAGCGCCAGGGCGGCGGCGGTCTCGGCCTCGGTCGGCAGGCGCAGGCGCGTCACCCCGCGGAAGTTCGCCGGGTCGACAACCTTGCCCTTCTTGGTGATGGTCAGCCGGCCCTGTCGCATCAGGCCCAACGCCGTGGCGCGGACCTTGGGCAGCATCCGCTGCCACTGCTCGGCCTGCAGGGCCTTGGCCACATCCGAGGGTTCAACGGACTTGCCTCCGACACCCTTGGGGTCCGCCTTTGACAGGGTTTCGAAAATTGCTGCTTCGATTGGGTCGCTCATCGCGCCTATATGCTGCACTGCGAGACCGAAAAGAAGGCGAAGTTTGGAATGGTTGAGAAGGTCACGGTAACCGACGGGGAATTCGCCGGCTGGCAGATGTACGACCTGCACGGCACCTTCGACCAGGTGGTCGGCCCCTTCTACTTCCGGCCGGACCCCGACGGGCGGATGCGCTGTGCTTTCCGGGCTGAGCCCAAACACATGAATGCAGGGCACCGGATGCACGGTGGCTGCCTGATGACCTTTGCCGACATCGCCCTGTTCCAGACCGCCTATCAGGAGATGGAGGGCAAGAACGGCGTGACCGTACAGCTGGATTCGACCCTGATCGACGGGGCCTATGTCGGCGAACTGATCGAGGCGACCGGCGAGGTGGTGCGTGCGGGAGGCGCGCTGATTTTTGTGCGCGGCCAGATCACGACCGGTGAGCGGACGCTGATGACCTACTCTGGCATCATCCGGAAATTCACCCCGCGCGGGTGATCAGATGCCCGCCTTGGCCGCCGGGCGAGCCCGGCAGTCGTCGAGCCAGCGGGCCAGGTGGGTGAACTCCTCCGGCGGGCGGTATTTGACCAGACGGGCGAAATCCAGCCCCACAACCCCGACGATGTCAGCGATGGTAAACCGGTCCAGAGCGATGAAGGGATGGTCCGCCAGATGGCGGTCCAGGGTCTTCATGAACCGCTCGGCCGCCAGCCGGTTGAACTCGGCGACCTGGGGCTGGGGCGTGGCCTCCAGCACCGCCAGTGCCGGATGGGTGAGCCGCACGTTCAGCATCATCGGATTGGCCAGATAGAACTCGCAGCGACGGGTCCACATCTCGACGATCGCCTGCTCACGGGCATCCACGCCGAACAGGTTGGGCTCCGGATAGATCGACTCCAGATAGCGGCCGATGGCGACCGACTCGGAAATGGTCGTGCCGTCGTCCAGCTCCAGCGCTGGAACGTGGGGAACGCCGACGCGGTTGCGGTACTCCGCCGTCTTGTGATCCCCCGACATGATGTCGACCGGGACGATCTCCACGTCCTCGATGCCCTTTTCGGCCATGACCCAGCGGACCCGGCGGGGATTGGGCGCGCGGTGACTGTCATACAGTTTCATGGATCATCTCCGGTTCAGGCGAATATGGAGGCCGGCATGGACCCGACAACTGCCGCGGTCATCAGGGTGGCGAGAAAGCCGGCGAACAGGGCCTTCCAGACCATGCCGAGCACTTCCTCGCGGCGCTCGGGGATCAGCACCGACAGACCGGTCACGGTAATCCCGACCGAACCGATATTGGCGAAACCACACAGGGCATAGGTGAGCAGCATGCGCGTCCGCTCGCTCATTTCGCCAGCCGGTACCTTGCCCAGTTCAATGAAGGCCACAAACTCCGTCAATGTCAGCTTGACGCCCAGCAGCAAGCCGGCTTGGCCCGCCTCTGCCCAGTCCACCCCGATCAACCAGGCGAGGGGCATGAAGACCCAGCCCAGCAGGCGCTGGACGGTCACAGGCGCGTCGAACAGCCAGATGCCGCCCATCATGACGTTGACGAGAGCCACCAGCGCCACGAACACGATCAGGACGGCCGAGATGTTCAGGACCACCATCAGGCCGTCGGCCGTGCCTTTGACGATGGCGTCGACGGCCGAGTCATACTTCAGGGCTGAGCCGTAGTCCGCCACCGCTCCGCCTTCCCCCGGCTTTTCCGGAATGAGGATTCGAGCCAGCAGCACTCCGGCCGGGGCCGAGACGATGGAGGCCACGAGGACATGCCCCGCCGCATTGGGCAAGACGGCGGACAGGATGGTGGCATAGGCGACCATGGTCGAGCCGGCGACGGTCGCCAGACCCACAACCATCATCAGGAAGATCTCGGACCGGGTCAGCTTGTCCAGATAGGCGCGGATGACGATGGGGCTCTCGATCATGCCGAGGAAGATGTTGGCCGCGACCGCCAGCGCAGAGGCCCCGCCGAGCCCCATGGTCCGCTGGAACAGGAAACCGAAACCGAGCGTGATCCATTTCAGGATCTTCCAGTGCCACAGCAAAGCCGAAAGCGCGGAGATGACGAGGATCAGCGGCAGGACCTGAAAGGCGAAGGTGAACAGGGCCCCGTCGTTGGTGACGGCATAGGGCTGATCACCGCCGGCAAGGAACCCGAACACGAACCGCGTCCCTTCGGATGTGGCCCGGGCCAGACCATCGACCGCCCCCGTCACCGCGGCCAGCACACCCTGGGAGCCGGGGATGGCGAACAGGGCGAGGATGAGGAGGGCCTGGACGCCGATCGCGCCCAGCGCCAGACGCCACGGGAAAAGCCGCCGGTTCTCGGACAGCAACCAGCAGGCGGCGACGATGACAATCAGGCCCGCAAGGCTCTGAAGGTTCAGTGTGCTGAACATGAAAGGCTGGTCTCCCCGGGTTGCGCCTTCCTGCACGGCGTCCGGCCACGGTGCAAGCCGATGCCCGCCAGTCAGCGGCGAGAGAGTGCGGACCAGCCCTCGGCGGCCTCGGCCACTGCGTCCCAGACCCGTTCCAGATCAGCAGCGTCGATACAGTAGGGCGGCATGACATAGACAGTGTCGCCCAGCGGCCGGACGAGCAGGTCCCGCTCGCGGAAATAGCCCAGCAACCATGGCCCCAGCGCGGAGAGATAGCCGCCCCGGGCTCCGTCGAAATCAATCGCCGCAATCGTTCCCAGACACCGTGCGCCGCTGAGGCCGGGTCGACCGGACAGCCGGTCCAGCCCGGCCTGCTGGGCCTGACCGAGGGCGTCAATGCGCGCCAGCACAGGCTCGTCGCGCCAGATGGCCAGATTCTCGGCTCCCGCAGCACAGGCGATGGGGTTGGCGGTGTAGCTGGAGGAATGGAAGAACATCCGCGACCGGTCGGTGGAGCGGTGGGCCTCAAAGATCTCGGACGTTGCGAGGGTCACGGCCAGCGGCAGGGCCCCGCCGGTCAGGCCTTTGGACAGACACAGGATGTCAGGCGAGACCCCGGCCTGTTCGCAGGCGAACAGCGTCCCCGTCCGGCCCCAACCGGTCATGACCTCGTCGGCGATGAACAGCACGCCGTGACGCGCACAGATCTCCGCAAACGACCGAAGGGTGTCGGCCGAGTACATCAGCATGCCGCCCGCGCCGAGGATCAGAGGCTCGACGATGAAGGCGGCGGGTTTCGGTTCCTGCCGGCAAAGGTCGTCGAGGGCGTCGAGACTGGCCTGTTCTGCCCCGGCGGCGGGGAAGGGAATGGCGGCGACATCAAACAGGAGGGGCGAATAGGCCTGGTTGAACACCCCGCGCTCGCCCACTGACATCGCCCCGATGGTGTCACCGTGATAGCTGTTGCGCATCACCACGATGCGGTGGCGCGGCCGGCCGGTGTTGGCCCAGAAGCCCAGCGCCATCTTCAGCGCCACCTCGACCGCCGTCGATCCACTGTCGGAATAGAAGACGTGCTGCAGCGGCTCGGGGGTGATCTCGATCAGGCCGCGCGCCAGGGTCTCGGCCGGTTCATGGGTCCAGCCGGCGAAGATGATCTGGTCAAAATCCTCGGCCGCCCGCTGGATCGCGGCCCGCAGGCGGGGGTGGTTGTGGCCGTGGGTGATGACCCACCAGCTGGAGATGGCATCGATCACCCGGCGACCATCGTCCGTATGCAACGCAGCCCCTTCGGTGCGGACGACCCGGGGGATCGGCTCGTTGAGGCCATGCTGGGTGAACGGATGCCAGACCGGACTCACGCGAAATCGCCCGGATCGAACCCTGCCGCAAAGGCATGGGACAGGGAGTCGGGCGTCAGCGGGGCCAGCCAGGGCAGCCGGCCCAGTCGCTTCACCTTGCCAAACCGCGCAATGGCGGCCTCCGAGCTTTCGTTCGCCGGACCTATGAAGGCCACCCCCAGCACCGGCACGCCCCGGGCGCGCAGGGCCTCCAGCGTCAACAGACTGTGGTTGATAGTGCCCAGTGTGGTGGATGCGCAGACGACGACCGGCAGACCCCAGCGTGCGAAGACATCGGCGTACAGGACGTCATGGTTCAGCGGCACCAGGGCCCCGCCTGCCCCCTCGATCACAAGCGGACGCGCGCAGGCCGGCGGGTTCAGGGCATCGGCATCGATCCGCACCCCGTCGAGGTCAGCCGCGTGGTGCGGAGAAGCCGGGGTCTCCAGCCGCCAGACCTCGGCCAGGATCCGGTCCGGCGACAGCCCCGTCAGGCCGGCGACCCGTTCGGCGTCGGTACCTCCGTCCAGTCCCGACTGCACCGGTTTCCAGTAGCAGCCGTCCAGCGCCCGGGTCAGGGCGGCCGAGAAGACGGTCTTGCCGATATCGGTCCCGGTGCCCGTGACGACAAAGCGGCTCATCCGGCGGCCTCCAGCAGGGGTTCGAGGGCGGCGACCAAGGCCTCAACCTCGGTCAAATCGACATTGAGGGTAAGGGAGATGCGAAGTCGGGCGGTCCCGGCCGGCACGGTGGGCGGACGGATGCCACGCACATCGAACCCCTGCTGCTGAAGGGCGGCGGCCACCCTCATGGTCCGGACGTCCTCGCCCAGGATGACGGGGATGATCTGTGATCCGGTCGGGGCGACGCCGAGCCGGTCGGCGAACAGACGACCGGTCCCGGCAATGAGGGCGTCCATCCGGGTGCGCAGGCCGTCGTCCTGCATCAAACCCAGTGCCGCGCGACAGGCGGCCGCCATCAGCGGGGATGGTGCCGTCGAAAAGATGAAACCACGACCGCGATTGACCAGAAAATCGATCACCGTCGGATCGCCGCAGACCAGAGCCCCCTCACAGCCCATGGCCTTGCCGCAGGTCCGCAGGGTGATGACGTTCTCTCGCCCTTCCAGATGGGCGGCCAGACCGCGTCCACCGGGCCCGAACACGCCCGTCGCATGGGCCTCGTCAATCAGCAGGAAGGCGTCGTGCCGGTCGGCCAGCGCCGCCAGATCGTCCAGTGGAGCGCGGTCGCCGTCCATGCTGTACAGGCTTTCGATCGCAATCCAGATCCGGCCGGTGCCGCCGGACGCACGCCAGTCGGCAATGGCCGCCTCAAACGCGCCCGTATCGTTGTGTGTGACACCGATCGTCGCCGCGCGTCCCAGCCGCATCCCTTCATGGGCGCTGGCGTGGATCAGGGCGTCGTGAATGACCAGATCGCCGGTCTGGGGCAGGGTCGCCAGCAGGGCGGCGTTGGCGGCATAGCCGCTGGAGAAATACAGCGCCGCACCCGCACCGAACGCCGCCGCCGCCTCGGCTTCCAGCGCTTCGTGTTCCGGGTGGTTGCCGCGCAAAAGGCGCGATCCGCCCGACCCGACCGGCACGCCGCGCGCGAGCGCGCCAGCTACCGCTGATCCCAGGTCGGCCGAGCCGGCAAGGCCCAGATAGTCATTCGAGGCGAAATCTATACCCCGGCGAGAGGCAAGCGCCCTCAGGCGGCCCATGGCGGCGAGGCCATCCAGATGCACACGATGCCGGTCAAGCCGGAAGGGGCCGGCCACGCTGGCCGGCCCCCGGGTCCCTTCGGCCATTCGAGGGTCAGGCCTGACGGCGGACCAGACGGCCATAGGCCTCCATCAGACCGAGGCTGAGATCGCCCGGGGTGAACCGGTACTCGCCGATCTCGCTGACGGGCGTGACCTCGGCGGCGGACCCCGTCAGGAAGCACTCGGAGAAGGTCGAGAGTTCTTCCGGGCGGATGTGGCGAACGACGACCTCGATGCCCCTGGCCCTGGCCAGATCGATCACGGTCTGGCGCGTGATGCCGTTCAGGATGTGAGTCACGTCCGGGGTGTGGATCACCCCATCCTGGACAAAGAAGACATTGGCCCCGGTCGCCTCGGCGACATAACCGCGCCAGTCCAGCATCATGGCGTCGGAGTAGCCGCGCTTCTCGGCCGCGTTCTTGGACATGGTGCAGATCATGTACAGGCCCGAGGCCTTGGCCGTGGTCGGGGCGGTCAAAGGATCGGGGCGGCGCCATTTGGCCCACTCAAGCCGAATGCCCTTGCGCTTGATCTCGGGATCGAAATAGCTGGGCCAGTCCCAGACCGCGATGGCGACGTGGACCTTGTTGTTCAGGGCCGAGACGCTGACCTGCTCCGGCCCGAGATAGGCCAGGGGGCGGACGTAGGCGTCTTCCATACCCATACGGGCGCAGGTGTCCTTGCAGGCCTGATCGATCTCGGCCACGCTGTAGGGCAGTTCGAAATCCAGCAGGTTCGCAGAACGGGCCAGACGCTCGGAATGCTCTGTCAGCTTGAAGATTTCCCCGCCATACATACGCTCACCCTCGAACACCGACGAGCCGTAATGCAGGGCATGGGTCAGAACGTGCGTTTTCGCTTCCCGCCAGGGCACGAAATCGCCATCCATCCAGATCCAGCCGTCACGATCGTCGAAAGGAACCAAGGCCATTGAACAACGTCTCCTGCGCAGATTTCCCGGTTAGAACGCCCGAAGCGCCCGAGGTCAACGTCGCGCATCCGGGAATATTCGCGTGAGCGCCGGCCGGTCAGGCCCCGTGGCGGGTGCCGGTGTGGGCCGTCACCTTCTGATAGTCGACGACGACGACCGGATCCGCGAGCTGCTGAAAGAGTATCTGGCCCGCGAAGGCTATCGTGTGACCGGGGCCGCCCACGCGGCGGCGGCGCGGCGGCTGATGGAGTTGATCGAGTTCGATCTGGTCGTGCTGGACGTGATGATGCCGGGCGAAACGGGGCTGGAGCTGACCACCTGGGTCCGGTCCAAGGCCCAGTTGTCGAAGACACCCGTGCTGCTTCTGACGGCCCGGGGCGAGGCTTCGGACCGCATCGACGGCCTGTCGCGGGGGGCAGACGACTACATGTCCAAACCCTTTGATCCGCGCGAGCTGGCGCTGAGGATTGATGCGATCCTGCGTCGCACCGGGGTCAAGCCGATCATGCCACGAGAGATCCGGCTGGGGACCGCCATGTTCGACCTCGAACGGCTGGAGCTGACCCGCGACGGCGCACCGATGCGATTGACCGAGGCCGAGGCACAATTGCTCAAGACGCTGGCATTGCACGCTCACGCCCCCGTCGAACGGATGGACCTGTCGCCCGACACAGCCGACATCACGGGACGGGCGGTGGATGTCCAGGTGACCCGGCTGCGGCGCAAGCTGGAGGCGGACCCGAAGAACCCGCGTTACCTCCAGACGGTGCGGGGCGTGGGGTATATGCTGGCACCGGACTGATGAGGCGCCTGCCCTTCCCCGTCCTGGCCCGCGTGCTGAAGCGACAGCTGCCGACGTCGCTGTGGGGACGGTCTCTGCTGATCATCGTCCTGCCGATCCTGATCATGCAGGGGGCGGTGACATGGGCGTTTTTCGACATGCACTGGCGCACCGTGACCGCCAGACTGTCAGAAGGGCTGGCCGGGGATGTGGCCTGGGCGGCCGAAAGCTATCGTGACGAACCATCGGCGGCCGGTCTGGCGGTCATCGCCGATCGGGGCGAGCGGTCCATGCAGTTGTCGATCGCCCTGCGGCCGGGCGAGACCCTGCCGGCAGAACGTCGGCGCGGCCCGATCGGCGTCGTGGACCGGACTCTGGAGGCGGCACTGGCCAGCCGCCTTGATCAGCCGTTCTGGTTCGATACCACGCGCTATCCCGCCTATGTCGATATCCAGGTGCAGCAACCACAGGGCGTCCTGCGGATCATCGCTCCGCGCGAACGGGCCGTGGCGACCCAGGCCCACATCTTCGTGCTGTGGCTGACGGTGGCGACGGTCCTGCTGATGGGAGTCGCCATCCTGTTCATCCGCAACCAGGTCCGGGCGATCGAGCGGTTGGCGGAGGCGGCAGAAGCGTTTGGCCGGGGCGAAACCTCGGTGCGGTTCAAGCCGCATGGCGCGCGTGAGGTGCGTCAGGCGGCAGTCGCCTTCCTCGCCATGCGCGACCGGATCCAGCGCCACATCGAACAGCGGACCGCGCTGCTCGCCTCGGTCAGCCATGATCTGCGGACCCCCCTCACCCGTCTTCGGCTGGAACTGGCTCTGGCTCCGCCGTTCAAGCGGGCGGCGGCGATGAAGGGCGACCTGGACGAGATGGAGCATATGATCGACGAATACCTCGCCTTCGCCCGCGGTGAGGCGGGGGAAACACCCCAGCCGGTCGATGTGTCTGCCCTGCTGCAGGCGGCCGGCGAGGACGTGAAACGGGCAGGCGCCGAGGTCGAGATCGCGGCCCCACCGACCCTGACCGCGTCGTTGAGACCTCTGGCCTTCAAGCGAGCCCTGACCAATCTGGCCGGCAACGCCGCCGCCCATGGCGAACACGTCCGCCTGTCGGCCCGAGCCCTGACTTCAGGCGGCTTCGAGATCGTGGTGGAGGACGACGGTCCCGGCATCCCGGAAGACATGCATGAGGAGGCGTTCCGCCCCTTTGGCCGCCTCGACGAAAGTCGGAACCAGAACCGGAAGGGCGTCGGGCTGGGACTGGCCATTGCCCGCGATGTGGCCCGCGGCCATGGCGGCGACATCACCCTGGCCCGCAGTGACCTGGGCGGACTGCGGGCTCTGATCCGGCTGCCCGGTTAGCCGTTCACATTCGCGCGCACGGCACTGGCGAAAAGGCGAGGCCGGGCGCATCTTTCCAGCGACAGGGATCATCGGAGATCAACATGCGCCCGCTCGCCCTCATCGTTCCCCTGGCCATGGCCTCGGCCCTGGCCTTCCCGTCCCTTGCACAGGCTCCGCGCGTCATCGTGACCCTCGGCAGTGAACTTGCCGAAAAGGTTGAGGATCTGGGCCAGCGCGACGTGGATCGTCAGATGGCGCTGCTGCAGACGACGGTCGAGCGCGAACTGGCCCGTAGCGGAACTTTCGACGGAGCCGAAGTCAATCTGGTCGTGACCGAGCTGAAGCCCAACCGGCCCACCTTCCAGCAGGCGGTGGACCGGCCCGGTCTGTCGGTGATCGACAGCCGCTCGATCGGCGGAGCGACCATCGAAGGGGAAGTCATCACGGCCGACGGCGAGCGGCGGCCTGTCCGGTACAGCCACTACTCGACCTCGATTGCCGAGGTTTACAGCTATTCGACCTGGTTCGACGCCGAGCGGGCCTATGACCGGCTGGCCGGTCGACTGGCGTCAGGCCGGCTGGTCTCCCGCTAAGATCCTCGCCCGGGCGACGGCGGCTTCGACGGCGGCCTGCGCCGCAAGGTCGAGGCCGGCGGCCTGCAGGGCGTCGAGGCCGGCGCGGGTCGTGCCGCCCGGTGAGGCAATGCGGGCGATCAAGGCCTCGATCGGCAGATCCGTTTCCGCGCCCGAGCCGGCAGAACGCAGGGCCCCGCGTGTGAGACGGGCGGCCGCATCCGGTGACAGTCCGGCGGCGATCCCCGCGTCTGCAAGGGCATTGGCGAGGGCATAGAAGAAGGCCGGAGCGGAGCCGGCGACGGCGGTGGCCGCGTCCATCAGGGTTTCCTCGGCCAGATCGACCGTGTCCGCGACCGGGCCGAACAGGCTGTGGGCGATGGTCCGCGCTTCGGGGTCGGCGGACCAGACGGCCGCGACGCCCCGGGCCTGGGCCACCGCTGTGGTCGGCATGACCCGCACCACCGGACGCCCGGGCAGGGCACCGGCGAGGTCGACGGCACGAACTCCGGCCATCACCGACAGGACGACAGCGTCCGGCGGCAGGCTGGTGCCCAAGGGCGCGACCGCCTCGGCCCAGACCCCGGGCTTGACCGCAATCACAAGCACCCGGGTCCCGGCCGGGCAGACGGGTGGGTCTGTGCGGGTCAGGACGGTCAGGTCCTCCACCGTTCCCGTCAGACGCCAGCCCTCGGCCATGGCCGAGCCGAGCCGGCCATGGCCCAGAAGGGTGACCGGTCCAGGGGCCACGTCAGGCCGTGCCGACGGTCTCGAACAGGCAGGAATCGATCGCGTCCTGGGGCTTCTTGTTGCCACGGATCATGAAGTCGAAGGCGGGATAATAGCGATCCGCCGCCTCGACCGCTGCGTCGATCATGGACGCGGCCTGGGCGAGGGTCGGCCGCTCGCCGTGCGGCAGGGCAAGGGAGTGGCGGAAGACGATCTCGCCATCCTCGGCCCAGACCTCGAAATGGCCCATCCAGGTACGTTGGTTGACCATCGAGACCAGTTCATAGGCGGCGTTGCGGCGCGATTTGGTGGCTCGCAGGTCCAGGGCGCAGCAAAGCTGCAGGCAGTCCCCCTCGGGCCGCCACGCGAACCACAGCTCATAGTCCTTCCAGTCGCCGGCCAGGGCGAAGGCCAGATCGCCGTCGTCTGTCCGGTCGAACGGCAGGTTCTCGGCATTCAGCACATGCTCAACCACATCCAGCGGATCGTAGGGGACGTCGACCTCTTGGGGTACGGCAGCATCCATCAGGGGGTCTCGATCTCACGGGAGGTCGGCCGCGACTCGGCGGCGTTGGACAGACGGTAGGCGTGTTCGCAGATTCGGCTCAACCGGCTGCGTCCGGAAGACGAGTTCCGTCTGTGGACGTTCCCTTTTGAGGCTTTTTCGCCGTGATGGCGGGGCTGCCTTTCAGGGTGGCGACCTCGGCGCGCAGGGCGGCGATCTCGGCCTTGAGCACGTCGAACTCGTCGCGACGCACGAGATCCATCTCGGCTGCGACCCGGTCGGTCTGGGCGCGCAGGGCGGCCTTGGCCTCTTCGCCGGCGGCCTGGGCGAGGCCCATGGCGCTGGTCGACATCTTGGCGAGTTCATCGAGGAAGGGGTTGCGGGTCTGCATGATCGTCTCCGGCCCGCGCGTCGCGGGCGTCGTTAAGGGAAGGTTGCCTGATATGGTGAATGAAACCTTTCCGGACACCCCCTGCATAGCCTCAATCGGGGCGGAAGCGTGTCACGCTCGCGCGAGGCGGCATCCCTTGCTAAAGGCGGGGCGAACCGCCGCAGGAGCCCCGTTTGACCTTTCCCGAGTTCGACCCGGTCCTGATCCAGATCGGCCCCCTGCCCCTGCGCTGGTACGCGCTGGCCTATGTGACCGGCATCGTTCTGGGGTGGGTCTATGCGGCGCGGATCCTGAAGACCGAACGGCTGTGGGCCCCCGGGCGGCCGCCGATCACCGGACCGCAGCTGGATGATCTGGTGCTGTGGATCACGCTCGGCATCATCCTGGGCGGGCGGTTCGGCTATGCGCTGTTCTATCAGCCGGTGCTGTTCGGCCAACTGTTCACCGGGGAGACCCTCGGTGAACGGCTGGAGCTGTTCCAGTTGTGGACCGGCGGGATGTCCTTCCACGGCGGCTTCCTCGGCGTCTGTCTGGCCATTGCATGGTTCGGCCGGAAGCAGGGGGCGAACCTGCTGAGTCTGGGCGATGCGATCGCGCCGGTGGCGACGATCGGCCTGTTCTTCGGGCGGATCGCAAACTTCATCAACGGTGAGCTGTGGGGGCGGACCACGGACGTCCCGTGGGCCATCCGGTTCTGCAACGCCCGGATCGAGCAGATGTACGGCTTCTGCCCGGCCGGCAATGAGCCGCGCCACCCCAGCCAGCTGTATGAGGCGGCGCTGGAGGGACTGCTGCTGTTCGCCGTCCTGTCACTGGCGGTGTGGAAATGGCGGCTGCTGACCAAGCCGGGCTTTGTCACCGGTCTGTTCCTGGTCGGCTATGGCCTGTCGCGAGCGGTGCTGGAGACGGTGCGCCAGCCGGACGCGGGGATGGAAAACTACCCGCTGGGCCTGACCATGGGGATGATGCTGTCGATCCCGATGATCCTGATTGGCGGCTGGCTGGTTTACCGGGCGTGGACGCGGCCGCCGGTCGCCGCGGCGGACTGATGGCGCTGAAGGACCGGCTGGTCCGGGAGATCACCCTGACCGGGCCGATGACGGTGGCGGACTATGTCACCCGCTGCCTGCACGACCCGACCGACGGCTACTATGCCACCCGCCCGGCCCTGGGCGAGAGTGGCGACTTCATCACGGCCCCGCTGGTCAGCCAGATGTTCGGCGAGCTGATCGGCCTGTGGGCGGTCGAGACCTGGGAAAGACTGGGTGCGCCCGAGCGGTTCCGGCTGGTCGAGGTGGGGCCGGGCGACGGGACCCTGATGGACGATGCGCTCAGGGCCGCCCGCGTCGTGCCGGGGTTTCTGGAAGCCTGCGACCTGATCCTGATCGAGCCCAGCGGGCCGCTGCGCGCGGCGCAGGCGCGACGGCTGGGGCAGAGCGACGTGGAACCGCGCTGGGTCCGGTCCCTGACGCAGATCGAGACGGACGCCCCGGTCATCCTGATCGCCAATGAGGTGCTGGACTGTCTGCCGGCCCGCCAGTTCGTGAAGACGGACGGGGGCTGGGCCGAGCGGCGGGTCGGGGTCACCGACGATGGGGGACTGACCTTCGGGCTGGTCGGCATCACCGGCGGGTTCGAGCGGCCGGGGTTCGAGGTCGAGCCGGGTCAGGTGATCGAGGCCTCGGACCAGCAGGCGGCCTTCGGGCGCGATCTGGCCACCCTGGTCCGCGAGACCTCGGGCGCGGCCCTGCTGATCGACTACGGGCGGGACCGGCCGGGGGTGGGCGACACCCTGCAGGCCCTGCGGCGGCATGCCAAGGTCGATCCGCTGACCGAGCCGGGCGAGGCGGATGTGACCCAGTGGGCCGACTTCCCTGCGGTGCTGGAGGCGGCGGTCCGGGCCGGGGCCGATGTGACCGGATGCGTGGGCCAGGGCGACTTCCTGCGTCGGCTGGGGATCGAGGCCCGGGCCGAGCGGCTGGCGGCCGGGCGGCCGGGGGCGGCCCCGGTAATCGAACGGCAGCTGGCCCGGCTGACGGCCCCCGACCAGATGGGCGACCTGTTCAAGGTGGCGGCGATCTTCTCGCCCCGCAGTCTGTCGGTGCCGGGGTTCGAGGCGTGAGCGCACCCGTCCCCCTCACCCACCCCCTGCTGGACCGGGCCGGGGTGCGGCACGGCTTCTTCACGCGGCAGGGCGGGGTCTCGACCGGGCTGTATGCGGGGCTGAACACAGGGACCGGTTCGGCCGACGATCCGGCGGCGGTGGCCGAGAACCGGCGGCGGGTGGCGGCGGCCCTGGGGGGTGGATCCGACGATCTGGCCAATGGCTACCAGATCCATTCGGCGATCACGCGGGTGGCGACCGGGCCCTGGGCCGGGAACAGACCGGAGGGGGATGCGGTGGTGACGGCCACGCCGGGGGTGATCCCGGCGGTCCTGACCGCCGACTGTGCGCCGATCCTGCTGGCCGATGCGGAGGCCCGGCTGGTGGGGGCCGTCCATGCCGGATGGAAGGGGGCGCTGGACGGGGTGGTCCAGTCGGCCGTCACGGCGATGGAGGCCCTGGGGGCCCGGCCGGGCCGGATGGTGGCCGTGGTCGGCCCCTGTATCGCCCCCGAAAGCTATGAGGTCGGGGCGGACTTTCAGGAGCGGTTCGAGCGTCAGGATGCCGGGGCCGGGCGGTTCTTTGCGCCGGGCGTGGACGCCGGCAAGCGGATGTTCGACCTGCCCGGCTTTGTGCTGTGGCGGCTGGACCAGGCCGGGGTCGGTGAGGCCGCCTGGACCGGCCACGACACCTGTGCGGACGCCGAGCGGTTCTATTCCAACCGGCGGGCGTACCGGGCGGGAGAGCCGGACTTCGGCCGGTTGATGTCGGCGATCCGGCTGGACTGACGGACCCTGTTCGCCAGGATTGGACTCTGGAAAAACAGAGTCCAAAAGTGCAATTCGAACGCGTCTGCTTTGAAATCAAACCCTTATCGGCGACTCCTGATTGCACCGCGTGACACTGTTCACCGCGGCCCGGTGGGATCGGGACCGGTCTGAGATGGGACCGATGGGCGTCGCCGCAAGAGACGATCCGGAATATTTTCCTCGGCTCGGAAGCGTAGGCGGACGCTCACAGCGACCTGGGGTCGCTCCTCGGGACGTTCGGGGGGTCCGGTCAGCGATACCCGCTCAGATGGGGCCATCTCGACCCCTACGTTTCAGATCGCGCACTGCCGATCGAAGTGCACGTATCGCCCAGAGTGTCGGAACGCCGCCAATGAGCAAGCTCAGAGGCAACACCACGGGTGATACCGCGAACTCATCCTTCGCAAGACCCAGAAGAGCCAAGGTGCTATAATCGGCGAAATAAACCGTGCACGATCCAGGCAAAACACAGAGAAGGAGGCTGGCCGCAACTCGCAGGCGGATCTTCCAGTCGCCGCGGGCACTGTTTGTCATGTCCGGCGCTCTGCCTCTGAGTCTGCCAGCATATCCTAGCCTGACAATGTCCGCTTCCCATCCCAATGTGCAGTGCGGGATGTCCGCTTGCGGGACACGGGCTGGATGTCCGGTTTCGGGTCTGATGCCAATGTCGTGGTCCGACCCGTTGCGGTCCCTGGCGACGTCCGCTTCCAGGCCATTTGATGATTGTCGGATTCCCAAGAATTTGAGCGAAAAGACAGACGCCAGGTTATGGCGATCAGCTCCAGCGGCATCGCTCTTGCGCCGAACCCGGCTGCGAGCCACGGTCGGGTGACAATCACATCCAGCGGAGAACCGGGGATTGACGGACGGCAAAGGGCTGAGTGCCAGGCAGCTGCGGGATCCGCGTCTCCTCTGGTTTGCGGGGGTGATGCTGACCGGACTGGCCTACACCCTGATATTTTCGCTGACTCTCAACCAGTCCGTTTTCGACAGTTTGCGGGCAGCCGGACTGAACTGTGCCTCATTGGCGGCTTCCGTTATCGCCGCACGGGCTGTGCTGCGACGCTGGCTGATAGAGCTTGATGGGCCCGCGCTCTGGGTTTCCCATCTTGCACTGGCAGCCGCTTTCTCGGTCACCTGGGCCTGGCTCCTTTTCGTCGTGACCGGAATGGCCACATCGGGCTCGGCGACCCGCTTCAGCGTCACGCCTTTTCTTCAAGGTCCCGCTCAACTTTGGCAGATGATGCAGGGTCTGTTCGCCTACGCTGCGGTCGCGGCCCTGACCGTCCTTGAATGCAGGCCAGGACGGGCCTTGCTCGTGATCGACAATGCCGCTCCGGATTTCAGCGAGCGCTTTTTGCTGAAGGCCAATGGCGATGTCCTGTCACTGATGGCGAGCGACATCGTCAGCATCACGGGCGCAGATGATTATGCTGAAATCGTCACGCTGAAGGGCAATCATCTGGTCTCCACGACCCTGGCGGAGCTGGAAGCGGCTCTGGATCCCCGACGGTTCGTGAGGGTCCACCGCTCGACCCTTGCAAATCTCGATCATGTCGAGAGGGCTGAGCCCGTTGGGGGAGGTCGATTGAGCCTGTCCATGGTTGCGGGACCCAACCTGTCGGTCAGCCGAGCTGGAGCGAGGCTTCTGCGAGAGCGGGCGCTCTGACGACCGTTCGCCGGATGGCACATGTCCGTTCGCCGATTTCGATGAATCGGCTGCGCCAAACCGGTTAGCACGATGGCAGTTCCAGTCACCGTCAGACCCGGGTCCTTCCGGGGGCCACCGTCGCAAATCGCACCGTCCCATACACTGTTTCGACATTTGGCCCGACCAGAGCGACGGCCGGATTGAAGATCATCTGTGGGGTCGGCACGCCAACGAAAGAAGTTGGGCACTCGAATGAAATTCACAGTCGCAATAGCGCTCGCTCTGGCCGCTACCCCTGTCATCGCGCAGTCTCAACAGACCCTCTATGAGGGCGGGCAGGTCTGGACCGGCGCAGGCTTTCAGGAACGCACACTTGTCGTCGAGGACGGACGGTTCATAGACCCGGCCTCTGTTCTGCCTGAGGCATCGCGTGTCGCCCTTCAGGGTCAGTATGTCACCCCCGCCTATGCCAACGCACACGCCCATGTGACCCAGGCGTCGCAGGCATCGTCCCGCGGCTACACCGACGTCGGGGTCTTCTATGTCTGGAACCCCAACACCGTCACTCTTGATGAAAGCACCCGCAGCTTTTTTGGAAGCCCCGGTCACTTCCGGGTGAAGGTGGCTCAAGGCGGCATTACGGAGCCCGGGGGCCATCCAGAGCAGTTGTATGTCGATGTGCTGGGACCGGTCATCTATGGCGGACGACCCCGTGAATGGTTCCTCGGCAATGCCTTCCACTACGGGCGGACCGAGGCGGAGATCAAAAGCTCGCTGTTGACGCTGAAGCGCCAGGGCGCAGACTTCGTGAAAATCTATCTGCTCCGATCAGAACACTACGAGGTCCTGCAGAACGACCCGAGCGCTTACGGAGCGAAGGGGCTGAACCCGGCCAATGTGCCATTCCTGGTGCAACAGGCGCATTCCATGGGCTTGCCTGTCGTCGCTCATGTGGAAACCGCTCACGACCTGAAGGTGGCCGCCGAGGCTGGCGTAGATTACGCCGGGCACTTGCCTGCTTATGGCGGGCTACCCTCCGATCCCGAGGCCGTCAGACTAACGCCGGAGATCGCGCGTCTGGTGGCTCAGTCGGGAATGCGGGTGATACCGACCTACGCCCTGGCGAGCGGTGGTGATCAACCGAACGCAAGCCTGAGCGATGAAGCCCGACGCACTGTCGAGATCCAGACGGAAAATCTTGCGTTGCTGCGCCAGGCCGGAGTGCAAATTCTGATCGGGACGGACGGCTTCAATCAGGTTTTCACCGAGGCCGAGCATCTTGTTCGGGAAAATGGCCTGTCGCCACACGCCGTTGCGACCATGGTCTTCGAGACCGGGCCTGTGCTTTTCCCCGAACGACGGATCGGTTGTTTTGAACCTGGCTGTGAAGCGGATTTTTTGGTGCTTGAGGCTGATCCGACGGCCGACATCAGCGCACTGAGACAGATCAAAAGGACGGTTCTGGCGGGTATCGAGCTTCCGGGATCTTCGGTTGATCCTTGAATCACTGTGAGCGGACGAGCCTCGAATTGAGGTTCCCCATTTCACCCTGCCATTATCAAGGATCCTGCGTCCAACGCTCCTTGATCGTCGGGCCCCGAGGGAACTTCCGCTGTCCACCCGACCCGGACCTTCGGCATGCCCGCTTTCGGTGCCGGCGCGCCGCCGGGCTCCCCGGTCTGCGCGGCTGCGCCGCTGGCCGGAGGAGGACGAGAGGACGGCGAAGAGGATTAGCCCTCCGCTTCGCCCTCAGCCACGCCGCTCTGGAAATAGGGTTCGACAAGGCCCTGGAGCTTGACGGTCAGGGCATTGCCCTTGCGATCGACGGCCTTGCCGACAGCCAGCCGGACCCAGCCTTCGGAGACGCAGTATTCGTCGACGTTGGTCTTTTCCTCGCCCTTGAATTTGATGCCCACGCCGCGCGCCAGAAGGTCGGCGTCGTAATGGGGGCTGGCGGGATTGACCGAGAGGCGGTCGGGGGGCGTGTCGGACATGGAGCAACCTTACGGGCAGGACTGGGGGCGGTGCATAGCCGCACCCGCCCCCGGTGCCAACCGGCTGTGTGACTACTCGACCGACTGGCGCGGCGGCGCGGGCGGCGCTGCGGACGGGGCGGCGGCACCCGGGGTCGCAGCCGCATAGGGCTGGGGTCCGGCCGGAGCGG
>JAIEQA010000053.1 GCA_019748095.1 Caulobacteraceae bacterium | reverse complement strand
TGCCCCCGAAAACGCTCGCCTTTTCAACACCCGTCCTGAATCAAGTCCGCTCGAACGTGCATCGCGCCGGACGGTGCGATCATGGCGGCATGACCCAGTCCGAACCCCGCCCCCATCCCACCGCCGAAACCTGGGCCCTGGCCCGCGCCGACTTTCTGTCGGGACTGAGCGCCGCCGTCGTCGCCGAACGCCATGGCATGTCCGAACGACAGGTCCGAAGACGCGCCGCGCAGGAAGGCTGGCGCCGCTCCGATTTCGAGCCGATGGGGCTGGCCCCTCCGCCCGTCTGGATGAAGTCGCCTCCGACTGCGGCGGAGGAGCGCGCCAATGATGATGCGCTGGAAGAGGTCGACGAGGCCGAGGCCGCGGCCCGCTTCGGCCTCCTGTTCGAACCCAGACCCCGGACCCTGCGGCGATACGCCTTTCGCCGGGCCTCGGAGTCCGCCGCCATGGACAGGCCGCAGGCGGCCGTGTCGTGGATGCGGCTGGTCCAGCTGATCGACCGCTGCGGCGACCGGATCGAGCAGGAGGCGCACCCCTATCGCGACGCCGACTACGTCCGCGCCGCCTATCTGCGCCGGGTCAATGAGCAGTTCGTGGAAGAGGACGACCCGGACGCGGGTTCGGCGGCGGCTCCGACAAGCTGAAATGTCATGGTCCGTCACGGTGTTTTTTCGTCACCGTGACAAAACGCTCCCCCGATCCACACAAGATGTTGAGGTTGGGGATCGTTAACCATCAACCCGTAGCTTCGAGCGCGATTCTGAGGTTTACTGTCGCCTCGCTCCCCGTCACCCCCGCCCCGGTCCGTTGCCATGAACGCCCACGTCTCCATCACCCCCGCCCGCGCCGGCCTGCTGACCCCGTCGGCGGCCTACAAGCCGTTCCGCTATCCGTGGGCCTTCGACATGTGGAAGAAGCAGCAGCAGGTCCACTGGATGCCCGAAGAGGTGCCGCTGGGCGAGGACTGCAAGGACTGGGCGGCGAACCTGAACGACAAGGAGCGCAACCTGCTGACGCAGATCTTCCGCTTCTTCACCCAGTCGGACATCGAGGTCGCCGACAACTACATGGAAAAATACGGCCGGGTGTTCAAACCGACCGAGGTGAAGATGATGCTCTCATCATTCGCCAATATGGAGACCATCCATATCGCCGCCTATGCGCTGCTGCTCGAGACGATCGGCATGCCCGAGAGCGAGTTCGGGGCCTTCATGGAATATGAGGCCATGCGCGACAAGCACAACTACATGGGCCAGTTCGGGGTCGACACCGACGCCGACATCGCCCGGACGCTCGCCATGTTCGGCGGCTTCACCGAGGGGCTGCAGCTGTTCGCCAGCTTCGCCATGCTCATGAACTTCCCGCGCCAGAACAAGATGAAGGGCATGGGCCAGATCGTGTCCTGGTCGGTGCGCGACGAGAGCCTGCACTGCGACGGCATCATCAAACTTTACCACGCCTTCAACAAGGAAACCGGCTGCGTCACGCCCTCGGTGGCCGACGACATCGTCGAATGCTGCCGCACCGTGGTCGGTCTGGAAGACAAGTTCATCGACCTGGCCTTCGAGGCCGGCGAGGTCCAGGGCATGACGCCCGAGGACATCAAACAGTACATCCGCTTCATCGCCGACTGGCGCCTGCGCCAGCTGAAACTGCCCGAGCTCTACGGCATCAAGGAAAACCCCCTGCCTTGGCTGCAGTCCCTGCTGTCGGGCGTGGAGCACGCCAACTTCTTCGAGGCCCGCGCCACCGAATACTCCAAGGCCGCCACCACCGGGGCCTGGCACGGCGCCGACGGCGTCTGGGGCGAGTTCGACAAACTGATGGCCCGCCGCGACATGAGCATGGTCGCGGGGTAGGTCTGGTGGCGGGCGGCTAGCGACTGACCGCTAGTCACCCGCCACCCGCCATCCACTCACCCCCAGGCGCGGAAATGCTTCGATAGCTTCAGCCCCTGCCGCTGGTAGTGGCTGCCGCCCTCGCCATATAGCCGCGTCGGCCGTTCGGTCAGGGGCTCATAGACCAGCCGGGCGACGATCTGGCCGTGTTCCAGCAGGAAGGGGGTGTCGTGGGTCCGCACCTCCAGCACCCCCTTGGACCCCGCCCCATGCGCCTCATCGGTGCCGAAGCCAGGGTCGAAGAAGCCGGCATAATGGACCCGGAACTCGCCCACGCTGGGGTCGATCGGCGTCATCTCGGCGGCCTGGTCGACCGGGATCTCGACCGCCTCGTTGGACGCCAGGATGTAGAACTCGCCCGGATCCAGCAGCAGTTCGCCGCGCCTCAGGCTCAACGGCTCCCAGAAGTCCTTCGGGTCATGGCCGTCGATCCGGTCCAGATCGACCACCCCGGCGTGGCGACGCCCGCGGAAGCCCACGATCTCCCCGCCCTGCAGATCGACGCCCACGCTGCGGGTCTCCAGCTTGGGCGGCTCGCCCGCCTTCAGCCGCAGCTGGTTCAGCCGGGTGCCAGGGCGGACGAGGATCGAGAAGGTCTGGGGCGCGATCTCCAGATACAGCGGCCCGTCATAGCCCGCGTCCACATCGTCGAACGATCCGCCCCGGTCGGTCAGCAGCCGTACGAACACATCGACCCGCCCGGTCGAGGACTTGGGATTGGCCCGCGCGATCAGGCCCGGCGGCAGGGCCAGCCGCTCCTGCAGCTCGGCGATATAGACACAGCCCTTTTCCAGCACATAGCCGCCCGACAGATCGATCGTGTGCATGGACACATCCGCGATCCGGTCGGCGACCAGCCTCTGGCCGGGCAGGAAGGAGGCCCGCACCCGCCAGGCGCGGTCGGACAGACGCAGGTCCAGACTGGCCGGCTGCACCTGATCGGCGTCGAACGGGGTGGCCGAGGTGATCGCGCCGGTGGCGATCAGGGTCTCGATGGACTGGCAGGGCAGGATGCCCGGAGTCGGAAAGGTGGGGGTCGGAAAGGCAAGGGTCATGACCAAGCCCATACACAGGGATGCGGCCGGACGCACCTCCAGCCGGGCGGGCTATCGCTCACGAGGCGGTCGCTCGCTGCTTGAGCACGCTTGAAACCGCCTCCTTGCCGGGCGACGATGCGGAATGCATGACAGCCGACCCTATGAAGCCGAGACCGAGGGCGTGGTGGTCCGCGTCCGCCCCAGCTATCTGGCCGGCCAGTCCGACCCGGATGAGGGCCGCTGGGTCTGGGCCTATCAGGTCGAGATCGAGAACCGGGGCGATCAGGCGGTGCAGTTGATGGCGCGCCGCTGGATCATCACCGACGCCCACGGCCATGTGGAGACCGTGGGCGGTCCCGGCGTCGTCGGCGAACAGCCCCTGATCGCGCCGGGTGACAGCTTTTCCTATGCGTCCGGCTGCCCCCTGCCGACGCCCTCGGGCCTGATGGCCGGGGCCTACACCATGACCGACGCAGCCGGCCGCTCCTTCGAGGCCACCATCCCGACCTTCAGTCTGGATGTGCCCGGGGGGCGGGTGCTGAACTGAGGGCGGAAGGGCGCGGAATTTATTCCGCCGGCCCTCTTGCAGGCTGCGGCATCGAACCCACCTTCATTCCGTGGTCTTTTGACAGGTTGGAAAGACGTTGAGTGCAGAGCCGGCGGCGAAGCGTTTCGCATCATCGCGACACCGTGACTTTTGCCGCAGCGCAAGACGCTGAAGTCAGCAGGGTCTTGCCAAGAGTCACCCTGAGTCACCCAATTTTGGGTCACGGTGACTCAGGCGGTCGGGTGGGGGGCTGCGTCAACCCGGATAACCGCAGCCCCGCCCCGGTCTCGCCAGGCAACCTGACGAGGCGGATGCAGCCCCCTACGGGGCAACCGTGACGACGGCGCGACACAGGCCGGCACCGCCGCGCTCAAACAGGGCGCGACCGCGTCGCGCGCGATAGCGTCCGAAACATGCGCTCACGCAGCGAGCGACCGCGTCGCGAGCGATAGCGCCCCTTCCTAGATGTAACGCCGCAGGCTGCGAGCCAGCTCTTCCTTGCCGCCGCGCTTCATCTGCGGCTGGTAGGCGACGCGGGCGTGTTCCTGGCAATAGACGCCTTCCGAGGCGCGGCGGCCGCAGAAGCTGAACTCGGTCGAGGACGGGTCCCCGATCGGCCATTTGCACATATGGGCCCCCAGGGTCATGACCGTGGCGGTCCCGGCCATCTCGGCCACGGCCGGCAGGCTGGGGGCGGCGACGACCGGACGCGGGGCGGGCTGGGCGGCCTCGATCCGGCGTGGCGCGGAAGGCTGGGCCGGGGGCGTGGTGCGCACACGGGCGGGGCGGAAGGTCGAGGTCCGGGCCGGCTGCGACGGGGTCGCGCGACCCGACAGACCCAGACGGTGCACCTTGCCGATCACGGCGTTGCGGGTGACGCCGCCACCCAGCTGTTTCGCGATCTGGGAGGCGGACTGGCCCTCAAGCCACAGCTTCTTCAGCGCGCCGACGCGATCTTCAGTCCAGCCTGCGGTCATGCCACCCTCCGGGGTACGGTGTGATTCAAGATGTGGCGCCTGAATTCCCTCCCGGGTCCCCTTCGCCACAACTAATCGTAAACGAGACGTTAATTGACGCAAGATGTGCGAATCAGTCGTCCACAGAAACCCACATCTTGAATCGCCGTTCGCTGGACGCCGAAGCCGGGCCGTTTGGAACAGCGGCGGGTGGCCGGTGTTCATCGTCCATGCCCGTTCATGCCCCGCCAGCCCCGCTTCCCCTGCGCAAGCCCCTGACGCCGCTCGCGGGTGAAGGCTGCGTCCGGGTGATCGACCCGCCGGAAATCGCCATCGTCCTGACGCCGGATGCGGCGGAAATCTCGGGTCTGCGGCTGATCGCCGAGGCAGATGCCGCTCGCCGCAAGGTCAATCCGGGCCTGTAGGCCTTGCGTCGACGGGCCTCCGGCCGCATCTGGGCCGCATGACCGATCTCGCCTCGACCCGGCCCTCCGGCCTGCCCACGCCGCGCCACTACGCCGGGATCAACTGGATCGGGGTCCAGACCCTGTATCTGCGCGAGGTCCGGCGCTTCTGGAAGGTGGGGGCCCAGACGGTGGCCGCCCCCGTGGTGACGACCCTGCTCTATATGCTGGTCTTCGTGGTCGCCCTGCAGGGCGCGCGACCACCGCTCCACGGTACGCCCTTCGCCGAGTTCGTCGCTCCCGGCCTGATCATGATGGCCATGCTCAACAACGCCTTCGCCAATGCCTCCTCCAGCCTGATCCAGGCCAAGATCATGGGCACCTCGACCGACTTCCTGACCCCGCCGCTCAGCCCGCTGGAGCTGACCATCGGCTTTGCGCTGGGAGCCGCGACCCGGGGCCTGGCGGTCGGTCTGGTGACGGCGGTCTGCGTACTTCCCTTCGCCCGGCTCGGGGTCGCCAATGTCGCCGCCATCCTCTGGTTCGGCCTGATCGCATCCCTGCTGATGGGGATGGTCGGGGTGCTGGCCGGCCTGTGGTCCGAGAAGTTCGATCACCTGTCGGCGGTCCAGAACTTCGTGGTCATGCCCATGACCTTCCTGTCGGGCACCTTCTACCTGGTCGAGAACCTGCCCGAACCCTTCGCCACCATCAGCCACTGGAACCCGTTCTTCTATCTGATCGACGGTTTCCGCTACGGCTTCATCGGCCAGGCCGAGGGCAGTCTGGTGGTCGGTGTGATCATGAGCGTCGTGCTGACCGTGGTGATGGCCGTGGCCTGCTGGCTGGTGTTCCGCTCCGGGTGGCGGCTCAAGAGCTGAGCTCCCTTTCCCGGAGGGAGAGGGGCGTAGAGGCGGTGTTGACTAACACCCGGCTCCGTCCGACAACCTCATCCTCTTCAAGTCCCGTCGCACCCGCGCCGGGGCTTCGTTTCTTTTGGAGGTTTGTCCGTGTCCGGTCATTTGATGGGTGTCTACAATCGCGCGCCGCTGGAAGTGGATCGCGGGCGAGGCGCGCGTCTGTGGTCTACGGACGGGACGGAGTATCTGGACTGCGTCCAGGGCATTTCGACCAACGGTCTCGGCCACGCCCATCCCGTGCTGGTGGAAGCCGTGAAGGACCAGGCGGAGAAGCTTTGGCACGTCTCCAACATCTTCCGCATCCCAGGCCAGGAGGCCCTCGCGGACCGGCTGACCGAGACCAGTTTCGCCGACGTGGTCTTCTTCACCAACTCGGGCACCGAGGCGGTCGAATGCGCCCTGAAGACGGCGCGGAAATACCATGCCGCCAACGGCCAGCCCGAGCGGATCGACATCTATGGCTTTGACGGCGCCTTCCACGGCCGCACCTACGGGGCCATCAACGCCGCCGCCAACCCCAGCTACACCGAGGGCTTCGGCCCGAAGATGCAGGGCTTCCACCAGCTGAAGTGGGGCGACCACGAGGCCCTGAAGGCCGCGATCGCCGAGCCGAACTGCGCCGCCATCATCGTCGAGCCGGTGCAGGGGGAGGGCGGCTGCCGGGCCATGCCCGACGTCTGCCTGCGCGGCCTGCGCGAGCTGTGCGACCAGCACGGCGTCCTGATCATCTTCGATGAGGTCCAGTGCGGCATGGGCCGGTCCGGCAAGCTGTGGGCCCATGAATGGGCCGACATGGCTCCCGACATCATGGCTGTGGCCAAGGCCCTGGGCGGCGGCTTCCCGATCGGGGCGTGCCTGGCCACCACCGAGGCGGCCAAGGGCATGACCGTCGGGGCCCACGGCTCGACCTTCGGCGGCAACCCGCTGGCCATGGCGGTCGGTCTGGCGGCCTTCAACACCATCAACACCCCCGAGGTGCTGGGCAACGTCAACGAGATCGCCGGCTACCTGAAGCAGCAGTTGCACGGGCTGAAGGAGCGCTTCCCCGACGTGATCGAGGACGTGCGCGGCAAGGGTCTGCTGATCGGGCTGAAACTGGTCCCCAACAACCGCGAGTTCATGGCCCTCGCTCGTGAGGGCCAGCACCTGCTCATCGCCGGCGGCGGCGACAACTGCGTGCGCCTGCTCCCGCCCCTGAACCTGACCCTGGATGAGGCCCGCGAAGCCATCGAGAAGCTGGAGCGCACCTGCGAGGCTGCCCGGGGCAAGATGAGCGCGGCCGCCTGATGGTGCGCCACTTCCTCGACATCCACCGGTTGGACGCCGCCGACCTGCGGTCCATCCTCGACGACGCCCATGCCCGCAAGGCCGCCCGAAAGGGCTGGCCCCAGGGGCGACCCGACGCCGATGTCCCCGCGCGCGACCGTGTGCTGGCGATGATCTTCGAGAAGAACTCTACCCGCACCCGCTTCAGCTTTGATGCCGCCATCCGCCAGCTGGGTGGCACCGCCATCATCGCCAATGCCGGCGACATGCAGCTGGGCCGCGGCGAACCCGTCGAGGACACCGCCCGGGTCCTGTCGCGCATGGTCGACGCCGTGATGATCCGCGCGAACAACCATGAGGATGTCGAGCGCTTCGCCCAGGCCTCGACCGTGCCCGTGATCAACGGCCTGACCGACCGTTCGCATCCGTGCCAGATCCTGGCCGATATCGTGACGATCGAGGAACGGCTGGGGCCGATCGCGGGCAAGACGCTGGCCTGGATCGGCGACGGCAATAATGTCTGCCACAGCTTCATCCACGCTGCCCCGCTGCTGGGCTTTCATCTGAACATCGCCTGCCCGGCCGACTATCATCCGGACCTGCATGATCTGGCCAAGGGCGGCAGCGCCGTGACCCTGACCAGCGATCCCCGGGACGCCGTGCGCGGGGCCGATGCGGTCATCACCGACACCTGGGTGTCGATGGGGGATAGCGACTACGAGGCCCGGCTGGCGGCTTTCGAACACTATTCCGTCGATCAGGCCCTGATGGACCTCGCCGATCCCGACGCCCTATTCCTGCACTGCCTCCCCGCCCATCGGGGCGAGGAGGTGACAGACGCGGTCATAGACGGGCCGCGCTCGGTGGTCTGGGACGAGGCGGAGAACCGCATCCACGCCCAGAAAGCGATCCTCGCCTGGTGTTTCGCCGACGCGTGAGACCTAAAGGTCGCGCGGGGGCGGCGGCGCGGTCGGGGCCGGTGGCACATCCGACCGCTGCTCATCGCGCCTGAGCTTGCCCTGCAGCCATCCACCCAACGCGCCGTTGCGCCCTGCGGTAACGACCAGATAGCCGACCACCAGCCCGATCAGCACGCCCAGCGCGCCATCGAACAGGATGGCGAATACGACGGCGGCCCCGATCAGGATCCCCCAGTCGAGCAGGCCGAACGAGCGCAGTTGCGCCTTGATCGCTTCCATCCCGGTCAGCCCAGATTGACGTCGGCGACGCCGCCGACATTCGGGATGGTTCTGGTCAGATTGGCCTTTGCGATCTCGAAGAAGAAGCCGGTGGCCCCCTTCTTCGAGACCCAGACCCGGCCGTCATCGCCATCGAAGCGGATCAGGGTCAGGTGCGGATCCTCCTTGCCGTCCGGATACCAGGCGGCGACGATCGGGTTCCAGTACTTGTCGATCACGGCCTGGTCGCGCTGCAGGGTCATCGACCCGTGGAAACAGGCCCACACCTCCTGGTCTTTCGACCCGTAGGTGAACATTCCGCCTTGGCTGCCGCCGGCGATATCACGGGCGAGGTCAGTGTCGTCGCGGGTGAAGAACCAGATCGTCCCGGTTTCCTCTTCGCGATAGGCCGTCATGGGCTGCGAATGATAGCCGGACCGGTCAATCCGCAGCATGCCGGTGTTCGAGCTCTTCAGATGCTTCCAGAATTCCTGTTCGGCGTCGGCAGTGGAGAGGGGTTCGTCGGCCATGATGGGCTCCTTGCTTTGGGTTGGTCGCAATAACCACCCAGCCGACGCCCCGTTCCCTACGTCCTCGGCGTCAGGCCCAGCAGCGCCCCCAGATGCACCAGCAGCAGGAAGGCCAGGGCTCCGGCCAGCAGCATGATGAACCGCCACGGGACCAGGCGGGGTCGTAGAAAATCGACCGGCCGGGCCCCTCGCCAGCCCGCAAACCCCCCGACAATCGCGGACATGATCAGCAGCGCAAGCGTCAGGGTCATCGACATCAGGGCGATGTGGCGGCAAGCCCCTGTCCGCGCAAGCAAACCTTTCCGGTACCTTAATCTTAAGAGACCGTTAACCGTATCGGCCCGACAGGATGAGGGGTGAAAGGCGCTGTCCACAGGAGATTGGGCAGCTGTCAAGATGTTGGGGTTAACCACACGTTTACACCCCGGATATGGGCGATTAGCGTGACGCGTATGGGTCGGGAGCCGAATCAGTGAGCGCAGCCGCAGCGCCTTGGAGCGTGAAGGGCATCGACCCCAAGGCGCGTGAGGTGGCCAAGGATCTCGCGCGGCGCTCGGGCATGACCCTGGGCGAGTGGCTCAACACCATGATCATGGATGATGGCGACGAGGACGATGTCGTCCAGCCCCTGCCGCGTCGCCCCCATGCCTCTGAGGCGTTCGACCGGCGTGGCCGCTCCCGCCGGCTCGACGATGTCTATGACACCGACCCCCGTGATCTTTCGCGCGATGGCGACACCCTGCAGCGGGTGGCCGCGTCGGTCGACGCCATCGCGGCCCGGCTGGAGGCGGCGGAGCGTCGTTCGACCCTGGCGATCCAGGGCGTGGATCAGGCTGTGTCCGGCCTGGTGCGGCGGATGGAGGCCCAGGACCATCAGGCGGGCCAGTACAGCCGGCGCATCGACGACATCTCCGAGGAACTCAAGGAGGGTCACAAGCGGCTGCGCCGTTTTGAGCAGGAAGCCGGCCCCCGTACGGTCGAGGCGATCGGCAAGGTCGAACAGGTCGTCGGCGGGCTCGCCGGACGGCTCTATGACATTGAGGAACGCCAGCGCTCGGGGTTGAACGAACTGCGGCATCGCCTCGACGGGGTCGAGGCCGCCGACGTCCTGGGAAAGACGGAAACCGCCGTCGCCGCCCTGACCAGCCGGCTCTACGATCTGGAAGAGCGCAGCCGGGCCCACAGCCAGACCCTGCTGCAGCGACTGGATGCGGTTGAAAAGGCTGCGGGCCCCGGCACCGGGTCGGACGTCATGTCCGAAGTCGGACGGCGTCTGGACGCGGCCCAGGGTCAGACCACCGAGGCACTGCGCAATCTGGAGCGCGCCTTCGCCGGCCTGGACCAGCGCCTGCGGGCGACCGAAGTCCAGGGGGATCCCGAGAGCGCCCGTGAGGCCTCCCGCTTCGAAAAGCTGGCTGAAACCCTGTCCCGGCAGATCGACGCAAACCGCGCCGAGATGATGCGCCGGCTGGAAACGGCCGAGAGCGAGGGCCGTATGGTCCGCATCGAGACTGCGGTTCAGGCGCTGGGTGAACAGGCCCGCGCCGCCGAGCAACGCGCGGCCCAGGGCATCGACGCCATGGGGCGTGAAGTGCTCCGCATCGCCCAGAACCTCGACACCCGCGTCGACCGGATCGAGAGCGCGGGTGACGCCCGCCTGGACAAGCTGGCCCAGACGCTGTCTGCTACCCTGTCCGACAAGGTTGACCGTGACATGGGCCGGTTCGGTCAGGCGATCGAGCACCGTCTGACACGCGCCGACGACCAGCATGCGCTGGCGATCGAGAAGCTGGGTGTCGAGATTACCCGCATCTCTGACCGTCTGGCCGACCGGATCGCCCAGTCCGAGCGTAAGTCCGCCCAGGCGCTCGAAGACATCAGCCGTCGGATGGGCGAAGGCACCGAACGCATCGAGCAGCGCTATGATCGCGCGTCGGGCGAACTGGCCGAGCGGATGCGACTGTCCGAGGAGCGGACGGCCAGGTTGCTGGCCGAGGCGCGGGAAACTCTGGAACAGCGTCTGGCTGAGGCTCCGGTGTCTCCACCGTCCGCGGTGGCCCGGTCCCTCGATGATGCGGAGTTCATACAGCCGGACTGGCGGGCTTCCGCCTTTCCCGTCGACGTCGGGCAGCCGAAAGACTCCGTCGACGAATGGTCCATTGATTCCCTGTCGGCCGACATCGACCCGTTTCCGGAAGCGCCCGAGGCCACGATCCCCGAGGCGGCAGGTGCGCCTCCGGCTGCACGCCCGGACCCTGTCGAGGCGGAGCCGCCGGTGCGCGCCACTGTCGCCGCCGCCCGTTTCGGAACAGCTTCGACAGCCTTCAAGGGCTTCGGCGGAGCCGACGTCAGCGACGCGCTTGAGGCGCTCGCCGGCACCGACCCGGATGTTGTTCCGGACGGAGCGCGCACGGTCGCGTCTGCGACCGTACAGCCGGTTGCTGACACGGACGAAGAGTACTCTGCGGACACGGAGTTCGTCGACGCCCGTCGGCTTCGGGCCGGAGCCGGAACGGCAGCGTTCGGCGGACAGCCCTCGTCCACCCGCAGTGCTATCGAGGCCGCCCGGGTCGCCATGAACGCCTCCCCCGCCGAAACGCCGCGTGCGGCCTTCGGGCTCGGGGGTTTGAAGAAGGGCGGAAAGTCACGCCTGCAGGAGCGCCTCGACAAGCAGGCTTCGCGCGAGACCGGGACCGTCAAGAAAGCCTTTCTGGCGTCGGTGACCGGGATGGCGGTGATTGGCGGCCTGTATGCGACCGGACGATTGACCGGCTACGATGTGCTGGACATGGGACGTCTTCTGGGGGGGACCGGTGGCGAGGCGGATGGCACGCTGATTGCGGCCCTGGCACTTGGCCCTGCGGATGCTCCGCTGGAGGCTGCACCCGCCGATGCCACGGAAGCGGAAACCCTGTTTGCCCAGGCCGTTGAGCAATTGGGTCGGGGCGAGGCCGCCGGCGTCGACACCCTGATCCGGGCCGCAAACCTCGGCGAACCGCAGGCGCAACTCAAGCTCGCGGGCCTCTATCAGACCGGCGAGAACGGCGTGGCCGCAGATGCAGAGGAGAGCCGCTTGTGGGCCCGTCGCGCGGCCGAAGGCGGCGACCCCCGCGGCATGCACGCCTTTGGCATGTATCTGTTCGATGGCGTTGGCGGCGGCCGCAATCGGCCCGAAGCCCTGGACTGGTTGAAGAAGGCCGCCGATCGTGGACTGGTTGACAGTCAGTACAACGTCGCCCGGATCTACGAGAATGGCGACGAAGGCATCGCACCGGATCCGGCCCAGGCCTACCGATGGTACCTGATCGCCGCGCGGGCCGGGGATGTCCAGGCCCAGGCGGCCGTGGACCGACTCACCCCCACCATTCCGGCCGCGGCGCGACAGACCGCCAGGGCCCAGGCAGAAGCCTTCGCCCTGGAGCCGCTCGCCTGACCTCTTGATCCGGGTGGCCCTTTCCGGGCCGTCCGGCTAACACAGCCACAGGCGCCGCGAGGCGTTCAGCGTAACCTCCCAGCCGAAGGCCGGCCCTTTGGAGATCTATCTGCCGATCGCCGAGGTTTCGGTGAACTGGCCGCTCCTGGTCCTGCTGGGCGCGCTGGTCGGCTTTGTGTCGGGTCTGTTCGGCATCGGTGGCGGGTTCCTGATGGCCCCGGTACTGATTTTTCTCGGTATTCCCCCGACGGTGGCGGTCGCCAGCCAGGCCAGCCACGTCGTCGCCTCCTCCACCTCGGGTGTGATCCGCTACTCGGGGCAGGGGGCGGTCGATTTCCGCATGGGCGGGATCATGGCCCTGGGCGGTGCGATCGGTGCGATCGCCGGTGTGGAACTGTTCCGCTACCTGCGTCTGCTGGGCCAGGCCGATCTGGTCGTGGCCCTGTCCTATCTGATCTTCCTCGGGGCCATCGGCCTGTTGATGGTGTATGAGAGTCTGACGGAGATCCTGCGTCGCCGCCGTGGCGAGATCGCCCCGCACAAGGACCGCCGTCGTCCTCTCTGGCTGTACGGCCTGCCCTGGAAGATGCGCTTCCCCAAATCGGGTCTCTACATCAGCGCCATCCCGCCGCTGGGCCTCGGGATTTTTGCCGGCGTGCTCTCGGCCATCATGGGCGTCGGCGGCGGCTTCATTCTTGTCCCCGTCATGCTCTATGCGCTGCGGATGAAGGCGGGCGTAGTCGTTGGCACCAGCCTGTTCCAGATCATCATCACCACGGGCATCACCACCATCCTGCAGGCCGGCCGAAACCAGACGGTGGATATCGTGCTGTCGACCCTGCTGCTGGTCGGAGGTGTGGTCGGGGCCCAGGCCGGGGCGCGCTATGCCGGCAAGTTCAGGGCTGAGGAACTTCGCGCGGCGCTGGGCCTGTTGATCCTGTTCGTCGGAATCCAGATGGGGCTGGAACTGTTCGTACGGCCCTCCGACATCTTCCTGCTGGCTCCCGGGATTTCGGACGGATGATCCAGCCGATCCCGCCTCCACCCCCCGCCGCTGTGGCCCCGGCCCCGGAAATGTCGGTAGCGACCCTGGCTGACCTGCGCGTGGCGGCGGCCCTGACCGATGCGCGAGTGCAGGTGGACTCGCGTTTCCGGGGCGCGAGCATTGTCCTGTACGGTGCCGTGTTCAATCCGACGGACGATCCCACCGACGTGGTGGTGGTGGTCCGGGGTCCCGACGCTCCGGTCCGGCTGGTGAAAAAGACCCGCAATCTGGGGGTCTGGCTGAACAGCCGGCCGGTCCTGTTCGAGGGCGCGCCGGGTTTCTACATGACCGCCTCGACCCGGCCCCTGGCCGACATCGCCGGGTTCGGTCAGCTGCGCCGGCTGGGTGTCGGCGTCGATCATTTGCGGATCGACGCGCCCGAGGAGACCCGCACGGTCACGCGCTACGGGGTTCGGGACGTCGTCGTCAGCCGTCTGGGCGAGGACTACCTCGACTGGCGGCGCGCGGTCATCCGACTGAGGGAGGCCGCGCAGCTCTATGACACCGATCCGGATGGCGTCAGCTTCGTCGATCGGGGTCTGTTCCGCGCCCAGGTCGAACTGCCTGCGACCGCTCCGACCGGCGAGTATCACGCCGAGGTCTGGCTGTTCCGCGAAGGGGAGCCCGCCGGGGTGTCCAACCTGACCCTGACGGTGGAGAAGGTGGGTTTCGAACGTGAGGTCTATGAGCTGGCCCATCGCCGGCCCTGGCTTTACGGCGTGTTCTGCGTCCTGCTGGCCGGCGGGATGGGCTATCTCGCCAGCCGGATCTTCCGGAGGAGCTGATGGATCGGGCGAAGGCGACCGCATGGGGGTTGGCGCTGGCCGGACTGGTGCCATTCGCCGGCTGCGCGCTCATGGCCGTCATCGACCGGTCTTTCGGGGTGGACTGGATCGGTGCCCTGATCGCCTATGCGGCGGTGATCCTGTCGTTTCTGGGCGGAGCGCGCTGGGGGGCGGAGCTGGCGCGTGAGACGCCCGACCCTGTGCGCCTGATCCTCAGCAATCTGCCGGCCATCGTGGCTTGGCTGGCCCTCGTGATCGTCATGGTACCGGCGTCGGCGAGAATGGGACTTCTGGCGGTCGCGCTGGCCTTGGTGTGGTTCCAGGATCGCGGCTCGGCGGAGCCGTGGTACCGGGCGCTGCGGACCACAGCCACGGTGGGAGCCGTCCTGTCACTGGCCCTCGCGGCAGTCCTGCGAGCCTAGACCAGACCGCTCCAGGCCAGGGCGTGAACCCGGTCCTTGCCCAGCGCTGCGGCCATGGGCGCCGTGGCAAACAGTCCGGCGATGGCCGGGTCCAGCACATTCAGACCGCCGGTGAAGGCCCCGAAGGCCGGCAGGATCAAGCGGCGTCCATCCGTGACGAAACAGGGACGGCGCACCCTCCGCCCATGAGCCACCACCCCGGCGGACGGATGCAGGTGCCCCGCGACCTCTCCGGCCGGACCGTCCGGCATCGGGGCGTGGGTCAGGAACAGGGCCCCCACCGCCAAATCTCCCACCACCCGGCCCGGCAGGCGCGTCACGGCTGCCGCATCGGCCTGGACCAGGGCCTCGCGGTCATGGTTGCCCTCCAGCCAGATCCAGTCACGGCCCTCGGCCAGCCGGTCCAGACCGTCCCGGTCGTCCGCCGCCATCCGCCCGATCGAGCGGGTGTCGTGAAAACTGTCGCCCAGCAGTACGACCCGCTCCGGGGTCAGGTCGATGATCTCCGCCTCCAGTTTGGCCAGTGTCGCCCGGCTGTCATAGGGCGGCAGCATCTGGCCCCGCGCGGCAAAGGCAGACCCCTTCTCTAGGTGGAGATCGGCCGCCACAAGCGTGCCGTGCGCCGGCAGCCACAGGGCCCCCGAACAGCGCAGCACGCATAGCTCGCCCATGACCCGTACAGACAGCGAGCCACACGGCCGCCGCGCCGGGGTCAGCCTCTCGCGAAGCGCCGCGTTCACGCCGCCCCCTGCAGTTCCGGCGGCGCGTCGTCCATCACCTCGTCGATCAGGTCCTGGGCCGAGGCCTCCAGGATCATGTCGGCCGCATCGCCCCCGACCCGCTCCCGCCCGATCATCACCAGCACCGGCACGCTGAAGGGTGAGGCCCGCTCCAGCTGCGCATGACGGATGTGCCCGGCGATGCGGGTCAGCAGCTGGCCCAGCCGCGCGACGTCCAGCAGGCCGGACGCTGCGTCGGACCGCGCCGTGCGCAGCAGCAGGTGATCGGGCTGGTGGCGGCGGAGCACATCGTAGATCAGGTCTGTTGAGAAGGTCACCTGGCGGCCCGTCTTCTCGGCTCCCGGCTGTCGCCGCTCGATCAAGCCGGAAACGAGGGCGCAATTGCGGAAGGTGCGCTTCATCATGAAGCTCTCTTCCAGCCAGGCCTCAAGGTCGTCGCCCAGCATGTCCGGCTGGAACAGGGCGTCCCAGTCCAGCCCGTCCATCGGCTTGATCGACCAGATGGCGAACGAATAGTCGGTGACCACGAACCCCAGCGGCCCGACGCCCAGCCGGTCCAGTCGCCGGGTCAGCAGCATGCACAGGGTCGAATGGGCCAGCCGCCCCTCGAACGGATAGGCGACCATGAAATGGCGGCTGCCGCGCGGGAAGGTCTCGACCAGCAGGCTGTCGGCGTCGGGAATCATCGACCGCTCGGCCTGCAGCTCCAGCCATTCCTGAACATCGACCGGCAGGACGCGCCAGTGGTCGCGGTCCTGGATCATGTCGCGCACGCGGGCGGCCAGGGAGGTGCCGAGCGGGAACTGGGCCCCGCCCCAGGACGGGATCTTGGGGTCCTTGTCGGTGGCGTGGGTAACGAGGGCATCCATGCCGTTGATGCCCTGGAAGGCCCAGCCCTGACCGGCGAAGACGAAGGTGTCGCCCGGCGTCAGCTGTTCGAAATACCACTCCTCGGCCTCGCCGACCTTGCGCCCGCCGATCAGCTGCTTCGACGCACCGCCCCGACGCGAGGCCACCTTCACGTTCAGCGTCCCCGCCGCCACGATCGCCCCGACATTCATCCGGTGGCGCTGGGCCACCAGTTGGTTGCGCACCGTCCACTGGCCTTCGGGCGTCCGCACGATCCGCGCGAACCGGTCGTAGGTTCGCAGGGCGTAGCCCCCGGTGGCGACGAAATCGACCAACTCCTCGAAGGCCTCATAGGTCAGGCCGCGATAGGGGGCGCAGCCGGTCACCTCGGCATGCAGGGCGTCGAGATCGAACGGCTCGGAACAGGCCACGCCCATGATGTGCTGGGCCAGGGTGTCCAGGGTGCCGATGTGGTGCGGCTCCCAGTCAAAGGCGTTGTCGGCCACCGCCTCCTTGGCCGCCTGGCACTCCAGCAGCTCGAACCGGCTGGCCGGGACCAATAGGGCGCGACTGGGCTCGTCCAGCCGGTGGTTGGCCCGGCCGATCCGCTGCACCAGCCGCGACGATCCCTTGGGGGCCGCCATCTGGATCACCAGATCGACTTCGCCCCAGTCGATGCCCAGATCCAGGGTCGAGGTGCAGACGACGGCCCGCAGTTCCCCCCGCGCCATCGCCGCCTCGACCTTGCGCCTCTGCTCGGCCGCCAGCGAGCCGTGGTGCAGGCCGATCGGCAGGTTGTCGTCATTGATGGCCCACAGCTGCTGGAACACGAACTCGCACTGCCAGCGCGTGTTGACGAAGATCAGCGACAGACCCGCGCGCTGGATCGCGGCATAGACCTCGGGGATCGCGTGCTGGCCCGTGTGACCGGCCCAGGGCACGCGGCCTTCGGACACCAGCACATCGATGATGGGCACCGCCCCGGGATCGCCCTGCACAATCACGATCCCTTCTCCCCTTGCGGGAGAAGGTGGCCGAGCCGCAGGCGAGGTCGGATGAGGGGTGACTCCCGGTGCTGGCCGGTTGCCATCTGCCCCCGTCGCCTCGTCCGCATCCTCGTACCCCTCATCCGTCAGCCTTCGGCTGCCACCTTCTCCCGCAAGGGGAGAAGGAACACCCGGTGCCAGCCACTCCGCGATCAGCTTCGGATCATCGATCGTCGCCGACAGCGCCACCCGTCTCAGCCCCGGCGAAAAGCTCTGCAGCCGCGCCAGCCCGAGGTTCAGCAAATCCCCCCGCTTGCCCGACCAGATGGCATGGACCTCGTCCAGCACGATACATTTCAGGTCGGCGAAATACGCCCGCGCCCCGCCCCAGGCGCAGAACAATGCCAGCTGTTCGGGCGTGGTCAGCAATATGTCCGGCGGATGATCCCGCTGGCGCTGCTTCTTGGACTGTTTCGTATCCCCGGTCCGGCTCTCGACATGGATGTTCAGCCCGATCTCGCGGATGGGCGTCATCAGGTTGCGCTCGACGTCGGTGGTCAGGGCCTTCAGCGGCGAGACATAGATCGTATGGATCCCGCTGCCCGGTCCGAACTCGGGCCGCTGCCCGCGTTCCGCCAGCTCGATCAGGCTGGGCAGGAAGCCCGCCAGCGTCTTGCCGCCCCCGGTCGGCGCGACCAGCAGGGCGTGCGATCCGCCTTGCGCCGCCGCGATCATCTCCAGCTGATGCCGACGCGGGCTCCAGCCGCGCGCGGCGAACCAGTCGGCGAACAGCGGCGGCAGACTGGCGGCGGGAGGCGTCACCCGTGCGATATAGCATGTTCCCGTTCCGTTTCATCCCGTTCGTCGCTATCTGTCTGAGGTGTCCGACGAATCCGTCCTCTCCAACCGCAGCCTCAGCGGCACCGAGCCGTGGCTCGCCCTGCCGCCTGCGCTGGCCGTGCCGCCGGGCGCGGGGGCGATCTGCGACGACGAGGGCGCGCGCAAGATAGGGCGGGGCGCGGCCGAGGGGGTGTTCCTTGGCGGGCCGGTGCTGGTCGCCCACGCCAGCCTGACAGCGCGACGGCTGGGACTGTCGCCGCCGCCCCGATCCCCCGACCTGCTGGATGTGCTGGAGCTGTGGGCCTTCGTCCGCCCTGCGACCTTCTGCGCGCCCTCGCCGTCAGGGTTGGCGCTGGCGCTCGGCATGGCCGAGCCGAAGGGGGCAGAGGCCCAGGCCGCGGCCCTGCGCGAGGCCGCGGCCGCCCTGCTGCGTGAACTGGCCGATCCGGCCTATCCCCTGCGCGAGGACGCCTTCACCCTCGCCGAGACCCTGGGCCGCGCGGGCTGGTCCTGGGCCTGGCGGGTTTCCGGCGCGCTCCAGGCCGGGCCGCTCCGGGCCCGCCAGCATCGCGGCTCGGGCCTCGACGCCTGGTCGCGCCTGCCGGAGTGGGAGGACGAGGCTCCGCGCGGGGAAGCCGGCTCGGCCCCGGTCGATTCCGAATCCGCCCGCATCCGGCTGGAGAAACTGCTTCAGGCCTCGGGCCTGGACGAGACCCGACCGACCCAGTCCGACTATGCGGCCGAGGCCGCCTATGCCTTCTCGCCCCGCAATGAGGAGGGCCGCCCCCGGATGCTGCTGGCCGAGGCGGGCACCGGCACGGGCAAGACGCTCGGCTATCTCGCCCCCGCCTCGCTCTGGGCCGAGCGCAATCAGGGGGCGGCCTGGGTCTCGACCTATACCCGCGCCCTCCAGCGCCAGATCGACCGCGAGAGCGCCGCCCTGTGGCCCGATCCCGTCGAGCGCAAGCGCAAGACCGTGGTCCGGAAGGGCCGGGAGAACTACCTCTGCCTGCTGAACCTGCAGGATATGGTCCAGGCCGCCCAGCTGGGGAACGGCGACCTGATCGGTCTGGCCCTGACCAGCCGCTGGGCCATGCACTCCAGAGACGGCGACATGACCGGCGGCGACTTCCCCGGCTGGCTGCCCGGCCTGTTCGCCACCCCGGTCAGCCAGCAGGCCAGCGCCGGCAATCTGGTCGACCGGCGCGGCGAATGCGTCCACGCCGCGTGCCCGCACTACCGTACCTGTTTCGTCGAGAAGACCATCCGCGCCAGCCGCCGGGCCGATCTGGTGGTCGCCAACCACGCCCTGGTCATGACCCAGGCCGCCTTCGACGGGGCCCGCTCGGCGCGGGGTCTGAAACAGGACGGGGAGACCGCCGCCCTCAAACGCATCGTCTTCGACGAGGGCCACCATCTGTTCGATGCGGCCGACAGCGCCTTCTCCGCCTGTTTGTCGGGGCAGGAGGCGGCCGAGCTGCGGCGCTGGATCCGGGGGCCCGAGGGACGCGGCCGACGCGGGCGCGGTCTGGAACAGCGGCTGGGCGACCTGTGCGCCGACAACGAGGCGGCAGCGAAGGCGCTGCAGGACGCCATCCGCGCCGCCGCCGCCCTGCCGGGCGAGGGCATCTCCGGCCGCATCGCCCCGCCGTCGGGGGAGGTGAACCCCGTCGGCCCGATCGAACAGTTCCTGATGGCGGCCCTGGAACAGATCCGCGCCCGCACCTCGGAGGCTGCCTCGTCCGGGTCCTCGGAATTCGGCACCGAATGCGGCGTGCGCCCGGCGACGGAACCGCTGCTGGAAACGGCCCGCGGTGCGGCCCAGGCCCTGGCCGCCGTCGAGGCCCCCCTGCTGGCCCTGGCCCGCCATCTGGAGGACATCCTCGACGACGAGGCGGCCGAGCTGGACGGGTCGGCCCGGGCGCGGATCGAAGGAGCTTTGCGCGGCCTCGACCGGCGCGCCCGTATGACCCTGCCGGGCTGGCGCTCCATGCTGGCCGCGCTGCAGGATGCGGGCGACCAGCCCGATCCCGATTTCGTCGACTGGCTGTCGGTCGAGACCGCCTTCGGCCGCATCCACGACGTGGCCCTGCGCCGTCACTGGATCGACCCCACCGTGCCGCTGGAGGCCGCCGTCATCCTGCCCGCCCATGGCGTGCTGGTGACCAGCGCCACCCTGTCCGATCCGATCGCGGAGGCGAGCGGCGGCGACCTGTTCGGCATGGCCCGGATGCGCACCGGGGCCGCCCGCCTGATCGAGCCGGCCCGGACCCTGAAGGTCGAAAGCCCGTTCGACTATGCCGCCAACAGCCGGGTCATTGTCGTCACCGATGTGGGCAAGGACGACCCGCGTCAGACAGCGGCGGCGATGCGCGAGCTGTTCCTGGCCGCCGGCGGCGGGGGGCTGGGCCTGTTCACCGCCATCCGCCGGCTGAAGGCGGTCTACGAGCGGCTGGGGCCCGAGCTGGCGAAGGCCCAGATCCCGCTTTACGCCCAGCATGTCGATCCGCTGGAGGTCGGGGCCCTGGTCGACATCTTCCGGGCCGAACAGGACAGCTGCCTGCTGGGCACGGATGCCGTGCGCGACGGGGTGGATGTGCCTGGCCGGTCGCTGCGCCTGCTCGCCTTCGACCGTGTCCCATGGCCCCGCCCCGACCTGCTGCACAAGGCGCGCCGCGAGAAGTTCGGGGCGAAAGGCTACGACGACGCCCTGGCCCGCGCCCGCATCGCCCAGGCGTTCGGCCGCCTGATTCGCCGGGCGGATGACAAGGGGGTCTTCGTCATGCTGGACGCCGCCACCCCGACGCGCCTGTTCGCGGCGCTTCCGCCCGGGACCGAAGTGCAGCGGATGTCGCTGGTCGAGGCGATCGAGCTGACGCGAGGTTTTCTCGCCTGACGTTCGGCGCTCAGGGCCGTCCGCCTGACCCGGTTCAGGGACGGGTCGCAACGACCCGGTCGGCCTCCCAACCCCAGGCGCCCATCATCACATCGAACAGATAGGTATTGGGGAAATAGCCACGAACGCGATCCGCACCGACCCCGATAGCGAGGGCAGGTACTTCCTCGGCGGTATGGGTGTCGTTGACCAGCACATTTTCGAGACGGATGATGCCGCCCTCAACGCCGGATGCCTTCCATTCGTCATAGCCGTCCAGGACTGGCGCGCCCCGCGCGCCGTCATCGACCTGCAGGCCAAAGGAATGGTCCGCAGTGAACAACAACAGGGTGTCGGTCAGATCGACACGGCCCTGAACCTCGGCGATGAGCCTGTCGAAATCCACGACGTTCTGGAGGCCCTCGCGCGGATCATCCGTGTGTGCATCCCATTCCACCACCAGAAAATATCCCGTCGGTGAGTCCTGCAGCAGATCGAGCGCCCTGAGCGTCGCCGCGCGGACATCCAGGGCGTCGGCGACGACAACGGGCCGGGTGTTCCCGGCCGGGGCTTCGGCCAGGGCACCATAGATCGGGCGATCGTGGGCTGCGCCCAGCGCGTCAAAGCTGGTGCCCCGGGCGGCCAGCTGTTCCCCGATCCTCTGGCGGCCCGCTCCGAACAGGACATCCACCCCGTCTCCGAACCGTGGCGCGAAAGCCTGGGGGAAGATCTCGCCCCAGTTCGAACGATCATTGGCGTGGGCATAGTTGGCTGCGGGCGTGGCGTCGGCAATCGACTGCGACGAGATCACACCGGTCAAAAGGCCGCGCTCCTCCGCATATTCGAGCAGGGTCTTGGTCGGCGTGCCGTCGCTCTCGCCGCGCACAGCATCGGGACCCTGGCTGATGACGCCATTGTGGGTCTTCACGCCGGTCACGATCGCCGACATGCCGTTGGCCGAGTCAGACACAAACTCGTCCACGGGCGAGGTCTCGCTCAGTCCGAGATGGGGCCATTGCTGGATATGCAGCCGAAGAGGCTCGCCATAACCCATAAGACTGGCGGCCGAGAGGACCGTCACACCGGCCGCATCGGCCAGGAAGAGGATGACGTTCCGCGCTTTCCCGGGGGCGGCAGCCGGGCCTTCGCGGAACTGCGACGAGGTCGGCTGATGCGCGGCGTCCTGTGCCATCGCGGGTGCCGTGGACAGGATGAAACAGGCCGAGACGATCAGGGCAATGGGGCAATGGAGCCGTCGCATATGCGGCAATCCTTTGGGCCGGGGATGGAACACGGACGAGAAAAGGTCACGTCCGCTACCTTTCTTCACCCTGTCGTCGCGGGGGTTATCGCGGTTTGGTGTCACCACGGTGACGTCGGCACCAAGGCCCTGGCGTCGCGCTGGTTGCGGCCGTTCCCTGAACGGCGGCACAAGCCTGAGGCGGCGGTGCATCGCGGCCTGCCGCCCTGGCGCTGTTCCTGAAGCAAGGGCGTGGAATCGCCCCGGTCATGCTGTATCGAGATCACATGACCGACGCCCCTCCCATCCGCCGCAATCGCTCCGGCCTGTTCGCCCCGATCGGCCTGTTCCTCATCGTCCTGGTCCTCTGGTCGGTCTGGTGGTTCGTGCTGGCCGGTCAGGTTCGGGAGCGGCTGGACGCACAGGTCGAGGCCATGCGGGCCGGCGGCTGGGACGTCGCCTATACGGGCCTCGGCACGTCCGGCTGGCCCTTCCGGGTGCGGCTGGGGGCCGAGAATGTCTCGATCACCGCTCCCTCGGGCCACGCCCTGTCGGCACCCGATCTGGCGGCCGAAGCCAATGCCTGGAACCCCGACAAATGGGTTCTGGTCGCCGGCGACGGTCTGGTCCTGACCCGCGCCGACAAGGGCAAGGTCGCTGTCCGGGGCCAGTTCATCCGCGCCAGCGTCCATGGTCTGACCCAGCGCTGGCCCAATGTCGCGGTCGAGATGGCCCGCCCCGAGTTCACCGCCCATGCGGGTGCCGAGGTGTTTCCCATCGCCCGGGCTGAACGGATCGAATTCTACCTGCGGCCACATCTGGCCCCCGCCGGCACGCCCGGGAGCGACGACAGCGTCGATGTGCTGTTCCGCCTGATCGAGGCCGAGGGTCGTCCGGACGGGCCGGTCGAAGGTCTGGCCCGCAATGGCAAGCTGACCGCCCAGATCGAGGCCGTGGTCGAGGATGCGGCCCGGTTGCAGGGGCCCGATGCCGCCGGTGTGTTCGCGGCCTGGACCCGCGCCGGAGGCCGGTTCACCGCCGTGCGGGGGGAGCTGTCCGCCGGCGAAAGTCGCGCGACCCTGTCCAGCGATCTGCTGTCTGCCGGCGCAGACGGTCGGCTACAGGGGGAGGTTGCGTTGCAGGCGGTGAAACCCCTTCCAGCCCTGGCGGGTCTGGCCGGGTCCCCGTCCGGGGCGGTCAACCGCGCGGGCGCGGCCGGAGCCGCAGCGGCAGGCGCTGTGGCAGGGCCCGCAGGCGACGACATTGCCCTGTCGCTGACGTTCCGCGAGGGTCGAACCTTTCTCGGGCCCTTCGCCCTCGCCCCGGCCCCCCGGCTGTTCTGAGGGCGGCGATCGCATGGCCCGTAAACATGGCGCGCTGCTTGAAGAGCCCCGGATCGACACCGAGCGGCTGAAGCTGGATCAGGCCCTGATCGAGGCGCTGACGGCGCGGCTGGCGGCCGGGTCAGAGGCCTCCCCCGACGCCTCGACCCTGGCCCTGCGCGCCCTTCTGGCCGAGGCTGATGATGTCCATCAGGCCGCCATGCTACGCGCCCTGTGGGGACGGATTGAGGCCTATGGTGGCCCTTCGCTGGTGGTTTCCGGTCCGGCGGCCCAGCTGCTGGCCGCGGATCGGTTCGGCCTTTCGGCCCGGGCGCTCGCCGATCCCGAGGCCGCTCTGGTCCAGGTCACGGCGGAGGCCCACGCCCTGATCGACGTCGCGACCGCGCGTCCGTGGTGGGGCAAGCTTCTGGCCCGACCCGAGTTGCGGGTCATCGCTGCCCTTCCGGATGATCGCCACGGCCTGCCCGCCGCCTTGCGGGTCGCCGCCCTGCCCACGGGGCCGACAGGCGATGACCGGACCTTCTGGGTCACCGACTCACGGCTGGGTGAGGCCCGGATCATCGAGGCCCTCGCGGTCTGCGGCTTCGTCGCGCGCGCCCTGACCTCGGCGGGCGGGTTGAAGCTGTTCATGCTCGCGGGCTATGTGCAGGCCGAAGACGGGCGGCTTTCGGCAGCCCCCGGCGCCCTCAAGGGCGTGATCGGTGCCGCCCCCCTGTTCTGAGATGTCCGTATGACCGACGCCCTGACTGCTCCTGCGCCCAAGCCCGGCATCCTCGACATTGCCCCCTATGTCGGGGGCAAGTCCGTGCTGGCCGGCATCGCCGAGCCGATGAAGCTGTCGTCGAACGAGAACGCCCTGGGGGCCGGCCCGATGGCCCGGGCGGCCTATGAGGCGGCGCTGAAATCGATCCACCTGTATCCTGACGGCCGGGCCGGCAAGCTGCGCACAGCCGTCGCCGACCACCACGGGCTGGAACCCGACCGCCTGATTTTCGGTAACGGCTCGGACGAGGTCTTTGCCCTGCTGAACCAGACCTATCTGTCGCCGGGCGACAACATCGTGACAGGCCAGTATGGCTTTCTCGCCTACCGGATCAGCGCCCTGGGCTGCGAGGCCCAGGTCAAGCTGGCCCCCGAGCCGGGCTACAAGGCCGAGGTCGACGCCCTGCTGGCGCAGGTCGATGACCGAACGAAGATCGTCTACGTCTCCAACCCGTCGAACCCGACGGGCAGCTACAATACGGCCGAGGAGATCCGCCGTCTGCACGAGGCCCTGCCGTCGCACATCCTGCTGGTCGTGGACGAGGCCTATGCCGAGTTCGTGGTCGAGGCCGACTGGGAGACGGCCCTGCCGCTGGCGCGCGAGGCGTCCAACATCATCGTCACCCGGACCTTCTCCAAGATCCACGGCCTCGGTGGCCTGCGGGTCGGTTTCGGCTATGCCCCGCTGGCGGTGGCCGAGGCCGTCGACCGGATCCGCCTGCCGTTCAACGTCTCCGTCCCGGGGCTGGACGCGGCCACCGCCGCCATCGCCGACGTGGCGCACCAGACTGCCTCGCGTGAGCTGGTCCAGACCTGGCGGCCCCGCCTGACCCAGGCCCTCCGCGGCTTCGGCTTTGAGGTCCTGCCCTCGGCCGGGAACTTCATTCTGGTGCTCTTCAGGGACCCGAAGCGCACCGCTGCCGCAGCCAATGACTATCTGAACTCCAAAGGCATCATCGTCCGCGCCGTGGGCGGCTACGGCATCCACGACGGCCTGCGGATCACGATCGGCACCGAGGACCAGAACCGTGCCGTTCTCGACGCCCTCAGCGAGTTCGCGGCCACCTAGAGCAGGGCGTTGGAGGCCGTCTCGATGCGCTGTTCCAGCTCTGCCATGAAGGCCGGGCGTTTCAGTCCGGCCTCGATCGGCGGCAGGAACTGATAGACCACAACCCCGGGGTAGCGGCGAAAGCCATGGGCGGGCCAATGGACACCGGCGTTGGTGGCCACGGGCCAGCAGGGCCCGCCGATCTCGCGGTACAGGGCCGCGACCCCGGGCTTGTAGTCCGGCACGGAGCCAACGGGAGCCCGTGTGCCCTCCGGGAAGATCCAGATCTGACGGCCTTCGGCGGACCGCTCACGCGCCTGTTTGACCATGTCCCGCAGGGCCTTGGACGCCGCCGAGCGGTCGACCGAGATCATCTTCGTCTTCCAGGCAAACCAGCCGAAGAACGGCAGGATCATCAGCTCCTTCTTGGTGATGATGCAGGGGTCGGGCAGCACCACGAACGGGATGATGATGTCCAGCATGCCCTGGTGTTTGCAGGCCAGCAGGGCCCGGCCGGTCGGCCGGTGCTCAAGGCCCCGGAACTCGACCCGCACGCCCGCGATCCAGCGCAGGCCGAACAGGACGAACCGCGCCCATGACTTGACCACGCCCAGGGCGAACCGGTGCGGCAGCAGAAGGGCTGGCGACATCAGGACGGCGAACAGGGCGAGGGACAGATAGAGCCAGGCGACGAACACCAGAGAGCGCAGGGTGGTCATGAGGCGGCAGGTTCCGATGAGGCGCTTTCCGCGTGCGTATTGTCTCCGACCACCCTGTGCAGGGTCGCCCGGCCGAGCACGGCGAGGTATTTCATGTACTCGAGTGTCATCCGCCGCGCCGTCACGGCGGCCCGCCACCAGCGCGAGGTGTCGAGCGACGGTGTGGAGACGGCATAGGGGGTCAGTTCCAGCCCCGGCGCGGCGCTGCGGATCTCAAGCAGGGACCGGGGCATATGATAGTCGGAGGTCACCACGATCAGGCTGTCGTAGCCCTTGTCCCTGGCCCAGGCGGCAATTTCCCGTGCGTTGCCGCCAGTGTCCTCGGCCTCGAAGCCGAGGTCGACGCAGCAGTTGAACAGACGGGTGGAGCCGGGCGTAAGTTCCCGCAGTTCCTGGCGGCGAACCTCGCGGTTGACGCCCGAGATCAGCACCCGCTCGCCCTTGTCCTGTTCCAGCAGGCGGATCGCAGCATTCACGCGTTCGGCCGAGGGCCCGGTCAGGGCGACGATCCCGTCGGCCTGTTCCGGCTCCGGGGCCGGTGTGAAGCCACGGACGCGGTCGGCGAAGGCGAACAGCCCCACCAGCCAGATCAGGCCCACGATCCCGACAAGGGTCAGAAACTTCATGCTCTATCCCCGGTGCCCGGGCGGAAAACGCCGGGCCTCGCCATCGCCCGCCCAGCCCCCAGCCGGGCCGCGACCACGGCCACCGTAGCCGCGACGAGGGGGCATGGCGAGAGCATGAGGACGTCGCTCCACATCAGCGGCAGGGCCGGTGACAGTCCGTCCATGCCGCCCAACCCGCGCAGGCCGGCCACCAGAACGATCGCGACCGCCGTGCCTGCGGCTCCCGCCGAGAAGGCCAGCAGGGCGAAGCGGCGCTGGAACAACCAGGCTATGGAGGCGTCGGTCGCCCCGGACAGGCTGAGGGTCTCGATCACCGAACGCCGGGCCTCGACCCCCGCGCGGGTCGCATAGACGATGGCTGCCGCTGCCGCGAAGACGGTCGCGAGAAAGGCGGCGAGCCCCAGAAGGGTGATGGTGGCGGCCGATCGTTCAACATCGCCCCGCCACAGGGCGTGATCATCGACCGTGGCGTCCATCCCGGCCTCGGCCAGGGCGCGGCTGAGGGTCAGCCCGCTGGCCGGGGCGACCGGATCCAGACGCACGGTCACAAGAAAGGGGACGGGCAGGTCATCCAGGGCCACGGCCCCGAGCCAGGGGCGCAGCAGGTCCTCGGCCGTCTTGCGGTCCATGGCCACGGCCTCGGCGACCCCGTCCACCCCGGCCAGGGTCTCGGCCGCCCGGCCTGCGGCGGTCGCCCCGGTTTCACCGACACGGGGCCGGACCTGAACCGTGGCCTCGCTGCGCAGCTCGCGCGCCCAGCCCTGGGCCGCGCGATCGGCCGCGACCGTGCCGGCCGCGGCCAGACAGGCGAGGAAGCACAGAACCGCGATGACGGCTCCCAGCCAGCGCTCACCCGAGGGATCGCGGGGCAGGAGTCCACGCTCGGGCCGCAGCGGCCGGATCATCCGATGAGGCCCGCTCCCGGGCCCGAAAAGGTTGGACCAGCGGATCAAGCGCCTGACCCCGTGATCCGTCCGTTCGCGAGCCGCAGCCGATGGGCACCGGACCGGTCCGCCAGCGCCTCGTCATGACTGGCGATCAGGACGGTGGCCCCCAGACGATTGAGGGACTGGAACAGTTTCAGCAGCCGGTCGGCCATCGCGCTGTCGACGCTGCCGGTGGGTTCGTCGGCCAGAATCAGGTCCGGCCTCGCCATGACGGCCCGGGCGATGGCGAGGCGCTGTTTTTCACCCCCGGACAGGGCGGTCGGGCAGGCCTCTGCGCGGTCGGCGAGGCCCACCCAGGCCAGCATCTCGTTCACATCGGCGGCATAGTCCGCGCGTCTGGCCCCTCGAACGCGGAGCGGCAGGGCGGCGTTGTCGAAGACGCTGAGGTGATCCAGCAGGCGGAAATCCTGGAAGACCACGCCCATGCGGCGGCGTACGTCGGGCCGGGCCCGGTGGGAGATGGTGGTGACATCGTCGCCGAACAGGGCGATCCGGCCCGTCTGCGGCTGGTCCGCGAGGGTCAGAAGCCGCAACAGCGAAGACTTTCCCGCGCCCGACGGGCCGGTAAGGAAGTGGAAAGAGCCCTTGGGCAAAGTGAGGTTAACGTCCCGCAGCACGCCGGGGGATTCGGCATAGCCAAAACTGACCGCTGCGAGGCGGACGGTTTCGGGCGAAGGCACAGGTTCGGCGGCGCGACGGGACGACAGAGGCATCGAGTGTTTTCGTTAGGTATCGGGGCGCCAGGCGCTCCGACGGGAGGGGGCCGACGGCCTCGCAGTCAGCGACCATGATACTGACCTGCCCGTCCTGCGCCACAAGCTATTTCGCACCCGACGGCGCGATTCCACCGGCGGGCCGCAAGGTGCGTTGCCAGTCCTGCGCCCATGTCTGGCATGCCACGACCGAGGAGCCGCTGGAACTGACCGCCTCTGCGGACGCCGCCTCGGAGCCGGCGATCGTTGCCGAGCCGCCACCGGTCGCACCGGAGACCCCGGCCCCGGAAATTCCCAAGGCCTTCAGGGCTCGCGCCGAGCAGCAGCGCCGCCTGCGTCGCGCGGCGACCCACGGGGCGGTCTGGGCGGGACTGGCCAGCATGTTCGTTGGTATCCTCGGGGCCGGCTGGCTGTTCCGGGTCGAGGTGGTGGACCTGTACCCTCGCACTGCTGCCGCCTATGCCATGATCGGCTCGAAAGTGAACCCGACCGGGCTGGAGTTCGAGGCCCTGACGGCGAAGGCTGTGGCCGACCGACCGGACATGGTTATGGTCTCCGGGGCGTTGCGCAACATCCGCGATCGCGAGATCGTGCCGCCCGAGGTCCGGGTGGCCCTGCTTGACGATCACGGGGCCGAGGTGGGTCATGCCCTGGTCCGGCTGGACGGGGCCCCCGTCCTGCCCGGCGGGGTCCAGGGATTCGCTGCCCTGATTCGCGATCCCGGAGCCCATGGGGTGGACGTCGGGGTGAGCTTCGTTCTGGCCGGATCGGCCCCGGAGGCCCATGCTGCGACGGGCGGTCATCCGGCCGGAAAGGGCGAGGGTCCCGCGACCGCCCACGTCCGGCCCCTGCCAACACCGGATGATCATGGTCTTCGCCCGGCGATGGTTGATCAGGCTCCCGTCAGTCATGGCGACCCGGTTGACGCCGCGCCAGTGCACGACAGCGGCCCGGCGCAAGCGGAGAGTGGACACGGGGCTATCGACAGTCATGGGGGCGGGGCGGTATCCGCCTCGCATGGCTGACAACGCGCTCACCCCGACCGTCCTTCTGTCTGAAGCGGAGATCGCGCAGGTCGTCGCTGATCTGGCGGCGCGGATCGCGCCGGTGACGGATGACGAGACGGTGGCCGCGGTCCTGCTGACCGGCGGGCTGTGGTTTGCCGCAGACCTGACCCGGGCCCTGTCGCGGATTGGCCGGAATGTCCGGTTCGACGCCCTGTGGCTGGCGTCCTACGGCGACGGACAGGCCAGCCGGGGCCGGATCGATGTGTATGCGCCGTTCCAGCGGTCGCTGCAGGGCCGACGGGTGCTGCTGCTGGACGATGTGTTCGACACCGGCCTGTCCCTGGCCGAGGCGGTCCGGATCGCCCGGGAGGCGGGGGCGGTCGAGGTGCTGACCTGCGTCCTTGCCCGCAAGCCCTGGCCCCTGCCGCGTGCGCCGGAGCCGGACTTCGTCGGCTGGGAGGCCCCGAACCGGTTCCTGGTCGGCTACGGTCTGGATCATGCCGGGGCCCTGCGCGGTCTGCCGGACATCTGCGCCCTCGACTAGCAGGAGGCCGCCAGCACGCCGAGGACCGCGGGGCCGTAGCGGTCGATCTTCGTCTGACCGACGCCGGAAATGGCCGCCAGCGCCTCCAGCGAGCCTGGCTCGCGCTCGGCGATCTCCAGCAGGGTCTTGTCCTGGAAGATGACATAGGGCGGGACATGCTGTTCGGCGGCGCGGTCGCGGCGCCAGGCGCGCAGGGCCTCGAACCGGGCGCGGACATCGGTGTCCAGCGCTTCGACGGCCGTGTTGCGGTCGTTGCGGGTCCGGCTGCGGGGATTGCCCGAGCGGGTCGAGGCGTCGAAGCCGGGCGGGGTACGGCGCACCTCCACGGGCTGCTCGCCGCGATAGACGGCCCGGACGGCATCGGGATCACCCAGACCGACCAGGGGCTTGCCGTCATTGGGGTCCTCCAGCAGCAGGCCCTCGAACAGCAGATGATCGACGATGTCGCGCCAGCCGTTCGGCGCGATCTCCTTGCCGATGCCCCAGGTCGAGAGCGCCTGTTCCCATGGCTGGACGTCCTTGGTCTTGCCCAGCAGGTGATCGACGACCCGGCCGCGCCCGAACCGGCCGCCCAGACGCTGGACGGCGGCGAGAGCCTTCTGGGCCGGGACGGTGGCGTCATACAGGGCGGGCGGATCGGCGCAGACGTCGCAGACGCCGCAGGGGCCGGCGTCGGTCTCGCCGAAATAGCGCCGCACCGCCTGGGGCCGGCAGACGGCCCCGTCCAGCATGGCGAACAGCTGGCGGGCCTTGCGGGTCTGGACCGCCTTGACCTCCTCGGCCATCGGGCGGCTTTCGAGGCGGCGCAGGGTCCAGGCGATGTCGGAGGGGCCGTACAGGGTGATGCCCTCGGCCGGTTCGCCGTCGCGACCGGCCCGGCCGATCTCCTGCCAATAGGCCTCCAGACTGCCCGGCGGATCGGCATGGATGACGAAGCGGACGTCGGCCTTGTCGACCCCCATGCCGAAGGCGATGGTCGCCACCATGACCGCCCCGTCCTCGGCGAGGAACCGGGCCAGACGCCGGTCGCGCTCGGGCCCGGCCATGCCGGCGTGATAGGCGATGGCATTGGTGCCGGCGGCCTTCAGGGCATCCGCCACCCGTTCGCAGCCGTCCCGGCTGCCGCAATAGACCACGCCCGAGCGCCCTTTGCGGGCCCGGACCAGCTCGATCACATGGGCGTCGGTCTTCGCCCGTGAGGCGCTTTCCTTGCGCACGGCCGACAGCTGCAGATTGGGCCGGGCGAAGCTGTCGACGAACACCGAGGCCTCTTCCAGATGCAGGGAGGCCAGGATGTCGTCGCGGGTGCGGGCGTCGGCGGTGGCGGTCACGGCGATCCGGGGCACGCCGGGGAAGAGCTCCGACAGCCGGCCGAGCGTCCGGTAGTCGGGGCGGAAATCATGACCCCACTGGCTGACGCAGTGGGCCTCGTCGATGGCGATCAGCGACAGGGGAAGGTCCCGCAGCCGGTCCAGCAGGGCCCCGCTGGCGAGGCCTTCGGGCGAGACATAGAGCAGGTCCAGCTCGCCGGCTTTGGCTGCCCGCAGCACTTGGCTGCGCTCGTCCAGCGACAGGCCGGAATCCAGCCGGGCGGCCGCCACACCCTGTTGTCTCAACGCCTCGACCTGATCGGTCATCAGGGCGATCAGGGGCGAGACCACCAGTCCCAGACCGGGGCGCAGGATGGCGGGGATCTGGTAGCAGACGCTCTTGCCGCCGCCGGTCGGCAGCACAGCCAGCACATCGCGACCGGCCAGAACCTCGGCCACGACCGACGCCTGCAGCCCGCGAAAGCCGGTGTGACCCCAGACACGCTCCAGCGTGTCGCGGGCGGCGTCGAGGCTGACGGGGGAGGGGGGTGAGTCGGCGATCATCATTGCCGTCCGAATATCAGATCAGGCGATGCGGCCGGGCGATTTTCCTGGGTCCGGATCGCGCTTCCCCATCCCGGTCGCCTGTCCTTATGCCGATTGCGCGCGAGGTGTCATTTGTTCATTAGCGAGGGACGGGCATCATGGCCCGCAGGCGGGAAGGCTGTCGCGATCATGAAGGCTGTGATCCTGGCCGGGGGGCTCGGCACCCGAATCAGTGAGGAATCCCACCTCAAACCCAAACCCATGATCGAGATCGGCGGCCTGCCGATCCTCTGGCACATCATGAAAGCCTACGGTGCCCACGGCGTCACCGACTTCATCATCTGCTGCGGCTACAAGGGCTATGTGATCAAGGAGTATTTCGCCAACTATTTCCTGCACATGTCCGATGTCACCTTCGACATGTCGTCCAACACCATGGAGGTCCACCGGCGCAAGGCGGAGCCCTGGAAGGTGACTCTGGTGGACACGGGCGAACTGACCCAGACCGGGGGGCGGCTGAAGCGGGTCCGGGACCATATCGATGGTCCGTTCTGCATGACCTATGGCGACGGGGTCAGTGACGTGGACATCACCGCCCTGATCGCCTTTCACAAGGCCCAGGGGGTCTCGGCCACGGTAACGGCAATCCAGCCGGCCGGGCGTTTCGGCGCGATCGAGATCGAGGGCGACCGCGTCACCAACTTCCTCGAGAAGCCAACCGGCGACGGCCGCTGGATCAGCGGCGGCTTCTTCGTCTGCGAGCCCGGGGTGCTGGACCGGATCGAGGGCGATGACACCATCTGGGAGCGCGGACCGCTTGAGGCCCTGGCGATGGAGCGGGACCTCGCGGTCTGGCGCCATGGCGGCTTCTGGGCGGCCATGGACACCCTGAGGGACCGCACCTTCCTGGAAGGTCTCTGGGCAAGGGGCGAGGCGCCCTGGAAGATCTGGGCATGAGCGCCTTCTGGCGCGGCAAGCGGGTGCTGGTCACAGGACACACCGGCTTCAAGGGGGCCTGGCTGAGCCTGTGGCTGACGCGGCTGGGCGCGGAGGTCCACGGCTTCGCCCTGCCGCCCGGGACAACTCCGGCCCTGTTCGACCAGTTGGGACTGGCCGCCGTGATGGATCACCGGCTGGGCGACATCCGTGATGCCGGGGCTGTTCGCTCAGCGGTGGAGGCAGTCCAGCCCGATGTTGTCCTGCATCTCGCGGCCCAGTCGCTGGTCCGACGCTCCTATCGCGAGCCCGTCGAGACCTGGGCCGTCAATGTCCAGGGGACCGTGCATCTCCTGGACGCCCTGCGGACGCTGGAGCGGACCTGTGCGGTCGTCATCGTCACCACTGACAAGGTCTACCAGAACCGCGAATGGTCCCATGCCTATCGGGAAGGGGATCGACTGGGCGGCCATGACCCCTACAGCGCCTCGAAGGCGGCGACCGAACTGGCGGTGTCCAGCTATCGCAGCGCCTTCTTCGAAGGGTCGCCGGTCCGCATCGCCTCGGCGCGCGCGGGCAATGTCATCGGCGGCGGCGACTGGGCCGAGGACCGGATCGTCCCCGACATCGTCCGGGCCCTTGGTCGGGGCGAGCCGGTCGCGATCCGCAATCCGGCCGCCGTCCGGCCGTGGCAGCATGTGCTCGAGCCACTGTCCGGCTATCTGAGCCTTGCCCGGCAGCTTTTCGAGACCGGGGATCCGGCCCTGACCTCGGCCTTCAATTTCGGACCCGAGCCCGGAGACGTCCGGACAGTTTCGGATCTGGTCGACGCCGCACTATCGCGCTGGCCCGGGCAGCGCGAGGCCTCCGCCGAGGCCGGGGCCCCCCATGAGGCCGGGCTGCTGGGTCTGACCATCGACCGCGCCGCGGCCGTGCTGGACTGGTACCCGCGCTGGCGGTTCGACGACACGGTCGCCGCGACGATCGACTGGTACCGCCAGGTCGAGGGCGGGGCGGATCCGCGCACCGTGAGCCTGGACCAGATCGAGATGTACGGCACCCCATGATCTTTACTCCCCTGCCCCTGGTCGGCGCTTTCCGGATTGATCTCGACCGGCGTGAGGATAGCCGCGGCTTCTTTGCCCGGATGGTCTGCGAGACCGAATTCGCTGCCCACGGCCTGAACACCCGGTGGGTCCAGATGAACACCTCCCTGACCGGTGAGGCCGGCAGCGTCCGCGGCCTGCATTTCCAGCGGCCCCCGATGGCGGAGGTCAAGCTGGTGAAATGTGTCGCCGGGGCAATCCTCGACGTCATCGTGGACTTGCGCGCCGGGTCCGGGACATTTGGCCATTGGCACGGAGTCGAGCTGAGCGCGGAGAACCGGACCATGATCTATGTGCCCGAGGGCTTCGCCCATGGCTTTCAGACCCTGACGAGCGACTGTGAGTTGATCTATCTCCATTCCTGCGCCTACAGCGCCTCTCACGAGGGTGGCTTGCGGCACGATGACCCTGCGCTGGCGATCGGCTGGCCGCTGCCGGTGAGCGGCCTCTCGCCCAGGGATGCGGCTCACCCCTTGCTGACCGGGATCGAGGCCATCCAGCCATGAACTGTCGGCACTGCCATGCTCCGCTGGAGCAGGTGTTCCTCGATCTCGGCCATGCGCCTCCCTCGAATGCCTATCTGGACGCCGCCGCGCTGCGGGCGCCGGAGACGACCTTTCCGCTCCGGTTGTTCGCCTGCGGCCGGTGCCGGCTTGTCCAGACCGAGGACTATGCCGGGGCCGATGCGCTGTTCAGCGCCGACTATGCCTACTTCTCCTCGACCTCGCGCAGCTGGCTGGCCCACGCGGCGCGATACGCCGACATGATCACGGCCCGACTCGGCCTCGATGCGGCGAGCCGGGTCGTGGAGGTGGCCTCGAACGACGGCTATCTTCTCAGGAACTTCCTCGCTGCCGGCATCCCCTGCCTCGGGGTCGAGCCGACGGACAGTACAGCCTCGGCGGCCGAGGCTCTCGGTATTCCGGTGGTGCGTGCGTTCTTTGGAGAGGAACTGGCGAGGCAGCTGGTCGCGGACGGGATGGCCGCAGATCTGGTGTGTGGCAACAACGTCTATGCCCATGTCCCGGACATCAATGACTTCACCTGCGGACTGGCGACCCTGCTCAAGCCCGAAGGGGTCGTCACCCTTGAGTTCCCCCACCTGATGCGGCTGGTCGAGTTCGCCCAGTTCGACACGGTCTACCATGAGCATTTCTCCTATCTGTCGCTGCTGACCGTTGAGCGCATCTTCGCCGGGGCGGGGCTGCGCGTGTTCGATGTGGAGGAACTGCCGACCCATGGCGGGAGCCTGCGGGTCTATGGCTGTCACGAGGCCGCGTCCCACGTGCGGTCCGAACGGGTTGACGCCGTCCTGGGCGAGGAAGTCCGGCGCGGCATGGATACGGCCACCTTCTATGAGGACTTTCAGGGCCGGGCGGACGGCATCAAGAACGCGCTGCTGACCTTCCTGCTGGAGCAGAAGCGTCTGGGCCGCTCGGTTGCGGCCTATGGGGCGGCGGCCAAGGGCAACACCCTGTTGAACTATGCGGGGGTCCGTCCCGATCTGCTGCCGTTTGTCTGTGATGCGGCTGCGGCCAAACAGGATCGTTTCATGCCGGGCAGCCACATCCCGATCCTCGCGCCCGGGGCACTGGAAGCCGCGCGTCCCGATTTCGTCCTGATCCTGCCCTGGAACATCGCCGACGAGGTCAGGGAACAGCTGGCGGGACTGGCAGCCACAGGCACCCGCTTTGTCACCGCCGTGCCACGGCTGGAGGTCACTTGACCGGCACGATGCTTCTGACCGGGGCGACGGGCTTCGTGGGGCGCCAGATTCTCCGCGATCTGGGCCAGCGCGGGGTCGACATCCGGGTGGTCGTGCGGGCTGGCCGCGAGAGCCACTTCGAAAAAGACCATGCGGCAACCGTCACGGTGACACCGGATCTGTTTGCTGAAAGCGCTGAGTGGTGGGCTTCCGCGCTTGAAGGGGTCGATACCGTCATTCACGCGGCCTGGTATGCCGAGCCAGGGCTCTACCTGGACTCCCCCCGCAACCTCGACTGCCTGCGGGGAACCCTGGCGCTGGCGCAGGGCGCGATCAGCGCCGGCGTCCGGCGGTTCGTCGGCGTGGGAACCTGTTTCGAGTACGCCCTAGGTGGCGCGGACCTGACGATCGGGACGCCCTTGGCCCCAACCACTCCCTATGCCGCCGCCAAGGCCGCCGCCTTTACTGCCCTGTCGCAGATTCTGCCGGCGCATGGGATCAGTTTCGCCTGGTGCCGCCTCTTCTACCTGTATGGAGAAGGCGAGGATCCCCGCCGCTTCCTGCCCTATCTTCATGCGCGCCTCGCTGCCGGAGAGGTCGCCGAACTGACCACTGGAACCCAGATCCGGGATTTCCTCGATGTCGCCCTGGCCGGCCAGATGATTGCCGGGGTCGCGGTGGGGGACGGGGAGGGTGCCATCAACGTCTGCTCCGGCCGGCCTGTCACCATCCGTCAGATGGCGGAAGGGGTCGCGGACGTCTACGGCCGCCGGGACCTCCTGCGCTTCGGTGCGCGCCCCGACAACGCCGTGGATCCGGAACGGGTGGTCGGCGTCCCGACCGTCCCGGTTCCCTCGCTTCCCCAGCCCTGGTGAGCGAAGGGTGGGCAGAGGCGGAGGCTCTTCCCGGCGTACCGGCAGTCGGGACGGCCAATTTGGGGGTGGCGCGTCCGTACGCTTCGCATTACGGCCACTCACGTTCCAACGTGATTCATCATGTCCCTTCGCCAGCCAGGTTTGAGAATGAACGCCTTTAGCGAAGAAGTTGCGGGTCGGATTGCGCAGGCCCGATCCCATGAGCGGATGTGTTCCGCGGCAAGCGATTTCATGGTGGAGTCGACCCTGCCCCGCTATTCCTACAACTTCTCCTGGCAGGGGCGGCCGATCATCCAGTACCCGCAGGACATGGCGGCGTTGCAGGAACTGGTCTGGTCCGTCCGCCCGGATCTGATCATCGAAACCGGCATCGCCCATGGCGGGTCTCTGGTCTACAGCGCGTCCCTGCTGGCCCTGCTCGACATGACCGATGCGATCGAGGCGGGCCGGACGATCGATCCGCGGGTGTCGCAACGCAGGGTGATCGGGGTCGACATCGATATCCGCCCGCACAACCGGGCCGCCATCGAGGCCCACCCGATGGCCAGCCGGATTCACATGATCCAGGGCTCCAGCGTGGCTCCCGAGGTTGTTGAAGAGGTCCGGGCCCTTGCGGCGAACTATCGAACGGTCATGGTGCTGCTCGACAGCAACCACACCCACGACCATGTTCGTGCCGAGCTGGAGGCCTATGCGCCCCTGACCAGCGTCGGCAGCTACTGCGTGGTGTTCGACACGATCGTCGAGGACCTGCCGGCCGGGATGTTCCCCGATCGGCCCTGGGGCCCCGGAGACAATCCCAAGACCGCAGTCTGGGACTATCTCAAGACCCATTCCGAGTTCGAGATCGACAGTGGCATCGACGACAAGCTTCTGATTTCAGTGGCCCCGGATGGCTATCTGCGCCGCACGCGTTGAGCGCCCGGGCTGATCACCCATGACGCTGTTCATCATCTGCCACGACAGCCTGCCCCGGTACCGGGTTCCGGATGGCGCGAGGATCATGTGGATGAGTCCGGTCGCGCCTCCGCCGACCGACCTGGAGGTCGTCACCGGATACGATTTCTTTGAACAGCCCGAGCGTCTCCATGCCCGGCTCTCGGGCGGGCTGGGTTCCATGGCGGTTCACGGCTGGCTTTCGAGAGAGCGTCCTGGCGGCACGGTTACGATCTGGCAGTACCGGAAATTTGTCACGGACAGGGCACTCGGCACGCCCAGCCTCAACTATCCGGGCATGAGTCTGGTGCCGGAGGCCGGAGCCACGACCCTGGATCTGGTCAAGCCGGTGCCGGCGGCCCCTCACGTCCTCGTCGCCCAACCGTTGAAGGTCGGCAATCTCGCGCGACAGTACGAGCGGTCGCACAATGTCGTCGACCTGCTGCGCTACACAGCCCTGGCGATCGACACAGGTGTGCTGGCCCAGAAGCGGACGACCGCCTTTCTGAATGAGACGCTGCTGGTCCCCGGCGGGATCGAACTGGGAACCTATCCCGTGGACTGGTGGCTTCCGGCCCTTGATCGGCTGGCCCGGGTCTCCCTGGCCTTTCTCGATCAGCATACGCCGCACGATGAGGACGACCCCTATCAGCGCCGCGCCGTGGCCTTCTGCCAGGAACGCCTCGGCAGCCAGTTGTTGCTCGACTGGTTGCGGGAAATCCGGGTCCAGGACTCCGATGCGCGTGTGATCGGTGTGATGCACACGGTCAGCGAGGGCTCGATCTACGCCGGTGGAAGCTGAGCCCGACCCGGCCGGTCCTCACTCCCTGAGCAACTCGTTCACCGCCGTCTTCGCCCGCGTCTGGGCGTCGACGCGCTTGACGATGACGGCGCAGGACAGGGACGGGCCGCCGTTCGGATCGGGCAGGCTGCCGGGGACGACGACGCTGTACGCTGGCACCTCGCCGCGGGTCACCTCGCCCGTGGCGCGGTCGACGATCTTCGTCGAGGCCGACAGGAAGACCCCCATCGACAGGACGGCCCCCTCGCGCACGATCACGCCCTCGACCACCTCGGAGCGGGCCCCGATGAAACAGCCGTCCTCGATGATGGTGGGATTGGCCTGCAGCGGTTCCAGCACCCCGCCGATGCCGACGCCGCCGGACAGGTGCACATTCTTGCCGATCTGGGCGCAGGAGCCGACCGTGGCCCAGCCGTCGACCATGGAGCCCTCGTCCACATAGGCCCCGATGTTCACGAACGAGGGCATAAGAACGACGTTGCGGCCGATGAAGGCTCCCTGACGCACGATCGAACCGGGAACGGCGCGGAAGCCGGCCTGTTTGAAATCATTGCCGGTCCAGTCGCCGAACTTGTTGGGCACCTTGTCATACCAGGGCCCGACACCGGGCGCGGGCGAGGACAGGCCCCGGTCGCCCGCGCGCATGATCTCGTTGTCGTTCAGGCGGAAGGACAGCAGCACCGCCTTCTTGAGCCACTGATGGGTGGTCCAGACGCCGTCCTCGCCGCGCGAGGCGACCCGGGCCTGACCGGAATCGAGCAGGGCCAGGGCGGTCTCGACGGCCCGGCGGGTCTCGCCCTGGGTGGCGGGCGACAGATCGGCGCGCGCCTCCCAGGCGGCCTCGATCACGGCTTCCAGTTCGGCATGGTCGGTCATGCGGCATCCTTCATCGCATAGGGGGTCAGAAAATCGAGCAGGTGGGCGGCCCGGGCGTCGACCCAGTCGCCGATCTCATGGCCATGACCGTCGCCGATCAGGACGGTGGCCATGCCCAGCGCCCTGGCCGGGGCCAGGTTGCGGGGCGTGTCCTCGAAGAAGACGGCCCGGTGCGGATCGACCCCGAACCGGTCGAGGAAATGGCGATAGGTCGAGGGCGCGGGCTTGGGCGTCAGGTCCATGTCCTCGATGGCGAAGACGCCGTCGAAACGGGCCGTAATGCCGATCCGGTCCAGCACCCGGGCCGCATGGAAGCGGGCCCCGTTGGTCAGGACGTATTTGCGGCCGGGCAGGCCCGCCAGCACGGCGTCGAGCCGGGGGTTGGGCTCCAGACTGTCCAACGGCACGTCATGGACCTCGCGCAGGAAGCGCACCGGGTCGATGGCATAGTTGGCCATCAGTCCGGCCAGGGTGGTGCCGTGCTCGTTGAGGAACTGTTTCTGCAGCACCCGGGCCTCGTCGGAGGGCAGGCCGACGGCATCGACCATGAAGGCGTTGATCCGGCCCTGGACGAGGCTCATGACGCCCTGTTCGCGGGGGTACAGGGTGTCGTCCAGATCGAAGACCCAGGCGTCGATGTGGGCGAGGTCCAGCGTCACGCCTTCACCAGGGTGCCCGCGCCGTATTCGGTGAACAGCTCGACCAGCATGGCGTGGGGGCGGCGGCCGTCGAGGATGACCACGGCCTCGACCCCGGCGCGGACGGCGGCCATGGCGGTTTCCAGCTTGGGGATCATGCCGCCCGAGGCGGTGCCGTCGTCGATCAGGGCCTGTGCCTCGGCCACGGTCATCTGGCGGATGATGTCGCCGTCCTTGTTGAGCACGCCCTTGACGTCGGTCAGCAGCAGCATCCGTTTGGCGTGCAGGGCCCCGGCGACGGCCCCGGCGACGGTGTCGGCATTGACGTTATAGGTCTGTCCGTCCTCGGCCACGCCGATGGGGGCGATGACCGGCACCCAGTCCTCGGTCTCCGACGCGATCAGGCCGGCGATCAGTTTGGGGTCGACCCTCGTGGGTTCGCCCACGAAGCCGAGATCGACCTCATGCTCGATCAGGCTGTCGGGATCGCGCTTGGTGCGGGTGGTCTTTTCGACCGTCAGCAGGCCGGCGTCCTTGCCCGACAGGCCCACGCCCCGGACGTCGGCCTCGCGACCGGCGACGGTGATCCAGTGGGCGATCTCCTTGTTGACCGCGCCGGACAGGACCATTTCGGCGACCGCCATGGTGTCGCGATCGGTGACCCTGAGGCCGTCAATGAAGGCGGACTTGACCCCGGCCTTGTCCAGCATGGCGCTGATCTGGGGCCCGCCGCCGTGCACCACGACCGGGTTCACCCCCATCAGTTTCAGCAGCACCACATCGGCGGCGAACTGTTTGGCCACGGCGACCTCGCCCATGGCATGGCCGCCGTATTTGATGACCACGGTCTCGCGGTCATAGACCTGGATATAGGGCAGGGCCTCGGCCAGCGTCTTCGCCGTGGCCCAGCCGCGTTCCTCGGATTGCCGTTCACTCTCGTCCATGGGCCGCTCCCTAGCGGCAGCGGGGGGCCCTGTCACCCATTCCGGCGTGTGGCCTGAACCTGCGCCATTCCGGTTTCGGCGCTGGGTCGAAGTCGCTATTGAGGAGCGATGATCCTCTATCCGGTAATTCTGTGCGGCGGCGGCGGAACCCGCCTGTGGCCCGCCTCGCGGCCCTCGCGGCCCAAGCAGTTCCTGCCCATGTCCGGCAACCGTTCGCTGTTTCAGGATGCCGTCGTGAGGACCGCGCCGCTGGCCGGGCAGGACGGCAAGGTGGTGGTGGTCGGTGGTGTCGCGCACCGGGGCTGGATTCTGGACCAGCTGGCCGAATTGGGCGTCGAGGCCCAGGTTCTGCTGGAGCCCGAGGCCCGGGACTCGGCCCCGGCCATGGCGGCGGCGGCGGCTTGGATCCAGCGGGAGAACCCCGACGGGGTGGCGGCCTTCGTCGCCTCGGATCACCATATTCCGGACCATGACGCCTTTCGGAATGCGGTCCGGGAGGCCGCAGGGGCTGCTGCCGGCGGGCGGATCGTCACCCTCGGTGTCCGGCCGGACGCGCCGTCCGCGGCCTATGGCTATATCCGCCCGGCCGGGCCCGGCCTGTCGGCTGTAGACGCCTTCGTCGAGAAGCCGGATGGGGCCACGGCGAGCGACTACATCGCCCGGGGCTATCTGTGGAACAGCGGTAATTTCATGGTGTCGGCCGGCCTGTTGCTGGACCAGCTGGCCACCTTTGCCCCCGGTGTGGAAGCGGCGGCGCGGGCCGCCCTGCCGGCCGCCGACGGTGGCACGGTGCAGGTTCTGGGACCGGCGTTCAACGCCGCCCCGCGGATCTCGATCGACTATGCGGTGATGGAGCGGACCCGGCTGGCCAGTGTACTGGCGGTCGATTTCGTCTGGTCGGACATGGGGGCCTGGGACGCAATCGCTGCCTCGGGCGAGGGGGATGTCGGGGCCCATATCTTCGAGGATGCCGACGGCTGTCTGGTCCGGGCCCCGGACGGGGTGCTGGTGGCGCTTCTGGGGGTGCGCAACCTGGCCGTTGTGGTCGAACGTGATGCGGTCCTGATCGCCGATCTGGGCCGGTCGCAGGACGTCAAACGCGTGGTGGAACGGGTCCGGGCCAGTTCGCCGGCGCATCTGGATTTCAGCCCGACCCCGCCGGAGGGGCTGGGTGACGGCGCGCGGCGGCTGGCGGACTGGTTGCGGCTGCGCGCCCTGCCGCTGTGGGCCACGGTCGGGCTTCAGGCGGGGCAGGGATTTGCCGAAACCCTCGGTCTGGACGGCCGGGCCCTGGGCGGGTCCAGCCGGTCGCTCGTCCAGGCGCGCCAGACCTATGTCTATGCCCAGGCTGCGCAGCGGGGCTGGGCCGGGCCGTGGCGCGGTGCCGTCGACAGTGGTCTGGCGGCTCTGGCGACCCGCTTCCGGCGCCCGGACGGCGATGTGCGGGCCTCGGTTGCGCTGGACGGCACGCCCCTTGATGAGACCGCGCGCCTGTATGACCAGGCGTTCGTGCTTCTGGCCCTGGCGGCCACCCGGGCGGCGGGGGCAGGGGGCGCAGACCCGGAGACGGCGGCCGTCGCCCTGCGCGACCGGATTCTGGCGGGGGCCCTGCCGAACGGCGGGTTCCGTGAGGCCGGGGCCCGGCCCTACCAGGCCAACGCCCAGATGCATCTGCTGGAGGCGGCCATGGCTTGGGAGGGGCAATCGCCGGACCCGGTCTGGGCGCAGCTGTCGGACCGGATCGTCGACCTGGCCCTGAGCCGGTTCATCGACCGGGACAGCGGCATGCTGCGGGAGTTCTTTGACGCGGACTGGCAGCCGGCCGCCGGTGAGGACGGGCGGCTGGTCGAGCCGGGGCACCAGTTCGAATGGGCGTGGCTGCTGACCCGGCACGCCCGGGCGCGCGGGCGGGACGATATCGCTGCCGCCGCACGCCGTCTGTATGCTGCCGGCCGCGCCGGCGTCGCGTTGCGCAGCGGCGTTGCCCAGGACGCGCTGAATGATGACGGAACGGTCCGGAGCGGCCGCGCCCGGCTGTGGCCCCAGACGGAGTGGTTGAAGGCGGCGCTGTTGCTGGCCCGGGAGTCGCGGGACGGGGAACGCGCCGTCCTGCTGGCCGATGCCGGAGCCGCGCTGCGGGCGCTGTGGCTGTATCTCACGCCGGACGGGCTGTGGCGCGACAAGCGGCTGCCGGACGGCGGCTTCGTCGACGAGACCGCGCCGGCGAGCTCCCTCTACCATATCATGGCGGCGTTCGATCAACTGGCGGCCCTCGCCGGGGAGCCGGGGTTCGAGACCCTGTCGGGGCTGGAGCTCGGCTGAACGGGGGCGGCCGGATGATAGCGACAAGTTGAAGCGCGGTTCAGGGTTCGTAAGCCCGGGGCGTGTGAAACCTGCTAGACGGGTCCTCCGGGGGGCGGTGCGTGAGTGGGTGAACCATGGGGGACGGGCTTGACGGATCAGGGCGCGGAGAGCCCACGCCCGCCTTCGGCGACGTGGGAGGCTATCTGCGGTGTGGCTGCTGCGGCGGGTTTCACGCCGTGTACGAGAGCGGGCAGCAGAGCCCGTTCGCCACGCTGAATGCCGACGACCGGGGCGGAACCGGGCCAAACGGCAAGGACAGTTTCACCACAGCGGAAGCGGCAGCCCAGCTGGGGCGAACGAATGCGACCTGGGGGACCGGCCTGGGCCAGGCCGCCTCGGTCACCTTCGCCTTCCGGTCGAGCGCGCCCGAGACCCTGCCCACGGACACGTCAGGGTTCCAGCGGTTCACCGACCTTCAGATCGGGGTGACCCTGCAGGCGCTGCAGGCCTGGTCCGATGTGGCGAACGTAACCTTCAACCGGGTGAACGACGGCGACGGGTTCTCGAACGCCGCCACCATGCTGTTCTCCAACTACAGCTCGGGTCAGACCGGTTCGGCCGCCTTCGCCTATATGCCGGGCAGCGTCGGTTCCATGTCCAACGCCGGGGATGTGTGGATCAACAGCGGCCTGGCCTACAACGCCAATCCGGTGCTGCTCGGCTATGGCTTCCAGGTCATAACGCATGAGATCGGCCATGCGATCGGCCTGTCGCATCCGGCGGCCTACAATGCCGCCGAGGGCGTCTCGATCACCTATTCGGCCGACGCCGTCTATTATGAGGACAGCCGTCAGTACACGGTAATGTCCTATTTCAGCGAGTCGAACACGGGCGGGAATTTCAACGCCCCGTCCGGCGCGCGGCAATATGCGGCAGTCCCCCTGCTGGATGACATCGCGGCCGTCCAGCGCCTCTACGGGGCCAACACGACCACGCGGACCGGCGACACTGTCTACGGCTTCAATTCGACCGCCGACCGGCCCTGGTATGCGGCGACGAGTGCGTCCACGGATTTGATCTTCGCCATCTGGGACGCCGGTGGAACCGATACCCTGGACTTCTCCGGCTATGCCGAGGCGGCAGTGATCGATCTCCGGCAGGGGGCGTTCTCAAGTGTTGGCGGTCTTGTCGGCAATGTCGCCATCGCCATCGGCGCGGTGATCGAGAACGCCATCGGGGGCTCCGGCGCGGACCTGATCTACGGGAACGCCGACGCAAATCGGCTGACCGGTGGTGCGGGAGCAGACACCCTGGATGGAGGTTTGGGCCATGACACTGCCGTGTTCTCTGGCGTCCGCAGCGCCTACACCATCACCTACAGCGGCAATGCAGCGATCATTTCGGGTCCGGACGGCACGGACACGCTGATCAATATTGAGGTGTTCCAGTTCGCCGATGTTTCTGTCGCGGCCGAGGCCCCGAACGGTGGGCTGACCCTGAACGGGGACGTCACGGACAATCTGATCGAGGGCTCCGCCTTTGGCGATGTCCTGTCCGGGTTGGGCGGAAATGATACGCTGAACGGCCTGGCCGGCGACGACCGTCTGAATGGCGGAAGCGGGGACGACCGTCTCAATGGCGGCAGCGGGAACGATACTCTCAGCGGCGGGGCCGGGAATGACACCCTTATCGGGGGCGACGGGTTCGACATCGCCCTCTATCAGGGAGCCAACGGGACGGGGGTCAGCGTCAATCTCGCAACCGGGTCCGCCAGCGGGGGTGACGGGGTCGACAGCCTCTCCGGCATCGAGGGGATCATCGGGTCCTCCTTTTCGGACACGCTGACCGGCGATGCGAACGACAATGTCATCGAGGGGGGTGGCGGAGCCGATGTGATGCGGGGCGGGGACGGCGACGACCGGATCTCGGCGACGGGCGCGCCGGGACAGGGCGGCGGTGCACCAGACATCGTCAAGGCGCAGACAACGGCCAATGGCTCGATCGCCACTGCTGTCAATGTGGACGGTGGTTTTGACCTGCTGGCGCGCAGCGACGTCGTCAACGCAACGACGGTTCCTCATGCCACCGTTCTGGGTCGGACCCACGGCGGGCTCGAATACTATGCCTTCACCGTCGGCGCGGGTGCCAGTGTGACGTTCGACATCGATGGAGCCGGATTTGACACTACCCTGCGTGTGTTCAATGCGGCCGGAACTGAACTTGCCGCCAACGATGACAACAACAGCGACAACGGTGGTGCACGCACCGACTCCTATCTGACCCACAGGTTCGCCACGGCCGGGACCTATTTCATCCAGGTCGCGGAATGGGCGACAGGTTCGGGCGTCGGGTTCACGTCCAAGGCCCCCGCGGCCGGTCAGACCTATACCCTGCATATCTCCGTTCCCGGCCATGCCGTGGTGCCGCTGACCCTGATCGGCTCCGTACTGGAGGGAGAGGGCGG